>DIKH01000106.1:0-2443 GCA_002424495.1 Desulfobacteraceae bacterium UBA5623
TATTTTATGGCATTGTCTGCAAACAACAGGACGCCGGGATTGGCCTGGCCCTGTGTTTTTGATTTAAGAGTCCGGGTCAGATGATCAAGCTCCACTGGATCTTTATCCACATAGAGTTTTCCGTCGCCTGTAATTGTTACGGATAGAATCAGTTGTTTTTCAATCTCAGTAACGGATGAAGAGGGAAGACAGACGGATAATCCCCTGTGAACGGCCATGGAGAGCGTGGAATAGATAAAGGTGACCATAATCAAAAAGACAATGTCAATAAGCGGGATCATTTCGATCCTGCTTTTGCGCAATTTTGACAGTTTGACTTTCATTGATGATTTCCTTTGTTATCAGAGGCCATAATGATTTTCTCATATACTATTTCAAAACTTGTCGCATATTTTTCAATGATCTGGACTGCGCGTTCGATATAGGAGTTGAAGTAGTTAAAACAGAATAGTGTCGGGATAGCGATAGAAAGGCCAGAGGCAGTTGTAATAAGCGCCTCGGCTATCCCTCCCGTAACTGATTGGGCCTGCTCAATTCCGCCGGCACCCAGTATTTCAAAGGATTTTATTATGCCGGTGACAGTCCCCAAAATGCCTAAGAGCGGTGTAACGGTGATTATCGTGTCCAGTATGCCCATGAATCTGTTCATACGCCGAATCTCTTCCGCAGCAGCAGACTCCATTGCCTTGGTCATGGAATATTCACGATGGAGAATGCCGCTTATCAGGACCCTTATAACATAGTTTTGTGTCCCCGCCGCCTTCGCCCTTACCCCTTCCCAATCGCCTTTTCTGCACAAATCGAGTACTTCATCCACCAGGGCCTTGTTCCGGCGCATCCCAACACTGATCCAAAAAAAAGTCCGCTCGATGATTATTGTCAGTGAAAGAATGGAACATAACAGAAGCGGGTACATGACAGGCCCGCCTTTAACAAACAGCTCAATCATAATATTACCTCTTTTCGTTCATATCATAACCTTCGGCAATGAATCTCCGGGGCACGGGCGTGACCCTTGGAAATCCTCCCAACGCACTTTGATCCACTAAAAGTGTACAGCCATAAGTCTCCTCCAGGACCGTGAATGTGAGCACTTCCTCAGGGGCGCCCCGGCCTGCGACCCTTCCATCTTTAAGTAACAGCAGAGTATCGCCGTACATTGCAGCGAGATTCAGATCGTGTGACACCATGACAATTGTCATATTTTGTGTTGATTTCAGCTCTTCCATCAGATCCATTACCTTTGTCTGATGTGAAAGATCAAGTGATGCAGTGGGCTCATCCAAAAGAATAATCTGCGGCTGCTGGCAGATGGCCCGGGAGATAAAGACCAATTGTCTTTCTCCGCCGCTCAATTGATCCAGTTTGCGATCCGCCAGGTGCTCCACCCCGGTAAAGGATAAGGCCTGACCGGCAATTTCAATGTCCGCTTTCTGCGGGAACCCAAGCATCCCCAGATATGGCGAGCGGCCCATCAGGACCAGTTCCATAACCGTAAAAGGAAAATCAAAGGAAACCTGCTGCGGGACCAGCGCCACAGCCCTTGCCAAAGATCTTCGGGTATAGTCCTCAACAGAACGGCCCTGGACCTGAATCGAGCCTCCTTCATATCTCATGGAGGCCGAAATGGTTTTCAATAATGTGGTTTTGCCCGAGCCGTTCGGGCCGATAATAATGAACAGATCGCCTTTTGAGACCGAAAAAGAAATGTTTTTCAGCACGGAGTTCTTTCCGTAAGAGCAGCTCAGATTTTTTATCTCAATTACAGGGCTCATCGTGAGGTTTTCTTCAGCAAAAGTATAAACAGAGGCGCGCCGATCATTGCGGTGATCACTCCCACAGGCATCTCACCCTGCTGCGGAAGGCTCCTTGACAACAAATCACATAAGACCATATAAACTCCGCCGCCCAACACACAGGCCGGAACAAGTATGCGGTGGTCGGCGCCGAAGGGAATCCGCAAAAGGTGCGGCATCACCAGTCCCACAAACCCCAGAAGCCCGCAATGACTGACAGTGGCGCTGACCATCAGAGACGTTGTGACCAGAAGAACAATGGTGACGCCCCTGATATTGACTCCCATTGACATGGCCATCTCTTTTCCCAAAAGAAGCAGGTTCATGGAATTTGAAAACCAAAAAATCAGAAAAAAACACGGCACAAGTATCATGGCAAGGATGCCCACGTGCCGCATTTCAATCATGGAAAGGTCGCCCATCAGCCAGAACATGATGTTATGAATTTTTGAGTCCCTGGCCATGGATATCAGAAACATAATCACCGCAGCACAGAAGGCATTGACCATAACTCCTGACAGAAGGAGTGAATCCTTTTTCAATATGGACTGGCCGGTGGACATGACCAGGATCAGGATCAAGGTGCCGATGCTGCCCAAAAAAGCCATAAGGCAAACGCCGGGGAACCTGGAAAAACCAACAAGAAT
>DIKH01000106.1:2475-7346 GCA_002424495.1 Desulfobacteraceae bacterium UBA5623
TTCCTGAGAAGGGCCTGAAATACAAGCCCTCCCAAAGAAAGTGTGGCCCCCACCAGGACGGCCATGAGCACTCGGGGAAAACGAACCTGCCAGATGATGGTATTGAGCATGGAATCTGTTGTAGACCTATTGATAACGGACTGCCAGACCCACTGGAATCCACCGCCTGTGGAACCAAGGGAAAGTCCGGCAAACACCGATATCAGTAGAAAGAGGAGCAGTAAGGATGAGACGGTCAACATTTTTTTGAAAACTGAAGGCGATGGATGCGTCATGGCCGTTTGTCTCCGGAGTCCTGCCCGAAAAGTTCAGGATGGATAATCTTTACCAACAGCTCCAAGCCGTCAACCATTCTGGGGGTAGGACGATCGAGGATATCCGAATCAACAAGGCAAATTCGATGATCCCTTACCGCGGGCAGATCAGACCAGCGGCTCCACTCAGCCTTTACCCTCTCAAAGACCTCCCCTCTTTCCATGGACGAAATAATAAAGACATCCGGCGCCAGGGCCAGAACCTGCTCGCGGGAATATCTCGGATAAGGGATAGGCCCCTCGGCAAGGTTTATGCCGCCTGCGCGTACAATAAGCTCATGGGTGAACGTATGGGTGCCCACGGATACAATAGGTGCGATTCCAATCTGAAAAAAGACGCGCGGCCGGCGATCGGTTGTGGAAACCAAGGCGTCTATGCGCTCGATTCGTGCACGCATATCCTCCACTACTGTTTCGGCCTTGCCTGAAACATCAAGGAGTCTTCCAATTTCCAGAACCGTTTCCATCACCGATTCCAGATTCTTCGGATTGACTGCGTATACCGGTACCTTAAGGGCTTCCAGATTTCGGACATCATCCCTGGAATTTCCGTCTTTGATCGCGATACACAAATCCGGTTTTAAGGATATAATCTTTTCAAGATCCACATCTATAAAAGATCCCACAATGGGTAACTGATTCGCCTCGGGAGGAAAATTGCTGAACTGCGTTACACCCTTCAAGCGAGGTCCCTGGCCCAGTGCAAAAATAATTTCGGTAATACTCGGCGCGAATGCGACAACCCGTTGAGGGCTCTTCGCGAGTACGACCCGACGTCCCAACTGGTCGGTAAAGGTTCTAATTTCTGAATATGCGTGAAAGGGAAATATACCTATCAGGACAATCAGCATAAAAAAAAATAGAAATTTGCGTTTAATTTCAGGTTGCATGATACCTTTACTTACTCTGCCGGGAAGAATTCCCCTCACTGGGGTTTCTTTTGGAGTATATGCCGTTTAAGATTGAGTTCATAGCCATTTTTACAACAATCGGCAAACCTGTTGATTCAAAAAAATCCCGCCTTTCTGTGATCTTCCAACCGGCGATATCCGAGGTGGTCTCCATTGGAATCAGCAGACATTCTTTACCGCCAAATCTTTCTTTCACCTAACTGCGTCGCCTGCCTCCAAGCGGAAGATCATCTCGGTTATGGAAGGCTCCAAATTCTGTTGCTGGACATGACATACGCTCTTTCTTGATTTCCGGAGAATATGTTATGACTCAAAACTCATAGGCAACATCAAAATATACAAACCGGCCCGCTCCCGGATAACCAGCCCTTGTGGTAACTCCTGAAATCTGATCCCGAAAGCTTTCGACATAGGTATCGTATTCTTCATCAAACAGATTGTTTCCCTGCAAGGATAGTATCCAATGATCGAACAGCCGCTGTTCCAGTTTCAAGTCGAAAGTGTAATAGGAAGGAAGCTCGACGTCCGGATTTTTGTCTGTTGATAACAGATAGAATCCCGGACGCTCTCCGGTGTATCTAAATGTAGCCGAAGCGCTGAACCCAATATCATGCCAGTAGGTCAGACCGCATTTCAGGTAATGATCCGCTGTATACTGAGCCTGTCGGCTGATGCCGCCATCCAATTCCTCTTCCGCATCCGAGTATGTATAGCTCAGTGCGAGTTTCATATCATAATAAGGGCCTACTTGAGACCCAATTTCCCAACCGGTTCCAGTGTATGTATCCAGATTTTGCGGGCGATAAAAAAACGACGCATCAGGGACCCAGCGGATCTTATCCTTAATATCCCACCAGTAATATGTTATATTGAAGAAGACCTTGTCTTCCAGAAAGCTCTGCTCAATACCCACATCACCATGCTTACCGGTCTCCGGCTCCAGATTCGGATTCCCCTGCGCTCCCATCCCGAACCCCCAGTCTTCAAAGGGCCAAAACAGGTCATTGGGTGTCGGTGCGTTATAATGTTTTCCATAGTTAAATTTGAGAGAGGTACTGTCATGGGGATTTACGATAACGCCATAGCGTGGAACAGTTTCAGATCCGAATTCGGAATGATCCTCACGCCGTATCCCTGCGATGGCCTTGAAATACTGACATGGCCGATATTGGGCTTCCGCAAAAACGCCCGAGGTATGGAGGTCTTCATCCACAGAGGTTTTGCTCGCGGCAATCTCCCCGCCGTCTCCGTCAAGGTTTATATTTTCGTTTTCCCAATCATATTGCTTATAATCTCCGCCCAGCATCACCTTCAGCGCATCAATGGGTTTTATTTCGGTATTGGCTTCAGCGGCCAGGACCTCGTTGGTCACCCAGGTCTTGCTCCCGGGCATGCCGGGGGCAGGAAAGGTTGTGTAGTAACGCCCGTAGTTGTAATTTTCCATGTTCATATAACTGCCCTTGAGATTACAACCTAACCATTCTAAGGGCCTGTTCTTAATATTAATAACCAGATGCCCGTTTTCATCTGCGCCGCTGCTCAAGAGGTTCGCGGCCTCATCATCATATAGATTCAAAAAAGGACGGGTTCCCTTTGGCGGCTTCGGGCCGGGCCTGCCGAATTTCCTATCAATGTAATCCCCGTAAAGACTAATATCCAAGGCATCGCCCTTGTCATACACCAGGTTGAGGGAAATGTCCTTATGGTTAAGATCGCTGTTGTTACGAAACCCGTCCGTATCCCGTTTGGTTGCTGTCAGATAATATCCCAAATCCCCCAGAAAAAACATGCCCTGTTCAACCGAGATATCATAGGTTTCATGCCTGCCGTATCCGCTCTTGATATTGAGGTCAGTCTCTCCCTTTTCCGGCCTTTTGGTAACGATATTAATGGTTCCTGCCATGGCGTTGGACCCGTAAAGAAGGGATCCTGGACCCTTGACGATTTCTATATTATCAATGCTGTTCAGGGGGATTCCACTGACATCGGCGCTTCCGAGAGAGGGCGAATTCACCACTAAACCATTAACAAGGACTTGAGTGGCTCCGCTATGCATGCCGCGGATCTGGAATTCCTCGGATGCCCCGCCATAATCTCCGCGCGTCCTGAGATCTATCCCCAGCTCGTTTCCGAGAAAATCACCCAAGGTTCTGGCCTGGGAGACCAGTATGTCATCAGAATCAAGCGCAATCACGGAGTTGGATACATCCTTACGTTTTTCTTCAGTCTTTGTAGCGCTTACAACCACCTCATCCAGTGTCGCCAGAGATGGGTCGCCATCTTTGGCTTCTTCCGAAAATACAAATGAAGGCATCACAAACAAAAATAATACCAATAAAAAACCAGATAAATTCCTTTTCACTTTCTTATCCTCCTTTAACCCCTTTTTTGTAGGTTTGGTCCGGGGCAAAAAAAATCCCCGGACCGATTATCTCGACCCGGGGATTTCCCATTTTTATCCTCAAGATCCTTTTGTGCTCTCTTTGCCGCGGAGAATACACAAAACATTCAGGCAGGTCTTCTGACTTACGGATCATCCTACTCACCGCGCCTTCCCGCCTGTTTAAATACAGGCAGTGGCATCACGTCGGCTTTCGTCCCCGATTACAGCGGCGGGCCCGTCCCCGAATTACACGGGGTTCCCTTTTAGGCTCAATATGAGCGCCTGAATTTTGTTTCAGTTGATATTGACAATTAAGATGAAAGTCAACAAAAAAATTTGAGAGTCTGCCAAGCGTATGGCAACAAATTCTCCCAGCTTGTAGACAAATAGCACCCTTTGTTCGTCTAATGGGTTGAAATCCTAAGCCAAAGAAATTTCATATTTTGCCGTTTTAAAGGGATTCCGGAACCGGACCATAGCCCCAAAATAGGGGACATCCCCTGTGGTGATTACAAGAGATGTGGACAGATGATCGCGGAATCTGTATTACTTAGTTCATGCAGCAGTCTGATCAACAGCACCATGGCGGGAAAACAAATGCCTTTGCGCAAACAGAACTGGTGGAAAAGGCCAGGGCAGGCAACAGATTTGCCTTTGAACAGCTTGCAGGTCTGTTTCATAATGACATCTTCAGAATGGTCTATTACCGCACACGTTCCCAAATGGATGCGGAGGATCTGACACAGGACATATTCCTCCAGGCCTTTAAAAGCCTTTCGGAACTCAACTCGGTTGAGCGGTTTAAGAGTTGGCTTTTCAGCATTGCCATGAACCGGGTGCGCGATTTCCATAGGAGGAAAAAAATCCAAAGGTTGTTCAGCCAGTCCTCTGATCGTCAGAGGGACGACCAACAGGAATTGGAGGACAAACCTGGTCCACTGGATACCCTGATAAGCCGGGATTTCTGGAAAAAAGTGGAATTGACTTTAAAAGGATTGCCGGCCATGGAAAGAGAGGTGTTCATATTGAGATTTATGGATCAGTTGGAAATAAAAGAGATATCCCAGGTATTGAAGAAAAATCAAAGTACCATCAAGACCCATCTTTACAGGGCGCTAAAAAAGTTCAGGAATTCCTCTCCGATTCTGGAGTACCTTCGGGGGGCAAGGCATGAAGCGGAATAAAGGCATTCACCTTAACCGGGATCAAATTCTCCTGGCAGTCGTGGATGATGGAGGTCTTTCACAGGATCTGAGAGGGCAC
>DIKH01000314.1 GCA_002424495.1 Desulfobacteraceae bacterium UBA5623
CGAGGCCGTCTGCATGAAGGCCGTGAAAATAAATGGCGATGCGCTCCGGTATGTCTTAGAAAGGGAGTTATTTATTGCCATAGCACTGAAACTTAAAATCAGCATTAATATCAAGGAGTAAAAAAGGTTTTAAAATGGAAATGTTCACCTGCACCCAGTATTCGGCCCCCGTAACAATGACAAAGCGGGCCTGTGTCTTGAGGCAGCAACGCATTGCAGCATGGCAGGGAGTCATGAATATCCCCGGACAGGCCAACAGGGACAATATGGATCATGAGACCGTCTTATCATTTAACAAGTGCCTGGATTGCAGGCAGGGAAAGGAGAATGCCATGGAACCAACAATAGATACCCCAGCGTATCTGGATGGTCTCAACCTTTGTCGAGTTCCTGGGCGAGAAGAAGAGCAAGGGCGATTGATGAAGGAAGGAATTTGTAAATAATGGCCACGCGATCTTTTTAATGTGGTTATCATGATATCTGGCAGTCAAAGGAAAACCAAAAACTATTACCATGTGAAAAGGAGAACGCAATGGACAGAGTTAAAGACTGGGAAAAATTCAACACACAAATTGAAGCACATATCATCAATTACACGATCCCGCAATATCGAAATGAGGATACGAAGACCGATCAAGTGGGAGCCTGGACCTCACAGGATTGCATCAACGCCATCCAGCGATATGTGAATAGATATGGAAAAAATATCCGTGGAAAAAAAGAGGCGCTCAGGGACATGCTGAAAATCGCTCATTATGCTCAGTTTTCCTATGACAAACTCAAAACCGAGATGAACGAACCGGACGTATATTAATGAATCTCAGGCAACATCAACAAAAAACGCTCGAAGCCATTGACGGCATCATTGCCGGATCAGGAGTGACAAAGGAAGAAGATTATCATGAAGGCAATAGACCTTGAAGGGCAGTATTTTGGCAAACTCATAGTACTAAGAAGGCTTGAAGAAAGAAGCAGAAGGGGCGTCCGGCTTTGGTTGTGGCCCCTTCTTCCATTTCGGGCATTAAAAGTAATGTAAAATGGGGGGATATATCAATTGAAGCTTAGGAAGCATCAGCGGGAATTCAAGGAGATAGTTGATGGTATTATCGGAGGTTCTCCAGTCAGGAAGATCATTGTATCCGCTACCCCTGGAAGCGGAAAGTCTCTCATCCCCATATTAGCCGGGAAACTCATTACAGCGGGGAAGGCGGACAAGCTCGCTTGGGTTTGTCCTCGTTCATCGCTACAAAATCAAGGGGAGCATAATTTTATTGATCCTCGTTTTCGATCATTACTAAGCCATGAGCTTACCATCCGGGCCTCAACAAACGACGAAGATCCTTGCCGGGGATTACACGGTTTCATAACTACGGCACAGGCCGTAGGGATGGATAAAAAACAGACCGTTCTCCGCGATTTTAAACGCTACAGATACGTCCTAATTATTGATGAGGGGCACCATTCAGCCGATGGAGGAGAGGGGGACGAAGGAGCCTGGATGAAGGCTATGGCGCCCTTGTGTGAGAGTGCCGCTTTTATCATAATTATGTCCGGGACGATGAGCCGACATGATGGGAAAAGGATTGCCTTCATTCCTTACCGCCAAATAGCCCTTAATGAATTTATTCCGGATTTCGATGATCGTGAGGACATCGCCTATATTGAGTATTCTCGATCTGATGCCCTCACGGAAAAAGCGATTATCCCCTTAAATTTCATGCTACACGATGGTCAAGCCGAATGGGTAAGAGATGGGAAGGAGAAAACATCGAGACTCTCAACGGTCAACATCGGAAATTCAAAAGGCGCCCTTTTTACCGCCCTACGCACGGAATATGCCTTAGAACTTCTCAGCACAGGCATTTTACATTGGACAGAATGGCGCAGAACTCATCAAACATCACGTTTTTTGGTTGTCGCCGCTAACATCAAGGTTACTCATGAATATACCGATTATCTTAAAGGATTAAGCCTAAGCTGCGCGATAGCAACGAGTGATGACGATAAAGGTTCGGCAAAGGCGATCAAGGCGTACAAGGCCGGTAAAATAGACGTTCTTGTCACCTGTCAAGTTGCGTATGAGGGCCTTGATTGCCCATCTATTTCCCATGTCGCAAGTTTAACCAATATTAGATCCCAAGAATGGATCGAACAAATGTGCGGACGAGTGGTCCGAATTGATCCCCATGCAGGACCATATCGTTCTCAAATGGGGTTTGTTTTCGCCCCCGATGATTTCCTAATGAAACAAATCATCCTCAAAATTCAGGCCTCACAAATAGCATGCGCCCATGCCAAGGGCAACAAGGGGACACAGGAGAAAGAGGAAACCCCCATAGGCGGCGTAGATAAGGGGGAAGAAAACCCCTACGGCATCATCCCTATAGGTTCCAGGCTTACGGATCAACGAGAGTACGGAATGGGCAATGGTTACGATGTTGCCCCCTCAGGATACGACTACGCCCAGGAGCCCCCAAAAACACAAAGCGAGATCGAGGAAGAGTTGCGGGGAAAGATCGAAAAACACTTACGGAAATTTGCATTCGATAATTATTACAAGCCACAGCGGATAAACAAGGAGGTTAGGGACGCATTCGAGGGCAAAGCCCGGGCCGACATGACGGTGCCGGAACTGCGGAAGGTCTTATCATACATCCGCAATGTTTACCCTCTTGGGAAAGCGGAGCCTGACCCGGCAAAAAAGCGGCGCGGATCGGGGCGCAGGGTCCCGACAAAGGCCGTGCCGTGGAATCATCAATTGAGCATGTTTTAAAAACCTTCATGCCTCACGCGGTTCTTTGTGTATGAGCCAAGGAATAGTGGATCAATATTACGCTGACAGGCGATCCTGTCCGTGAGGCATGAAAATCATGGAGATGAGACAATGAAACTCCTACCCGCCATAGTCCTGGTGCTGCTATCTGCTACGACTCTTGAGCCAGCGACGCAGCCGGATTATATAGCGCGGCTGGCCCCTGAAATTGTGGCGCGAGCACATAGGTTCCACGGGATACTGGTATCGTACGAGGACAGTGAGGGGGCGTATTTTGTGCGGGATGGG
>DIKH01000119.1 GCA_002424495.1 Desulfobacteraceae bacterium UBA5623
TTTGGCTAACCGGACAGAATTGATATCACATCAAAAATTTGTGAGGGCCTGGACTATGCCCACAATTTAACAGATTTAAATGGCCAACCCCTTAATATCATCCATAGGGATATAAACCCGCAAAATATCTTTATCACCTATGATGGTAAAGTGAAAATAATTGATTTCGGCATTGCTAAGGCCGCTTCTCAAAGCACAAAGACTCAGATAGGAATTGTCAAGGGAAAGGCAGCCTACATGTCACCTGAACAGGCTGAAGGAAAAGATCTTGATCATCGTTCTGATATCTTTGCCGTTGGCATTGTGCTCTATGAATTTGCTACACACAAACGGGTGTTTGAAGGAGAAACTTTCGAAGTTCTTTTCCGAGTTGTCAATGCGGATTTTGAACCTCCTGAAAAAGTAAGGCCTGATCTGCCTGAAGAAGTTTGTAGAATTATCAACCGTGCTTTAGCAAAAGAACCTGAGAAACGCTATCCCTCATGTGCTGATATGATGGCCGATATAGAAAATTGTATACAGACGATTTCATCGCGATATAATGCCAAGAACATGGCTCAATACATGTTAAGCCTTTTTGATACGGATTATGTGGCTGAAAAAAAAGAATCAAGTGAAGCAATGAAATTGGCGGTACCGGAAAATCCAAGCTATGCTGCAACAGAAATCATTGACAGGAATCGTGAGGAAACATCAGGCAGTGAAAGAGATAATTCCAAGACAGCAACAAAACTTGTCAGCGTATTACCTGAGCAGGGTATTTTTATTGGCAAGCTTAGAACATTATTTGCAGCTCCGAAATGGATCTGGCCTTTGACTGCAGGATTGGTTCTATTTCTGTCTGTTGGAATACCAAGATCTTTTAAGAAAGACCAATCCGGGGTTCAACCCGTGGTCCAACATCAAGAACAAAAATGGCCTATTGATAAACCTGAGGAGATAACTGCAAGTAAGGCTGGTCTATCTGTAAAAAATGATGAGACAGATGGCCTCAGAGCTGATTTAAACACCAAAAGAGATGACTTATTGAGAAAGGCACGGATCTGTCTTGAAACTTCTAAACTGATAACCCCGCCTGATGATAGCGCTAACTATTATTACAATGAGGCTTTGAGGCTCGACCCTGAAAATCAGGAGGCAAGGGAGGGTTTTAATGAAATTGCGACGCGCTATGCCTCCTTAGCCGAGAGGGATATGAAAAGGTATCAATATGATAAAGCAAGGGAATATATCAGTAGGGGACTGAGCGTTTCACCGCAACATCAGCGATTGTTAGAACTTCAGGAAAGATGCAACAGAATAGCAGCGCGATCTGATTCAGATCGAAGCATGCAAGAATCTGATTCAACTAGAAGTGTAGAGCAAAGCGATCCAATTAGAGATGTCCCTCAACGTGCTCAACGTGTTTTTAAAAATATTAGAAATATTTTCAATTGAGGCTGACAAGATCCTTTCAAGAGGCAGGCTTTTTGAATTTTAAGATAGTTGACCCTATCTGTATAACATCAGAATCCTGCAGCTTAACTGAATCCTTTAACTTTTTGCCATTAACTATAGGTTTTATCATTCCTTCATTACAGGTAAGATAATAGCCATCATCCGGTCTTGAAGTCAGCAACGCCGCGGTATTGCCCACCAGAAAGCCTTTAACAATTACATCCGATTCTTTGCCTTTCCCGATGGTAACGACCTTTTTTTGAATGACGAACTCCTTTTCAACGCCATCTGTATACGACAAAACCGGGGCCAATGGGGCATTGGGCTCTTTTCCAGACATTTCCCGCTGTTTTTTCGTATCTATAAACGATGTGCCGTAGGAGAACATGGGGGAGGCAGTGGTTTTAGTAATGGGTTGAAATGTCTCTTCCAGGGTACAAACCCCTTGTTCCTCAAATATGAGTTCATGGCGGCCGATGGTTATAACATCGCCGGATAGCAGTTTGTGACTGCTGACCTGCATATTATTGACAAAGGTACCATTCCTGCTTTTACAGTCCTGGATGATATATCCGTCTTCTGTTCGGGTTATCAGGGCATGTTGCGAGGATATCGCAATATCTTCGATAACTATCTTATTGGAGGAATCCCTGCCGATTTGCGTCTCAGTGACTTTAAGCAGATGTTTGTACAATACCTTATCCTTGTACTTGATCGTCACCAACGGCTTGCCTTGGCTATACCGATCCATATCCTGAAGGATTTCCTGTTGCTTCCTCGTATCCAGGAAGGAGGTCTGTCTCTCCGGATCTTCCACCGATACGACATGCTCTGCGTCTTTTTTTTCATCAACTTTAGCGGTAACCTCGTCGGTGAAGAGAAGTTCATGCTTTCCTATAGTTATCAAATCGCCGTTGACAAGCCGGCGTGTCTTTACTGGTCGCCGTCCAACAAACGTGCCGTTGCGGCTGTCCAAGTCTTTTATCATAAAACCGAACCCATCGTGAGTAACACATGCATGCCGGCCGGAAACAGAAGTATTGTCAATGATAATATCATTTTCAACCAACCGGCCTATTCGGATTTCACCATTCTCGTATAAGAAATAAGTTTTAATGCCTATGTACTTGACTCCTA
>DIKH01000081.1:0-5036 GCA_002424495.1 Desulfobacteraceae bacterium UBA5623
TTCCTTAACCGGACATTATTGATGTGATATACAAAATACTTTCAAGACTGAGTGGGGTGTTGTTTTGCAAAGATTTTTTTAAAACGGAATCAAGATCTTTGCCGAACAAATATTCCATTGCAATAAAATATGAGCCTTCTAAGTTGCCGAAATCATATACATTGATTATGTTTTCATGTTGAAGCATCGCATCAAGCTTGGCTTCGTCAATAAAATGATTAACGATCTCTTTGTTCGTGTTTAGATAAGGCAGTATCTTTTTGATAACTATAAGCTTTTCAAAGCCTTCTTCCCCACTTATTTTGGCTCTGTATACTTCAGCCATGCCGCCTGTCGCAATTTTGTTCAGCAGTGTGTATTTACCAAACTTTGATATTTGAAATGCATTCATAAAAAAACCTGATCTCATCTTCTGCCAAAAAAAACGTCATAAATTTGACTCTGATATCCAAAAGGGTGTACGAATTGCCGGAAGGACTCCAAGGATTCATCCTTTTGACTTCACCAAAAAAAATATCTTCTAAAAACCTATAACCTGTCAGATATGTTATAGTCGGGTATTAAAAAAGTCTTAAATGGTTTTGGATAAATCTCCCATGCCGAGTTATTTTTGAACAAAATAAACGTTGAAACAGATTTTACCTTATAGTATAATATATTGTTATCATTATATTTTTCTAAAAAAGAAGAGCCCTTTTCTCCTCGTTGGTATCGGATATCGGCTTATTGATAAAAAGAGCCGAGTCTCGTTTCACTTCTTAGGCCCTAATGTCCTAAAATGCGAGATCCGCCCATTGCTGAACTATAATTTTCCACAGCATATTTTTTCAGAGAAGAGGATCAGATCGTTTCGTAAAGTAAACTTTTTCAAAATACATGCCATAGTAACTGATTTGAGGCAAGAGGAGGGGGCTAGAGGACGTAGAAGCAAAAAATGTTGTTTGTGCCAGTTTAATTGTGTAAATTTTTTTGGATCTGTCATTGTAGCAAATGACAAAGGTTAAAACTTTCTATGGATGTCAATCCAGGCTTGAGACATACACCCCTTCCACCTGACATAAAAGCGCCTTGAATACTGGAAATCCTGAAACTGGATCACGGTTTTGGTCATCGGTTAAGAGGTTCACATTACTTTCTCTCCAGCCCTTGGTCTGAATCGGCGTTCCTCCACCCTGATTGACTTCAACCACACCGGAGAGGATATCTTCGGTTACATGGGCCGTAAACAAAGCCTCTCCACGCGCTGTTTTCACCCGGACAGTATCGCCGGTGGAAATATTTCTTGGTCGTGCATCAGTAGGATGGATCAGCGCTCCGGCATTGGGTTGCAGTTTTATAAGCCCCGGGATATTCAAGTGCTGGCTCCTGAAGGTTGATCGGAGACGCGCCCCGGTGGTAAGGGTCAGAGGAAAGTCCTTAACCCTTTCCCTGTTTTCCGGACCTTCGGTCGCTGCCTCGTAGGCAGGAAATGGATCACATCCTGATTTTTCAATTATGGAAGATATGATTTCCCATTTGCCTGAAGGTGTGGCAAAGCCCGCTTTTCCATCCGGACGAAGTTTTCCGCTGAGCCATTTTCTTTCTTCATAGGGAGGATGCTCATCTTGATAAAGCGGAATCGGCCCTTGTTCGGAACGGCTCTTAAATGTGGAAAAATCAATGGGCAGGTCTTTGATCAGATACTCAACCATCCCATCTTCGGTCCGGGGATAATAGTGGCCGTATCCCAGCCTTTCCGCCAGTCGGGCGTAGATAAGATAGCTGCTCATGGATTCACCAACAGGTTCGATTATTTTCTTTCTGTATTGAATTGAAAATGGCGACGGGCCAACGTTCTGGTAGCAGTACAATGATGACATTTCATAGAAGGTGGTTGCGGGCAGGACAATATCCGCATAACAGGCGTCCGCATTCAAAAATATATCCGCACACACAAGATAATCAAGGGCGGCAAGGGCCTTCCTGAAAAGCGTTGTATTCGGAAAACTGGTCAGGATCGAAGCACCGCCTATGAGCAGGAACCTGATCTTATAGGGATCGCCGTCCAGTACTGATCTGGGAAACTCCATGAAATGGGCGCCATTGGTCATCTGAAAACATAAGGGATACTCATCCCTGCCGATAGGGATTGCATCTGTCGGCGCCTGAACATCAGGCTTTCTGAATGGAACGGGAAAGAGCATGTTAACACGCAGTCCGCCAACCACGTCAAAATGGCCTGTCAGGGCCCAGAGGGTCAGAAGCGAACGTGTGGTATGGACACCGATATTGGAATATTCCAGGCCCGTGTAATTTAAAAGTGTGGCCTTCTCAGTGGATGAAATCAGTTCCGCCAGTTTTATAATGGTGGCCTTTGGCACGCGTGTAATGGCTTCAACCCGTTCAGGGTTAAAGTCCTTAACATATGCCTCCAACTTATCGAAGCCCAGGCAAAAATCCTCAGCGAATTCTTTGTTTACAGAGCCGGATCTCAGGCACTGTGACAAAATGCCGTAGATGAGGGCCATGTCAGTACCAGGCTGGATCGGCACCCATAGGTGGGCATCCTTTGCAATACTGGTTTTTATGGGATCAATGACAATAATCCTGGTCCCCCTCTTTTTTGCCTCCCTTAGTTTCACCATCTCCATTGGAGGGTTTTCAGAAAGTCTGGTTCCCCAGACAAAGATGACATCTGCATTTTCAACGTCGGAAACCAGCATCCTCATCGGCATGCCGAAGGTAGAAACGGGGGCAAGCAGACCGTAGGAGATATAGCAAAGGCTTCCCACTGAAAATGCATTTGGGGAGCCAAGGGGCATAAAGATTGAGTTTCCCACGGAAAACCCCTTTGTTTTTGCCGTAAACATGCGCCAGAGGGATTCTTCAAAGTTACCCCTCCCAAAAAACGAGGCAATGCACTCTGCCCCATACTGCTCCTTGAGCTTAAATATCTTTGATGCGATTTCATCCAGGGCCTGATCCCATGAAACGGGCTCAAAATCCAGGCTGCCTTTGGGGCACTTCCTTTTCAGAGGCCTTGTTAATCGGTCCGGAGAGTAGATAATTTCCGGGGCATGCATCCCCCGCACACATGGTACCCCCCGGATGTGTCCCTTCCAGGGGAAAATTTTTGTGATCCGATCGTTTTCCAAAGTAATTTCTACACCACAGCCAAAAGGGCATATGCCGCAAATACCTTTTTCCATACGACCTGCCATTTCTTAATTTCTCCTCATATAAATTAATTCTGTTTTAACTGCCCATAACAGTTGAATGCATATCATATTCGATTGAGGCTAAAAAGACAACTTGTCAACGGGGATCACAGAATGGGAGGCATCAGGAGGTTATATCGCGGCAATAAAGAGGATTTATGAGAATTTCAAAGCAATAGTAAAAAAAGGGGCACCCATTAAAAGGACCTCTGTCAAGAGAAAATAACACTCCATTGCAAGAAAAAATAGTTTTTCTTGCGGATGTTCACGGTGATTTAACACCAATATGGATCAGCAGCCCCCTTACTTTTGCAGCAGTTTCTTTAGGTTATTGTGTCAGTGATATCTTCACCGCACCAGTCACCCATCAGGATTAAGGTTATAATATTTCGGGTTTGAATTGGGTTTTCCGGGGTGAGGTTTCTTAAGCATTCTTAACAAGGTTGACACAAAATGCCTTTTATTTTTAAACGCTCTTCGCCCCGGTATGGCACATCAAGATATCGTCAAGACAACATCCACTGATCTTTAACATTTTTTCACTTGAATGTTCTCCGGAGATGATCTCGATATCCCTCTTCGGAATTCCTAATGTCTTGGCGAGCAACTGCACGAGCGCCTTATTGGCCTTGCCTTCAACAGGGGGTGCGGTCAATTTCACCCTCAAGACCCCTGCTTCATAACCAAGAATCTGATTTCTGGAAGCCCTTGGAAGTACCTTTATTTTTATTATGGTTTCACTTGCCACTGTTATTATGTCAGGACCGGCACGCTGACTCAAGACTAAAGGCGTGAAGCCAATTGGATAAGACTCTGTACAAGGAAATTCTGCACGAAAATTATGGCAAGAATCACAATAATAGGGGAAAAATCAATGCCGCCAAGAATCGGCAGCCTGCGTCTTATTGGATAAAGCACCGGTTCAGTAACTGAGAGCAGGAATCGGACAATCGGATTGTAGGGATCAGGACTTACCCATGAAATAACCGCCCTGCCGATAATAAGCCACATATAGAGACTCAGGACGATATCAATCATCTTCGCCACTGCGATCAAAAAATTAGACACAACAAACATTGCCTCAACCAATTCAACTGAGAGTGTTGACTTGTAAAATTATGCCGGAGCAGCCCATAAGCCGGGTTCTGTTTCCCGATGCAGTCACCCGCAATCGGGACAATGACCATTCATCTAGTCCCGTTGTCACCAGCGGGATCAAGCGACCTACCCGGGAACTCAGGCGGACAACCCTCGAACGTCCCTCTATTTGGTCTTGCTCCAGGTGGGGTTTACCTAGCTCCTGCCGTCACCGGCAGGACTGGTGAGCTCTTACCTCGCCATTTCACCCTTACCGTGCCGGATATCGTCTATCTGACATGGCGGTATACTTTCTGTGGCACTTTCCTTCCCGTCACCGGGACTGGGAGTTACCCAGCACCTTGTCCTGCGGAGCCCGGACTTTCCTCTCCCCGCCAAAAAGACTGGGCAGCGGTCATTTGTTCTACTCCGACATACCTTCCCTTGATTTTTCTAATCCAGATATCTCTCGTCCTCTCCCCAATAAATCAGCCTCATACAGTGAGGGCAATTCATCAACTTATCGCCTCTCATCAGTTCATTAAATTTCTGGGGCGGGATACCCATATGACAAGCCTGACATACGCCTTTGATAACTGCGCTGACTCCAACCCCTTCTTTGTGGTTTCTGATGGAATCATATTGTCTTAATAAGGGCTCGTCAATTCTTTTGCAGATATCTGTCCTGTCATCTTCAAATTTCTGAAGATCATTTTTCAGCGCATCAAGCTCTATATTTAACGCCCTTTGATCTTCCTCATA
>DIKH01000081.1:5083-5561 GCA_002424495.1 Desulfobacteraceae bacterium UBA5623
TCCAGAATCTCGAGCGCCCTTTCTTCCAGACGGTTCTTTTCACGTCCCAGATCGTCAATCTCCTTGAGGGCAGCAGTATATTCTTTGTTCGACTTTATATTGGCAAGTTTGTTCTTGCTCTTCGCCATTTTGCCTTCCAGTTCTTCGATCTCCTGATCAATCTTACGTTTTTCCAGTTTAATGGCATCAAACTTGGCCAGTTCCTCATCTATCTGACTTTCCAATCTTTCGAGATCTTCTCCAAGCCCCTTGATTCTGGCAGGGGCATCTTCCAGCCTCTTTCTGATAATCGTGACCTGAAGATCACAGCTTTGAAGACTTATTAAATTCTTTATTGTTGTTTCCAAATTAATCACCTCGTATCTATATTTGGTCTGGGAAAATCGGCGTCATCCCAGTTTCTCAGCCTCTTGACTTTTCATTCTCCCAGTCTATAGGATTTTTTTCATCAGCTTCAATCTCCACCTCTATATCCCAG
>DIKH01000097.1:0-23086 GCA_002424495.1 Desulfobacteraceae bacterium UBA5623
CAAATCCAGTCGTCCCGACCATAAACACTTAGTTTTTTCACAATCAAATAAGGGTGTTAGCGTTTCCGTTAACGCCCTTTTTTCTTGGTGGGGTAGATTTGCTGGTAAAATGCTTCTTGCTATCATCAAAACATTCAGGCCTCAAGGCCATCTGATAAAGGTATTACCTTATGAGTTTGTCTAATCCTGAACATCCGGCATATCTTGATGAACCGGAGTCTCGCCGGTTGGAGTTTAAAGAACGCTTTTCCAAAGGCGAGCAGTTGGCCCGCACTGCCGTGGCCTTTGCCAACGGGGCCGGCGGGAAGATCGTCTTCGGTGTCAAGGACACACCCCGAGAGATTATCGGAATCCCGGAAGAGCAGCTTTTTACCCTGGAAGAGCGCATCGTCGGCAGTATTTTTGATCAATGCGCGCCAACCATCTCACCTGAGATTTACATCCAGTCCGTTGACGGCAAGACACTGTTGGTGGTAGAGATCTTTCCTGGCTCCCATAAGCCTTACTACCTCAAAAAACACGGGAAAGATACCGGCACCTATATCCGGGTGGGGTCTACAAACCGAAAGGCCTCCCCTGAATCCATTGAGGCACTCGAGCGCCAGCGCCGCAAGGTCTCTTTTGATTCACTGCCGGTCTACGAATGCAGACCCCAGGACGTGAATCTAACTCCTTTTAAAAAGGCCTATCATGATCTGACCGGAAAGTCGCTTGGGAAAAACCAACTCCAAAATCTTGGACTTTTTGTCGCAGAACGTGAGCAGGTTCACCCTACCAATGCGGCCCTGCTCCTTTCCGAATCTCCGGCACGGAAACGCTACNNCTACTTTCCCTATGCAAAGATCGAGTGCGCCCGATTCAAGGGGACGGACAAACAGGTGTTTCTTGACCAGACAACCATTGATACCCCCATTCACGCAACA
The DNA here is from genome assembly GCA_002424495.1 of Desulfobacteraceae bacterium UBA5623. Taxonomy (GTDB): domain Bacteria; phylum Desulfobacterota; class DSM-4660; order Desulfatiglandales; family Desulfatiglandaceae; genus UBA5623. Next base: position 924 of record DIKH01000097.1, read on the forward strand.
GTTGAGCCATGTATGACCTTTATTAAGAAAAACATCGCCCTTGGCGCTACCATTGGTGAAATCTACCGCAAAGAGAGGTGGGAATATCCCCTGGAGGCCGTTCGGGAGGCGCTGATCAATGCCATCATCCACAGGGACTATGCCATTTTCGGAAGCGACATCAAGGTAGCCGTTTACGACGATATGCTGGAGATCACCAGCCCTGGTCCTCTTCCGGATTCCCTTCCCATCGAGGAACTGGGCACGGGCCGGAGCGAAATACGAAATCGCGTCCTGGCCCCGATTTTCAAGGACATGAAGCTGATTGAGGCCTGGGGCAGCGGCATTCAGAAAATGAAGAAAGAGATGAAAGAATATCCTGAAATCCTACTCGTTTTCGGAGAAGTCGGTCATGCCTTTCAGGTGCAATTCCGAAAAAGGGCGATGCAGGGGACCAAGTTGGAACCAAGTAAAAACCAAGCAGGCACCAAGCAGGCACCAAGCTTGATTTAAGCCATGATCAACTTAACATCGTGAAACAATGTGAAAAACCTTGTCAGATTGCAGCACTCATGCAAATGGCGGATCGTTCAGACCGCACTAAATTTAGAAGGGCGGTTCTTAACCCCCTTTTAAGTGCGGGACTCCTTGAGATGACAGAGCCGGACAGCCCTAACAGCCCGACGCAGAAATACCGGACTACCGGAAAAGGACGAGGACTGATTAATGAGATAAATGATTGAACCTGATTACCTCATTCAGCAGTGGGGATATCAGGCATGGAATCGTGCCGCATCCTTTCCCATTACCCTCAAGATCATACAAGAGATAGCATCGGTAGGCTAGATAATATACAGATCATTATCAATAACTATAAGTTGTGCAATTTCGAGCCTTATAAACTTACAGATGAATGTCTTGGTATCCTTTTGGCTATGGTAAAAAGATGGTTTAATCTCGACCATGATGAGGATTTTGAGGCGTTAGTGGAAATCTGTAAAGAATCGTGTCCCGAATCAGCACGCCCTATCTGAATCTTTTTTGCCTCATCATGAAATTCATTTTGATGGCGAAAAGAGCGATATAGGGCCAGACAGCACCTATTTTGAGGATATTTAATTTAGTGCGTCTTGTGGAGCACATCCTTTCAATCAAAAAGCGTGACACAGAAGCTAATACGCGAGACTTGGAACGTGAGATAGATGAGATGGTGTACAAGCTCTACGGTCTCACACCGGACGAGATCAAGATCGTTGAGGAAGGACGATAGCCATGACAACCCACGACATCATAGACAACCGGGAACAAAAGCTTGTTGACCACATCAACCAGATACTCGGGAGTACAGAGGCGGCCAAGTTTGCCGTTGGTTATTTTTTCCTGTCCGGCCTGGAGGCCGTGGGGGAACATCTGTCGTCCGTATCCGGCCTCCGACTGTTGATTGGAAACACGTCAAACCGGGAGACCATCGAGCAGATTGCTGAAGGCTACCAGCGCCTGGAACTTGTTGCTGCGGCTGAGGAGAGGGAGCGATTCCTCAAGCGCAGGGAGCAGAAAAAGAGGGCTGAGCAGACGGCCCGGAACCTGCGAAAGACCATTGAGCGCATGGATCAGACGGATGACTCCCAGAACCTGGTCCGGATTTTGGTTCGGATGATTACCGAAAAAAGATTGCAGGTTCGGGTCTACACCAAAGGCAGGCTCCATGCCAAGGCCTATGTCTTCGACTACCGAAACGATGGCCGGTACGAAAAAGGGATAGCCATCGTCGGCTCCTCTAACCTGACCTTAAGCGGCCTGACCCATAACACGGAACTCAACGTGGTCGTTCACGGCAATGACAATCACGCCAGGCTGACCGAATGGTTCGAGGCCCTGTGGGCCGAATCCCAGGACTTTGATGCGACTCTGCTTGAGGAGCTTAACCAGTCCTGGGCGGTCGCGACCGCCACTCCCTATGACATCTACATGAAGACCGTTTATGCCCTTGTGGCTGACCGGCTTGACGAAGGTGAGCGGGGAGAGATCCTGTGGGATGACGAATTGACCAGGAGCCTCGCTGATTTTCAGAAGACGGCTGTCCGGCAGGCCGTTCAGATGATCCGTGACCATGGCGGCGCCTTTGTCGCCGATGTGGTGGGTTTGGGGAAAAGTTACATCGGCGCTGCGGTGTTGAAGCATTTTGTAAGGACCCAGGGCGCGCGGCCTCTGATCATCTGCCCGAAGCCTCTGGAGGAGATGTGGCAAGGGTATCACGATGAATTCGACCTGAATGCCAAGACCCTGCCCATGAGCCTGCTCAAGTCGTCTAGTCAAAATGGGGCCAGGTCCATTCTGGACGGTAAGGCTTACAGGGACCGTGACTTTGTCCTGATTGACGAGAGCCACAACTTCCGGCACCACTCTTCGCAGCGTTATGAAGTCCTGGCTGACTTTTTGTCGCGAGGGTTAAAAAAGGTGTGTCTCCTTACCGCAACTCCCCGCAACCGCAGCGTTACGGATGTCTATAATCAGATCAAACTCTTCCATCAGGATGACATCACCCAACTGCCGATTGACCCCCCAAACCTTAAGGTCTACTTCAAATTGATTGAGAAGGGGCAAAAACACCTTCAGGATCTGCTCGTGCATGTTCTTATCCGCAGGACCCGGAGGCATATCCTCCGCTGGTATGGATACGCCAAGGATACGGGCCAGCCACTGAAAGAGCTTTCCGACGTGAAGGCGCGGCCCTATTTGTCTGGTGAAAAAAGGGCCTATGTCATGGTGGGCGGCGGGCACCAGTACTTTCCTAAACGCGAACTGGGTACCCTTCGCTACAGCATTGAAGACACCTACTCGGGGCTCTACGACCGTATCCGCCGCTACCTGGGCGGACCGGCAGGAGAAAGGTATCATCCCAAGCCGGGTAAAGAGCTGACTTATGCAAGGTATGGACTCTGGAATTATGTTCGACCGGAAAAGCAGAAGGTTGACCCTTATCGAGACCTGCACCGTGCAGGGGTCAACCTTCGCGGTCTGATCCGGGTGATGGTCTTCAAACGGTTTGAGTCGAGTGTTTATGCATTCCGCAAGACGCTGGAGCGGCTTGATAAAATTCACGGTTATTTCCTGGAAGCCCTCGACGAGGGGTTTGTCCCCGCAGGGGAGGATGCTCAGAAGCTCCTCTATGAGTCTGACCAATATGACGATGAAGGGTTGATGGACGCCTTGTATGCCCTTTCCGGCCGTTACTCCATAGCTGATTTTGACGGGCAATTGCTCCGTGAGCACCTGAAGGCTGATCAGACATTGATCCGGAAGATGATTGATCTCGTAAAGCCGATTACACCGGAAATGGACGCCAAACTCCAGGCGCTGATAAGCGGTCTTAATAAGGGTATCCCCCAGGAGCGGAAGAAGGTATTGATTTTTACCCAGTATGCAGACACGGCGCAATATCTTTTTGACAATATCAACCCTGGGGGAAGCAGGCCGGACGTCGAGGCCATCTATGGCGCGGGTAAGAGCAAGGCGCGAATGGCGGCCCGTTTTTCTCCCCTCTCCAATCCGCAGATTGATGTGGGGGATGAGGAGGAGGTCAATATCCTTGTTGCGACTGATGTTATGTCTGAGGGCCTCAACCTACAGGATTGTGATGTGGTTGTGAACTATGACCTGCACTGGAACCCTGTCCGGCTGATCCAGCGCCTGGGCCGTATTGACAGGATCGGCACAGAAAATGAGCGCGTCTGGGGCTTCAATTTCCTGCCGGAACTAAAACTTGAGCGGAATCTGGGTCTGCATGTCGTCCTGAGGAAAAGGATTCAGGAGATACACGACACCATCGGAGAAGACGCCGCCATACTTGACAAAGAGGAACAGATCAACGAAGAGGCGATGTTCGCCATTTACGAGAAAAATGGAACCCAACTGTCACTCTTTGAGGAAGAAGAAGCAGACTTTTTGGACATCAACGAGGCCGAGGAATTTATGCGCTCCTTGCGCGAAAAGGAGCCTGAGGAATACCGGAGAATCGCGGCACTCAGGGACGGTATACGCTCTGCACGGGGTGTATTTTCCGGAGTAGGACGTTACGTGTTTTGCCAGGCGGGCAAATATCAGCAGCTTTTTCTTACTGGGCCTGACGGGGAGATCCTATCCCGCGATATTTCCCTTGTTCATGGACGTATCAAATGTTCACGCACCGAACCAGCGGCGGTCTTGCCTCATGACCATAATCACGTGGTCATGCGTGTGCTTAAGATTTTCTCAGATGAGGTGCAGCACAGGAGGGCTCAACTGCAACATGGTTTGTCGTTGACCACGTCACAGAACTACGTGTTGCGCGAGTTACGGGCCTTTTACAGCCAACTAAAGGAGGAAGATACTGATCTAAAGGCCCAGGTAGTGAAGCTGGAGGAGGCATTCAAACGGCCGGTCACAGCAGCGCTAAGGAGGCAGTTGAATACCCTTCGGCGCAACGGGGTCATAGGGCCGCTGCTTCTCCGGTCACTTACGGACCTTTATCACGATCACGGCCTCCACGAGCGGATATACGAGGTGACCCGTCTTCAGGAACAGGAAAGCGAGGAGTTTCCCCGCATTATTTGCAGCGAGGCGTTTGCGTGAAGTATCCGAGACGGTAGTAGAAAGAATCCCTGGAGACAGGATCTGGACCGTAAAAATTCAGCCCAAAGCTCGCAGGGACGATGCATGCTTCGCCCAGACGTAAAGAAAGGACTTGTTGAACCAATCGATCTCAAGGAAGATTAATAATCAAACCGCATTCATGGATAGTTATGAATTGGCAGTTGACGATGCTCGTGTAATCCTTTTTCAAATCCCTCCATCTGTACGAGGTAAATTTTTTTGTCGTCAGGCTTCTGCCAACATTTCAGGATGTATCAAAAATTATGCGGTAAAATCTTTATACCATGGACGGTGAAGGGCTGCTATCTTTAAGGACCCTCTGAGCCGGGATTAGCATGGGGTTCTTGACAAACAGGGCTCCAAAATCTAGTATCATCCAACATAAGCGGTCGGCTATTGTCTTTTAGCTCAATGATGATAGGCTCTTATCAAAAACCCTTTTTTCAGTTACGGAGTTTGTATGAGTTCCAACGAGACCGAGTTTGATGTTGCCAAGTTGGGAGAATGCCGCATCCCATCAACCATGACAGGCGTGCAGTTCGTTGACGACGATGAGCGTGTGAGTTATCACTCAGATCCAAGAAAAATCCTGCCCTTGCTCAAAAACGGCGATGCCCTGCCGGGCTTTGAAACCGCCGGGCCCAGAGAAAAGATCTTTTATGATCCGTCCAAGCTAAAATGCGGTATCGTAACCTGCGGTGGCTTATGTCCGGGCCTTAATGATGTGATCAGGGCGATTGTCTTGAGCCTTTTCCACCATTACGGGGTCAGAAACGTATTTGGATTCCGTTATGGCTTTGAGGGACTTTCGAGCAGATACAGGCATGAGCCAATTGATCTTACGCCGAAGAGGGTCTCGGAAATCCAGCATTCGGGCGGCACTATCCTTGGCTCATCCAGAGGGCCCCAGGACATTGCCGACATGGTTGATACGCTTGATCGCATGAATGTCGGGATCCTTTTCACCATCGGTGGAGATGGCACTTTGCGCGGCGCACAAAAGATCGCCGAAGAGATCGCACGGCGTAACCTCAAAATCGGCGTTATCGGGGTCCCCAAGACAATTGACAATGATATTTCCTACGTGCACAAATCCTTCGGTTTTGAGACTGCCGTGGGGGAGTCGAGGATAGCGATCTATTCCGCGCATTCCGAGGCCGACGGCGCCAGAAACGGTATTGGTCTGGTAAAGCTGATGGGCAGGGAAAGCGGGTTTATTGCTGCAAATGCAAGCCTGGCCAACAGTGAGGTCAATTTCTGTCTGGTCCCTGAAGTCCCTTTCAATCTTGATCCCTTTTTGCAGATTCTCAAAAGACGACTGGAGGCAAGAAGCCATGCGGTTATAGTCGTGGCCGAAGGCGCAGGACAGGATCTGATGTCCGCCGCAACGAAACGGGATGCCTCCGGCAACATCAAATTCCAGGACATCGGCCTTTTTATGAAAGACAAGATAAATCAATATTTCAAACAGATCGGTTTTGAGATAAATCTAAAGTACATAGACCCGAGTTACACCATAAGGAGCATGCCTGCAAATCCGCATGACTCGGTCTTCTGCCTGCTTTTGGGCCACAATGCAGCCCACGCAGGCATGACCGGGAGGACAAACATGCTGGTGGGATACTGGAACGGAGAATACACACACGTGCCTATCCCCCTGGCCGTATCCAGGCGCAAGAGGATTGATCCAAGGGGAAGGTTGTGGGGGAGCGTTCTGGAGTCTACCGGTCAGCCGCCGGAGATGGCAGAAACCGATATGTTTCCCTCTATTTCAACGTCTTAAGCTTGGCCTCGGCAGTATTTGCCACATTTGATCCAGGATATTTCTTTACGACCTTTTGCAGGAGCAATTTGGCGCTGATCGTGTCTCTTATTTCAATAAAGGCCAGGGCCTGCTTGAGCATTGCATTGGGGGTCTTGTTTCCGTTGGGATATTTTGTGATAACTTCCTGATAGGCCAGAATCGCCTGTTCATATTTTTTGAGGGCCATATATGATTCCCCGGTCCAAAACTGTGCGTTATCAGCCAGATTGGACTTTGGGTATTCCTTGATAAAATCTTTGAACCCCTCAATGGCCTCCGCATGTCTTCCTGCCTGATGCAAGGAAAGGGCATCGGCATAGGTTTTTTCTTCGGGAGAGACCGATTCCGCTTCGGGCACTACCGCGGGTCTAGTCGGTCGTTCTTCTATGACCGGAGGTCTTGTCACGATTACCGGAGGCCTTTCGCCGATATCTTCCCCTGGCGGCATCCGGGTCACGGCAGGAGGCTCCTCAAGCTTAAGGTGCCTGCTGATCTGGGAAACCCTCTCCTCAAGCGCTGCCAAACGCAACTTGAAGTCATCCATTTGGCTGGTATCTTTTCCGGATATGCGCTTAACCAGATGGCTGTTTTCCTCAAGATCCCCGGAAAGTCTGCGCAATTCGTCTTTGATTCCGTCAATCTCTGCCCCTGCCTGGGCCTGGCTTTCACGGCCGCCCTCCACCTTATTCAGCCGTGTATTTAATTTCTGCATGTTATTGTACAGGTTATAGACATCTCTCCTGGTCGCGCATGAAGCCAGCAAAAGGAGGGACAAAATGAAAAAGACAAAGGTGTATATTATATGTTTGCCCACAGGTGCATCTCCTATTGATTACAACAGGCGGTGAAAGTCGTCCATATTGTTCATGTCGCCCACATTCAATCTTGACAAACCCGTAAAAAGACCTCCCACCGTCATGCCGGACTTGATTTGGCATCCAGAACTTATTGAAATAACTGAATTTCGGCCTTCGCCGGAATGACGAAAGATGGTGTTTTTCGACTTTTTACAAAACCATCGATCCACAATATGCTATTTGATGTACACAAACTCATCGCGCCTGTTCTGTGCCCAGGCATCCTCAGCGCTTCGTGGATCAATGGGCCTTTCTTCACCATAGCTGATGCAGGAAATGCGATCCCCTGATATCCCCAGGGCGACCAGAAATTTCTTGGCTGCCCTCGCCCTTTTCTCACCAAGGGCCAGGTTGTATTCTATTGTACCCCTTTCATCACAGTGGCCTGAAATGTCTACGGACTGAGACGGGTTTGATTGAAGCTCAGATGCGACCTGTTTGAGAGTGCGCTGGGCATCAGCGCTTAACTCTGCACTGTCATAGTCAAAGTAGATGGTTGCATCCCCGTGGCTAGCCCCTCCCTCACCGGATTCCATATCCTGGAGCCGCTTTTGACGCACTGCGTCCGCATCTCGGGCGCCATTGCCCAGATCTTCAATAGATCCGGGGCCTCCTATGGCCGAGGAATCACCAGCGGTAGGTGAAATATCAACCTTTTTTTTGGAACAGCCTGCTGTCAACAAAAAGGCCACACATATAAACACAAATATCATATTCCAGTTGATCAAACCTTTTCTCATCATCTGATATCCTCCTTAATTAGGAATTAATAAAAATTAATAAGCCGGCGGACAATTCCCGAGTAATTAAGCGTTTTTTATTCATTGTATTTACTACCAAATAAAAAATATTTTCAAGAAAAAATACGGGCCTCATTGTATGAACACCAACTAAATTCACCATGACATTGCAGGCATCCGGTCACGGCACCCAGCTCGGAGAGGTCTGATTGCCTGAAAGCGACTGGATCTTCCTTTGGTTTTGACCATTGGCGTTCATAATATACAGGTTGTAGCGACCACTCCTGTTTGAGCTGAACATAATGTACCTGCCATCCGGGGACCAGCACGGGTCTTCATTTTTTCCCTGGTTATTGGTAAGTCTGATCGCCTGCCCCCCGTTTGCATCTATTGTAAAGATATCCAGCCTTCCGCCAACGATTGATGCAAAGGCGATTCTGTTCAGGGAGGACCAGGAAGGCGAGGTGCTGTATTTGCCATTGTATGTCAATCTTGCGGTCTTTCCGCTCCCGACATCGAGGACATAGATCTGGGGAGATCCGGAGCGGTCGGAGACAAAGGCAATCCTCTTGCCGTCCGGGGAGTATGATGGTGAGACATCAATCCCCTCGTATGTGGTAAGCCTGTCAGTTACCCTGCCATTAAGATCAATTGTATATATGTCAGGATTGCCCTTCTTGCTTATGGTCAGGGCAACATGATCGCCATCGGGCGCCCAGGATGCACCGGAGTTTATTCCGGGACCACCTGATAGGCGTTTTATACCGCCTGATCCCAGGTTCCGTAAATAGAGAACCGGCTCACCTTCCTTATAAGAGGTGTATGTAATCTTTTTTCTGTCAGGGGACAATCTAGGCAATAGGGTTATACTGTAATCCTTGGTTATCTGCCTGACATTATACCCGTCATAATCGCTGGTGTAGACCTCTTTATTGCCCCTTGAGCTGGACACAAAAGCAATCTTTGTCAGAAAAATGCCCGGGTGGCCGGTCAACTTGAGGACGATTTCGTTGGATAACCGGTGGACCAGATAACGATAGTGGGCTCTGTCACCCACTACCCTTTTGCCAAGGATCTGTTGGCCTGAAAACGCATCAAATAGTCTTGCCTCAATCTCCAGTTTTCCGCCCAGACAGGAATAGTTTCCGAGCAATAAAAGCTCAGCCCCTATGGCCGACCAGTCTTTGAAACGGATGTTTTCCGCTGTCAGGTCAGCGCCTTGGTCCACCAGATATGCCTTTTTTCCTATGATGCTGAACAGGCCGCTGAAATCAAGATCACTTGAAACCACGGACAAGAGCTTTGCTGCAACATCACTGCACTGATTCTGCCCGGACAGGTTTTTAAAGTCCGGGATTGCGATCTGGAATTTCTGAACCGAGGGCGCATTAATATCAATATAAATCCTGCCGGAACTGATCCCCGGCAGGGAAAAAAAGATAAAAAAGACTGTGATAAATGAAAATAAAAAAGGACCCTGATCCAGGGCCTCAATGGGAAGTCTTGCTTTACAATGCATAGTTTATGGTGCCTCCGGTTTTCTATTGGTTTTCCATTTCACTCAAGTTGAATGTGAACTCGATTTCTTCGCTCTGTTGTGTATAGCCCTCTGGAAGCCGGGGCAGTGGTTCTGAACGTTTAATCGCCTTTAAAACGGACTCATCAAAGATCGGGTTGCCGGAGGAATGTTTGAGCTCAACATCTGATATTGTTCCATCGCTGCTGGCTGTGACCACGACTATGGCCTCACAGTCGTTCTTGTTTTTGGGGCCGTTCAGGGCCGCAGGATACGACCAGTTATTAGTGACCTTTGCCATCACTTCAGCCCTGTATAAACCAAGGGCTATCCTGTTGCCGCTGCCCTGCCCGCCGGCCGCTCCTCCCCCTGCTCCACCTGTGCCTCCCGTACCTCCTGCACCCCTTGCCGTTGCCTTGCCGGTCCCAGGTGATTGACCAGGGGCCGGAGGGCTCTTTTCGTCAGCCGAACTTCTAACCTTGGCCGCCACTTTTGATAAGGCCTTGTTAATCAATTCCTGATCGTTTTGTTCTGTCTGCTTCTTGTTCTCCTCCACCTTTTTCGGAATAATTTCAGATGGCTTATCCAGGCGCTTTGTGACAGCAGGCTCTGGAACGGATTTTAGAGGCTGGGGTTTTGTCTGTATCTCCTTTTTAGCGATAACAACCGGTTTTGCCTCTGGTTTTGGCGGGCTTAGCCGTTTTGCAGGAGTGGCCTTAGGCGGGGCGGAGAGGGCCTTTGCCGGTGCCCTTTTGCCAGCCGCCCCGATTGCGGGGCCGGACATCTTACCTGCCGGCATCTCCACCAGGTCAACCTCATAGACAACCGATGGGGCCTTGTGGTAAAACGAGGGCTCGGGAACAAACAGCACCAGAGAACAAAGCGCCAGGTGGAGAACAATGGAGATGACAAACATCTTTGTCCACCTTTGTTCCATCAGCAGCTCGCTGCCCGGATGAAATGCTGAGGCTTCCATCTCTATTTATTCCAAGGGTTCGGTGATCATTCCCAGTTTATCAACCCCTGCCTTTTTGACCTTTGCGACGACCTCCATAACAAACCCGTAAGGGACATCCTTGTCCGCCCTCAACATTAGCTCCTTGTCCCTTCTGTTCTCAAAGATGACCCGGGTTTTTGCCTCCAGGTCGTCGAGCCCTATTCGATGGGTCTCGATAAAGATCTCCTGTGACTTGTTGACTGTCAGTATCAACGGGTCTTCCTGAGTCTTGATGCGTGTCGTGGTGGTCTGGGGCAGATTGATCTCCACTCCCTGCATCATCATGGGGGCTGTGACCATAAATATAATAAGGAGCACCAGCATCACGTCCACAAACGGCGTGACATTGATGTCCGACATCATCTTTTTGCTGTCGCCTGTATGTGCCATAGCCGAACCGCGTCATTCCGCCCAAGGCGGGAATTTAGTTCCTTATAATTCAAAATTTACAATTCAAAATGCAACATTGCGCCCGAATGGCCTTTTTTCAGGCGCAACTTACTGCTTCCTGGGCAGTATATCTTCCTTAAAAAGCTGCCTTTGGATCATGCTCATAAAGTCGGCCTTGAATATATCCATCTCCGCCCTCAATGCAGAGATCTTTTGAGTGAAGTGATTGAATGCCACCACAGCCGGAATTGCAGCGGCCAGGCCCGTTGCCGTGGCTATAAGGGCCTCTGATATGCCAGGGGCGACAACGGCAAGATTGGCTGCGCCTTTAAGACCAATCCCCCTGAAGGAGTCCATTATCCCCCAAACAGTGCCAAAGAGGCCAATAAAGGGGGCTGTATTGCCGGTGGTCGCGAGAAAACCAAGCGCCCTCTCCATCCTGTTGACCTGATCAATCTCGGCCCGTCTCAATGACCGCTCCAGGTGATCCATCAAGTTCTTCTGAGACAGCGATGACTTGTCCGAGCCCGATGGGTTACCGCTGCCTTCCCCACTCAGGGATGTCTGGATCTGCTGCATCCGGGCCAACTCCGAATATCCAGCCCTGAAAAGCCGGGCGATCGGGCTGAACGCAAGATCCTTGCAGGCCGCATGCACCTTTTTTAGTCCCTTGCTTTCCCAGAAGACCTCCATAATGGTCTCCGTCTCCTTGTGTGCGACCCGGAACAGCCTGTATTTGACAAAAATAATGGACCACGAGGCTATCGAAAACCCCAAAAGGATAGCAAGGACAAATTTGACCATCGGACCAGCATGGAAAATCATCTGTATAATATCATTGCCAAAGGCGCCAATAGGTGTTGTTATAATAAGAGGAATGCCTGTCATTGTAACCTCATTAAAACATAATCAGGGCCTGAACGAAAAGGCTGTTCAGGCGCAATTTTGAATTTTTAATTGTAAATTTTGAATTTAAGGATGTTACCATAATTATTAATACGGAAGATAGTAAAAAACCCGGCGTCTGCCCCTGATATTTTTATAATGGGAATCGTTAGCTTTCAAGAAGAAGTTGGCTCCCTCTGTATACCTTCGGCAAGAGAGGGGGAAATAGTGGCCAAGCGGCACGCCCTTAGGACGGGGCAAGGTCAAAACGGGATATGATGAAATCGGCCAATGCACTGACATCACTTATTCTGAATCGCGGGACACCAAGATCTATGGTTAAATCGCTTACCAGGGCAATCAAGTCTTTGTCTCCCTTACAAAGGGGCTCTTCCCCTGGGCCATCAGGCCGGAATAGTTCAAGTTTGTTTTTTCCCTTTTGTTTGTATCCCTCGGTAAGAATAAGGTCGGCGCCTGATAAGAGCCATGCCAATTCGTCAGGGCTGTGGTCATGATCCACATCCATGACCATCCCGATCTTAAAAGGAGAGGATATAATGCTTGTCACGGCCCCTGCCTGTTTATGCCGCCAGCTGTCTTTGCCCGGCTTGTCCATTTCAAAACCATGGACGTCGTGCTTGATGGTCGCCACCCTGAGGCCACGGCCCGTTAATTCCGGAATCAGCTTTTCAAGCAAAGACGTCTTTCCGGATCCGGACGCACCTACTATGGACACAATGGTGGGCACGCCTTGCTCATTCACCTCTGACCTCCTTCCAGAGTTTGCCGCTGTTGCCTGGATCATAGCCTCCAAGCGATATCACCCTGTTGCGGAAATTTTCCGACCGGATCGTGTTCAGCACTGCCTGGATGTTTGACTGGTTGAGGATAGCGCTTGGAATGATCAGGTCATATTGCTCTCTTTCCACAGGGACAAAGTCCAGATCAAGGGCAATGGCCGCAGCAAAGATCCCCAGCCCGCAGTCGGCTGCGCCGCTTAAGACATCTACCGCCACTGCCATGTGTGTAAACTCCTCGTGATCATATCCCCTGATGGCAGCAGGGTCAACACCCAGTTGTTTCAGTTTAAAATCAAGAAGAACCCTGGTCCCTGAACCTGCCTGGCGGTTGACAAATGTGACATCCGGTCTTTCAAGGTCTGCGATTCCCCTGATTCCCTTTGGGTTTCCTTTTGATATTATCAGTCCCTGTTCCCTCAACACAAGGTTAAACACGCTGATTCCAACGCCTTTCAGGTATCTGTTTATATAGGAAATATTATATTCGCCAGTTTCAGTGTCCAACAGATGTGAGCCAGCGATGTGGCAGGTCTGTTTTTTAAGGGCGATCAGCCCCCCCAGGCTGCCGACATTGGCGGATGAAACACGGATATCGTATCCCCTTTGTCTGATCTCATCGGCCAGGATGTCAATGGTAATATCATGACTGCCGATGACCACGACCGTGTCCTCTAGTTCTCGCTCATCAACAAGGAGTTCCGCCTCAATCTCCCCTTTCTGCGAAACACCCTCCAATAGTGCGGGGATCCGGATTATCCCCTCCGCCCTTATAAGTGTGGTGATGGACCCTGCCGCCCTTTCAAGCGGGGTGGCGACATATCTTTCGCCCACCTTGCCTATGCCCACCCTCAGGAATTCCTCTGTCCCAAGTTTGGAGGGTATGTCCCTGGTGGGCCACACCTTTATGGTCTTGCGCGCAGGGGGATGATCTCCCTGAAGCATGTGCAGCAAGGGCTTTACAAACTGCTCGAAGGACAGGATCGAGGATACGGCATAACCAGGGTTTCCCACCACCGGCTTTCCATTTACTATCCCAAGGATAGTGGGCTTTCCCGGCATCATGGCCACGCCGTGGACCAGGACTTCTCCCATCGCTTTTATCACATGGACCGTATAGTCCTTGCTCCCGGAGGATGAGCCTGCGTTAATGATTACGATCCGGGCCTCTGATTCAACTGCCTGTTTGAGGGTGTGAGATATCCGCTCCTCAGAGTCGGGCACGATTTCGCATATTACAGGGATGGCTCCCGCCTCGCGAACCAGCCCTGCAAGCACATGGGAATTGTACTCTATTAGCTTATGGCCTGAAATCTCTTCCGTCTCGGAAAGGGATTCGTAGCTTACGAGTTCCGAACCAGTGGGGATGATGGCCACCTGGGGTCTTTTCCAGACGTTGACGGAAAAAACGCCCGCGCTTATCAGGCCCCCAATGTCATAGGACCTTATGCGGTGGTTTTTTGGAAAGAGCAATTGTGTTGCCACGATATCTTCCCCAACCTTGCGGACATTCTGCCACGGATGCGCTGGAGATCGCAGCTCCACGTGATCCTCGTCCACCTCATGGAGTTTTTCAACCATAATCACCGCATTAAACTGCTCTGGCAAGGGCTGACCGGTATTGATCCAGATAAAATCCTCTCCCAGTTTTAAGACCCTTGGGTGTCTGTCCGTAGTCCCGTAAGTTTTATCCGCCCTGACCGCAATCCCGTCCATGGCGGCGGAATGAAACCATGGCGCGGATCGTTTTGCAAATACGGCCCCTGATGTTATGCGGCCAAGGCTGTCCCCTGCCCTGACGGTTTCAATGGCGCTTATTTGATCAAGGTTTATGTGAGAAAAAAATATATCCCTGGCCTGTTCAAGGGACTTCATTTCCAGATAGACCTGCCTCTTCATATCATGCCTCCGGTAAGCAGGACCTTTACCAGCTGGCCTTTATAGAGGCCTTCCGTATTCATGTCCACGCGAACAAGGCCATCCGCCTCCACAAGGGTTGAGATCAGACCTGATTTGCCGAAAATAGGCTCGGCGATCAGCCCTTCCGGCTCCCTGATCAGTCTGACACGGATATAATCTTCCCTGCCGCTTGCCGATTCAATGTTCCTGGCAAGGATTGCCTCTGCCTGCGGCTGCTGCACGCCACTAAAATAAGAACGGCCTGAGAGGCGGAATAAAAGCGGGGTCAGAAAGACGTCGGCCACAACCAGGGCTGAGGCCACATGTCCCGGCAGTCCTATGACTGGGATTGAACCTGATATGCCGATGATGGTTGGTTTTCCCGGGCTGATGGATATGCCGTGTACCAAGAGACTGAAATCCGCTAATGTCTCAAAGACCTTCAGTGTCAGGTCTCTTGTTCCAACAGAGCTTCCACCTGATATCCAGACCGTGTCCGCCCGGTTAAGACCCTCTTCGGCAAGTTTTTTCAGTGTGTCAAAACTGTCTGAACAAAGGCCGATGTGCAGGGGCTCGGCCCCGTTTCGCCGGCAGAATGCTGCCAGGGTATAGCTGTTAATATCCCGAACCTGTCCCGGCGCTGGGTGTTCGTCAATGGAGACAATCTCATCGCCGGTCGAGATGATTGCCACCCTGGGTTTTTTAAAGACAGGGATTTCGCCCTTGCCAAGTCCGGCAAGCACCCCAAGGTCCTGCGGGCGCAGACAATGACCATGGTTGATGACGCTTTCGCCCCTCTTAAAGTCATCCCCCGGTTGAATGATGTTTTCAAGCGGTGATATCGGCCTGCTGACCGCAATGGTATTTTCTTCCATGGCCATGCAGTGCTCGATCATCACGGCTCCGTCCGTTCCCTCGGGTAACATGCCGCCCGTGGAGATCCTGACGGCCTGACCCTCGGCAACTGTTACCGCGGGGCTCTGTCCCATCTGGACCTCGCCCGCTATTTCAAAGAATGCCGGGAGGCTTTCGCTGGCGCCGAAGGTGTCTTTGGCCCTCACTGCAAAGCCATCCACTACTGACCTTGAAAAATGCGGCAGGTCTTCATCAGAGATTATGTCACGGGCGAGTATTCGACCCAGGGAGTCTTCCAATGAAACCGTTTCTTCCCCTGACGGGCCGAAATGTTCGATGATCCTGAAGACCTCTTGAGGCGTCTTGACATTAAAAAAGGAATCCATGTTTTTCAACCGGTTGTTAAGAGTAAACTTTCGCGCAATCTATGTCATATTTGACACAGCGTATCAACTAAAAAGACTGCGGCAAGGGATATCACAATAGATTTAATTGGCCTCCACGACGCCTCAAATTTGCGACCGACTCTATGTGATAAGTGTGGGGAAACATGTCAACCGGTTGTATTTCAAGTATCTGATAGTCCTTTGTCATCTGCCCAAGATCCCTTGCCATGGTGGCGGGATTGCAGGAGACGTAGATAATCCTGTCCGGAGCAAGCGCCATAACCTGGGAGAGGACCTCCTTGTGCATTCCTGCCCTCGGGGGGTCAATGACCAGGACATCAGGCCTGTGGTCTATTGCGGAAAGCCTTTCCCTGATATCGCCGCAGATAAAGTTGCAGTTTTTGACATTGTTTTCTTCGCAGTTTTTCCTTGCATCCAGGACGGCGCTCTCGCTTATCTCCATGCCTGTGACCGCCAAGGCCTTGTCCGCCAGAAAGATCGGGATTGTGCCGGTGCCGCTGTAGAGATCGAGCACCCTTTCGTTACCTGTAAATTCAGCATAGTCCGCTACGCACTGATACAATTTCCGGGCGCCGGGAGCATTGGTCTGGAAAAATGAGTTTGCCGACACGTTGAAGGTAAAAGGTCCTATCCTGTCCTTGATTGTCTCTTGCCCAAAGAGGACTATCTCCTTCTGGCCCACGGCAATGGAGGCCTTTTTCCTGTTGATATTGTTTACTATTGATATAATGCTGCCGACTTCGCCGACCAGGGCATCGCAGAGGGGTTTTAGCTCCGAAGTTCTTTCTTCTGAGGTGACGATATTGACCATCCACTGGTCAAATGCGGTTGAATAGCGGATGGTGAGAAACCGCCAGAAGCCCTGGTGGGTCTTGATACCATATACCGGCATGCCGCTGCCCCTTGCATATTCCTTTACCAGTCTGAGGATTTTGTTGCCCTCTTCTATCTGGAGGAGGCACGCATTCATGTCAATCACCTTGCTGTAGTTCCCTGGTGCGTGTAGGCCCAAGGCAAAACCGGTCTCACTTTCACTTCCATCGAATTCATGAGGGAGTATCCACCTGCGGCCGGAAAAAGAAAATTCCATCTTGTTTCGGTAAGAAAATATCTTATCCGATGGGATCACATCTCTTACGACAATATCCTGAAGCGCACCAATGTGCCTCATGGATTCTTCAACATGCTGCTTTTTATAGACAAGTTGGCTTTCGTAACGCACATGCTGCCACTGGCACCCTCCGCAATAACCGCTGTAAGGGCATGGAGCCTCCACCCTGTCAGGGGAAGGAACAAGGATTTCAACAAGTCTTGCCTCAGCGTAATCTTTTTTCTTTTTATAGACCCGCGCGGTCAACCTGTCGCCTGGGACCCCGCCTTTTACGAATACGACAAAACCTTCAAGGCGAGCCACTGCCTGACCGCCAAAGGCCATTTTGTCAATATGAAGTTCTATTATATCGTGTTTTCTTATCTGCATCGTTTAAATCCATGATGAGGGATATAAGATCATACTCTGTTTTCAGGCTGACGTCACGCGAAAGCAAGATAGCCTTCCATTTTTTTATCGGCCTAAAAGACAAAATATCATGAAATAAAAAAACTTATAAAGAGACATTATTTAATAATATTATAAAATAACCTATTTACAATATTAAAATATTATGTTAACAGGGCGTTTATATCGGTAAGTCTAAAAAACAATATCAAAATATGAATATTAATTTAATAATATTATATTTTAAATGTTTTATAAATTATTTAAACAACATGGAGTACAGCCAATTAATGGATGCGGAATGACCGTAATAGAAATAATGGCGGCCGTTGCGATCATCTCCATATTGTCTGCCATAGCTGTTCCGACAGTCCTCAGCCTGCTGCCCGATTACAGGCTAAAGGCGGCGGTAAGCGACCTTTATTCGAATCTACAGCGGGCAAAGCAGGAGGCGGTCCGGTCCAATGGAGAATGCGGGGTGTATTTTGATGCTGCAACCAACAGATATCAAGTGATAGCCGGAGGTCCTGACGGCGTTTGTGACGGGCCAGCCTCGGGCATCCCGCCTCAGCCCTCAAACGATGATGTCTTGCTCAATTACATAGATCTTTCAAACTACGGCAGCGGTGTACAATATGGCAGCGGAATGGCTGAAAAGACCGTGCCGGGGGCTGGCATACCACCTGTGGTAACAGTGAGTTATGTAAACGATAGGATACGTTTTAATGCAAGGGGAATGGCCCGCGAAATGGGTTACACCTATCTGACAAACGTCAATGGTTTGGCCTTTGCTGTCGGGACCCCATCAATAGCCGGATCCATTGTGCAGAAAAAGTGGCAGGGAAATTTTTGGGAATAGACGTAATCGGCAAAAAGGGTTTCACCCTCATTGAGGTAATTGTTGCAGCCGGCATCTGCGGCTTTGTCTTGTTGGCCATTCATTCCATTTATGGGATTTATCATAAATCCTACGCTGTTCAGGGTCAGGTTTCCTCCATGCAGCAGAATCTGAGGGGGGCGATTTCCTGTATGGAGAGGGACATCAGACTGGCCGGGTATGACCCGCTGACGAGCGGCAATTTCGGGATAAGGGATGTTCGTCTCGACAGCAACGGGCATGGAGCCATCACCTTTACCCAGGACGATAATTTTAACGGCGCAGTGAACAATACCGATGCTAACGGAATAGTGGATAACCTGGAGACCATTCAATACTCATTATATGATTACCCGACAGCGTCGCCGGACGGCATCTCCGACCTTGGCAGAAGATATGGGGCAAATCGCCAGTTAGTTGCTGAAAACATTGAGGCCCTGGGCCTTGCCTATGCATTTGATTCTGTGGGCGACCAAGATAATTCGTTCGACAGAGATACAAACGGCCATGTGATATGGGCGATTGACAGTGACTTCGACAACGATCTGGATGTCAATCTCGATTCGGACAATGACGGAGATATTGACAGCGATGACAACCCTGGCGGAAAACCCCTTTCTCATGTGGACAATGGGGACCGTAACGATGTGAAGCCTTCTGATATCCGGGCGGTCCGTATATGGGTCCTGGCAAGGGGCGACAGGGGTGAAGATGGTTTTATCAATAACGCAACATATGTGGTTTCAAATCAAAGGATAACGCCTAATGATGGACTGCGACGGAGGTTATTGACTGCTACTGTAAGGTGTCGAAATATGAATCTGAGGCGCAACAACTGATGAATGAGAAACTATGCAGGTGCGAGAATGAAAAAAACCGCAGGGACGTGATAGTCGGGAAAAAGGTTGCAAGGGTATACGAAAAGGGCTTTACCCTTATGGAGACAATGGTTGCGATTGTTGTCTTGAGCATTGGCCTTTTTGCCACCGCCTCCTTGCAGATCACGGCGGTTGATGCTAACTCATCTGCCAATCGCTATACGGATGCAATAACCATTGCCCAGGGCAGGATCGAAGAGCTGATGTCGCTGGCATACAATCAGTTTTTCACTGATTCTGAATTAATCGGTGACGAGCAAATGGCAGCCGGCCATGAACCATTTACAGACAAAAACGGCAATGGGGCCTGGGACATTGATGAGCCATATACTGATTCAAACGGCAACGGGATCTGGGATGCGGCCCATACTGACCCAAACCCTCCGTCCGGATACACCATCTCCTGGAGCGTGCTGGACAACAGGCCTGTTAACAATGCAAAGCATATCAGGGTGTATGTAACACTGAACAATAACAAAAAAACAGAAATGCTTGCCTGCGTCAAATCCAGGGAATGAATATCGAACCATTTTTTCCAAAGGAGAATCGAATGAAAATAATATGGACATTCAAGAATGACGCGGGTGCTGTGCTGGTCATTGTAATGCTTCTGTTAGTTATCCTGACCCTCCTAGGAAAGACCGCCACCACAAGATCCACTGTTGAAATGGGGATTGCAGCCAATGATGGTTTAAGCAAAAAGGCTTTTTACGCTGCGGAGTCAGGGCTTGAGCACATAAGGGCCAGACTTCAGACAGAATTTGCCAACAAAAACCGGGCAAAAATAGCATCAGGCCAGATGCCTGACTGGGATTTTGCACTTAATGGGTCTGTAGAGGCAGTTGAGGCCGCGACCGACACAGATTTTGACGGGGCCGCGACATGGATAAAGGAGCAGGCCCAGGATGACGGGGGATGGTTTATGGGCAATTATACTGTCAGGGTATGGAACAATCCTGCCGACAGGGGAGGGGCCTCCGACGACACCGACAGGCTATTGTGCATCAGATCCGTGGCTACCGGCCTCAGGGGGACGAAGAGCAGTGTAGAGGTAATTCTGCTCGGCCAGGCCTTTGGCGAGGCGGTAACAGGATATTTTGCCCAGGCGGGCGGTGGCGCGGGAAAGAACAATAACAGCAGGGATGTCGCCGCCATCTCGGATTTCACGGTCCAATAAGGAGCCGTTTAAAAATAGAGATGAATACATACACTGCCCTTATATCCTTGCTTATTATGGCCGTCTTTTTTTCTCCTACAGCTACCCTTGGAGTAGGAGATATTGGGCAAGGCTCTGTTTATAGCGACGTTCAGGTCCAGGGCAGCCTATCACGATCTTCGGCCGTGGTGCAGGCAAATATCCTGTATAGCGGATACAGAGACACAGTCTCTATCGGCGAAGAAAAACTGTCGAGGGGCCATGTGGTGGCGACCGCCATTTATGACCCAGTTGCCCCGGGCCATACTGAAAAGGTGCAGATCTGGGATGCGGGCGAGGTCCTGAGCAACATGAAGCCGGCAGACAGGAAGATATATATCCCTGATACCACGGTGATCAGGATGACCGATGTGACCATCGCAAAGGCGGACGGCAGCGCCAGGTCCTTTTCAGGTACCCTTCTTCACCCGGTCATATACTCAACAGTCCGGATCACTGACGGCAAAGAGACATTCAATGATCTACACACAAAAGATCTCACAGGAAATCTCGGCGGGACAGGGACCATCAACAGATTTACAGGCGCGTTCGTGATCACCTTTAACGAGCCTCCTGCCGAGGGGGTGTTTGTTAAGTGCAACTACAGCTATTATGTCACAGGGCCTTCAATGGTGGAGTTTAATAAAGACAATGTCGGCAATGACTCCCTGGGGCTGAGCGATACCTTGGACGAATCCGGCAAATATCTATATGACCTGGATGGAAACAGCGCCTTTGACGAGGCGGACGGTGACTTTCTGGTCCAATGGGTGCGTGGATACCAGGACGGGGTGGGTACCAGAAAAAAGTGGATACTTGGGCCAATTGACCACTCGGTCCCTGCCATTACAGGCCCTCCTGGCAGACCCAACTGGTACTATGGAACTGCAATCACTAAAGAGGAAAAGGAGGAATTCGATTCTTTTTTGGCCGTACAAAAAGAAAGGCGCAGCATTCTTTATGTAGGGGCTTTAGACGGTATGCTCCATGCGTTTGATGCAGGCAGATTTTGTTGGGGGGACAATCCTGATACAGCCGTTTATGAAAAAAGGGGATATTTTAAATGGGTGGCGTTAAGCGCAGATCCCTTATTAAATGAGAGGTGGAGGATATTGCTTGCCTCCAATCCCGATCAGCCTCAGGGAGCGCTCTGGCAGACGACCGGTAAAGGCGACAAGGCCCCTGATTACGGAAGCGGAGGTGAATTATGGGCCTTTATCCCTCCGAACCTTATACCAAGGCAAAAAAATAACTTCTCAGATGCCGAAGATCAGGCATACGTGGATGCATCCCCTGCCATAGCGGATGTATTCATAAACGGTGCATGGGCGACCGTGCTGGTCGCAGGAGAAGGACTCGGGGGCGACCACGTATTTTGCCTAGACATCACAGATCCTGACAAACTCCGTTTTCTATGGGAATTTGCCGATCCTGTGCTCTTTAGGGGCAGGTTATGTCCGGCGAGCGCCCAGATTGGAAAAATTCTGGTGGCCGGGGTCAAAAGATGGGTCGTCTTTTTTATATCAGGGGACACCTTTTGCGCAGATCTTGATCCATCATTATATCTGATTGATATTGCAGACGGGGCCGTCGTAAGCCGGGTCTTTCTGCATGCAGGCATTGACAGAAACGGCGACAATATAGACGATGGCAAGGGTGGCATCCCCTGCGCACAGCCGGCGGTTATAGATTCAGATGGTAACGGCTACATTGATCGGGTCTATGTCGGCACAGACAAGGGCTTCATGTTCAAGGTCAATATCCCGGATGATCACAACATGCCCCAGCGCTCCATTGAATCATGCATAATCAATACGGATTTTTATTACAAGGACAGTTTTGGTGTTGCCCACAGTGTGCCCCCGGATCAGCAGTTTCATCCCATTGTCGCCTCCCCCACAGTGGTTGTGGATAATGACTATGACAAAGACGGCGTGTCCAATTACAACATAAGGCT
>DIKH01000097.1:23278-31209 GCA_002424495.1 Desulfobacteraceae bacterium UBA5623
TATGACATGCTCGGCGGCAAGGTGATATTTGAAAAGGAGATTGGCGATGTTACCGCAACTCCCCTGGTGGAGGATGAGCATCTGTATATCAAGACCGGTTCATCCGGCAATAGTCCAGTTATTTTTGGAGGGGGAAAATATAATAATGATACGGTTAAGATCCCAAGCGCCCAGGCAGGAATACAGGCGTGGAAAGAGATCTGGTAGCATGCGGGCCGGGGTTTTGGCTGCGACTGGTAACACTCAACACATAAGTCGTGAACAGATCCTGATTTATTTTATCCGCTTGCCCCAAAGACGTGCATGATTATACTGGGAGTGCTTCAATGAGACTTGAGGGAGTGCTTGTTTTCACCACTTGCGAAATTTGGAATCCGGCGGCAGATAAGAGGTTTCGATACTCCTCTTCTGTCCTTTCCTGGCCGCCAAAGTTTACAAGCATGTGAAGGTCGAGCAATTTTCCAAAAAAAGATTCATTGCCTTTAGGAATCACCATTTCTACAATGAGGAGTTTAGCTTTACTGCTCATGGCGCGTCGGCAATTCCTGAGAATTGTGAGGCTCCTCTCGTCATCCCAGTCGTGAAGAATAGATGCGAGGAGATAAGCGTCTCCACCGGATGGGATAGAGATAAAAAAATCTCCTCCGATACACTCGCATCTGTCTGCAATGCCAACAGAAGCAAGTTTACTTTTTGCTGCTTCCACTACATCGTGACGATCAAAAACAATTGCTCTTGGCTGCTTGTTTTGCTTCAGAATTGCTTCGATCAGGGTGCCTTGCCCTCCTCCCACATCAACAATCATTGAAAACGCCGAGAAATCATACTCAGCAGCAATTGCAAGGCCGTTCGTAGTAACAAAGCTCGTCATTCCCTCGTCGAATATCCGGGCGTGTTCAGGATTCTGCTTCAAATATTCGAAATACCCCATCCCGTGGAGATGGCCAAAAGCCGTATCCCCAGTACGAACGGAATGGAGAAGCTGACCCCATGACGCCCATCCAATTTCCAGGCTCATGATTGGAATTGCACGCAGTGATCCGGGGCCGCTCCTGTGACAATTTCCTATAGGGGTCAGTGCGAAATGTCGTGGTTCGACCTCTGTGATACACCAACGCTCGCCAAAGCCCGAAGAAGACGATACAGGGAGCCAGGATGAGCGCTCACGCGCAGTGCAAGATCATCTACACTAATAAAATTGTCCCCTATGTGGTCGGCAAGCTCTAATTTTGCTGCAACATAAATCGCAGACGAAATCCAAAAACCAGTCATCATCTGCATCAGCGCAACAGAAGGCGGAAGTCCTTCATGATTATTTTTCATATTTCTCCTCGCTTTTTCAAAAAACTCCTTATTATTAAATGGAGGAAGCAAAAAACACTCCCCCTACCGAGCAGGACCCCGCGAAAGGATATTGTTGAGATGCAAACATCCTACATGGTTTTTTACACTGGTCAAGCGCATTTGATGCCCAGTATAATCTCAGCATAAAACTGGGATAACAGAGAGATTTTACACTAGAATCAAGATTGGTTAAAAATTTATTTCATCATTATGAATTTTAGAATTAACCTGATGTAGGCGGGGGGAGTCGAATCCATAAAAAGGCAATGATGACCAGTGACAAATAATGATGTCAACTGATTTAACATAATGAAATAAATGCTTTTATTGCCCGACCCTTTCCAGCCCAAATGTCACCGAACGTCACTGGTTATCAATGGTAATCACAAAAAATAGACACAATTTTTGGCACAATCTGATTGTGACGATTTGCACTTAAGGCCAAATTTTATCACCCTATTCGGGATTGTCTCTTTTTCATATCTAAGAATTTATCCTAAAAATACGGCAGACAGGTCTGTTGATCATGATGTTTATTCTCTGTTTACAGTTTTACAAAAAAGATCTTGCTTACCCTTAAAAACCATGCTAATTTCTGATATGTTTAGAAATAAGTATGGTTTTATTCTGGCAAAGACAGAAAAGGAGCTCAAATATGGAGGATTTTGTCGTCAGAGTGCTGGAAGCGGACAATCCCTGGTTATTAAAATCCGACGTCGGCGAATGGTATCATAAGTTTTTACCCGAAAAATATTTACCAAGGGATACTCAACTCTCACCGGACCATCGTGTATGCCTTGTTGTCGGACCAAGACAGGTGGGGAAATCAACTCTCATATGGAAATATTTGTCCGAAAGGAAAACGCCTGCTTTATTCCTTAACTGCGAAGAGCCGGCTTTGCGACAATGGCTGACATCTCCCGCTCTTGTCTGGGAAGATCTCTGCAAACTCGTTGATCCACCGGTTCCTCTGTTTTTTGAAGAAGTCCGGCAATTGTCTGAAGCAGGTCTTTTTCTTAAGGGGCTTGTAGACAAACGCATCGGTGTCCCCATTATTGCAACCGGCAGTTCTTCTTTTGACCTGGAGTCAAAAACCAGGGAATCTCTTGCCGGGAGGGCCGTAAGGTATTTGATGCTGCCTTTATCACTACACGAAACAGCACAACAACCTGATTATCCGGAGATTATGCTGGCCAGACATTATCAAAATCAGGCGCAAAAAATGCTTTGCTATGGGGGGTACCCGACTGTTTTGCTTTCAAAGGAGCCTCAAAAGGAACTCGCGGGTCTTGTGGAGTCTTTCATCATCCGTGATGCATCTGATCGCTTTCGAATTCGGTATCCAGCCGCGTTCAGAAAGGTATTGGAATTAGCAGCAAGTCAAATAGGAAATCTCTGCAATTATTCAGAATGGTCAGCACTCGCAGGAATCAGTAATGACACGGTTTCGGAATATGTTAATCTCCTTCAGGAAACCCATGTCATTAAATTGATAAGACCTTTTGTGGGAGGAAAAAGAGCGGAACTGACCAGCAGCCCGAAAGTCTATTTCATTGATAATGGCATTAGAAACCTTGTCTTTGGAGGATTCCAGTCCGTGGAGAACCGACCGGACCGTGGCCCGTTGTGGGAAAATTTCGCTTTCACGGAAATCTATAAACACTTAAACCCACTGCTGGACAGCATCCACTATTGGCGGAGTAAGGCCGGGGCAGAGGTCGATTTCATAATAAAAAGCCAGGGACGTATTGCAGCCTGTGAAATAAAGTCCGGAGATCTGAGGGGCAAGTTGCCCCGAGCCTCTAGGAGTTTTATTGAAGCGTATCAACCGGGACTGTTTCTAGCTGTAAGTAATCATTCCCATCCTTCCATATCAGTGGGTGGGACCGAAGTCCGTTTCATCCGGCTGTTTGAGCTGGCAGAAGCAATAAAGGCATGGTCAATAAACTGAAAAAGTGGATGCGTAAACCGTACTCTTATAAAGACCAACTTTTTTTATTGGCTATATTTTTGAAGAACCTTTTCTAAAGATACCGCCTTGAGTTTTCCTTGATGGTAGGCATCAATTCTATTTTCGGCCTCTTTGGCCCATAATTCATCAATTTCCTTGCCAGGCTTATCAAGACTGGAAATCAGCTTATCAATGAGTTGTGCCTTTTCGGAGGGGCTAAGAGTTAATGCATCTCTAAAAATATTATCTGTGGTAGTCATTTTGGCCTCCTTTCACTTTACAGGGCACTTAGAAAGGGACCCAAATTCTCTGACGGTGTAACATTACCATTTGAAGGATACTCGGAAGCTGGCAAAAAAGGCAAAAGTTTGCTTGCTTGTTCGCTCAAAGTAGCTTTTTCAATTCCTCTGCGGATGTCTCACAGTCCCGGATAATTTGAGCCAAGAGCCCCCGACCGATGGTCTCACCCCCATGTACAGGCACAACTGTGCATCTGCCATCAGTATGCTGAAGGAAATGGTGGCTACCTCTCTTGCGAATAACCTCGAAGCCCATTTTCCGAAGAGCCTTTATGAGGCGCTGACCCGTGACAATAGGAAGGCTGGTCATGAGGTGACCGCTACCCGCTGAACCCCAATGAACTCAGTGGTTGCGGGTTTTTCCACCTCAAGACAGAGTTGAATGGCCTCCTTGACTCTTTTTATCAACACATCGAGAGACTTGGCCTGAGTATGGCATCCCCTCAAGGTGGGTACTGAAGCAACGAAATACCCATCTTCATCTTTTTCTATAACAACGCTAAACTCTCTATTCATTTCAGTAATCCTTCCTTTTGCACAACATTAAGCCAGATCAGGCGCGTAACCAATGTTAAACACAACTACACCTTAAGTTGCAAGAGTTATTGCAGGGCGTTAGGGAAAAAACGAATCTGTTCGCGTGGAAGATGCAAATAAGCAATAAAAAACCGCACCAAATTTGCACCACAATTTGAAGCAGTTCTAAGGAGCCAACTAATTGAAATTACATATTTTTATTGGTGGAGGCGGGGGGAGTCGAACCCCCGTCCGGAAACATTCAGCTTTGGCGTCTACATGTTTAGCCCAATTTTTAAGTTTCGCCCCAAGGGCATCAATCGGGCAAGATTTCCATGGGACTAACCTGTATTTGGTTTCGCATCAACGTCTCACAGGTAGAGCGGATCAGCTAGCCCACTGTTCGACGCCCTTTTCGGTCACGCGGGCAAAGACCGAAAGAGCGCTAGCCTCTATGCGGCTAGTGCATACGCGTAATCGTCTGCGTTTACTTTATGCCCACCTGTTTTACGAGCAGGTAGAACCTCGGCATGCAACCAAAACCTCAATTATCCCCGTCGAAGCCTTTTCGCCCCCTTTTGTAAGATGTACAATTAAAAATAACAACCATGACAAAGAAAGTCAATTTAAACCGCATCAATACTCGCTGCGCTTCTTACCCTCTTCCATCTCCCTCTTGAGATCCTTTTCTTTCAAGGACTGTCTTTTATCATACTTCCTCTTGCCTTTGGCAAGCGCCAGCTCAACCTTGGCCTTTCCATTCTTTGCAAAATAGACCTTTGTGGGTATAAGGGTAAAGCCCTTTTCCTCGGTCTTTCCGATCAGACGCCTTATTTCTCTCTTGTTCAACAAGAGCTTTTTGACCCTCAATGGGTCCAGCGGAACATGGTGGGCAAAAGGGTAGGGGGTTATGTGCATATTGTGAATAAAAACCTCCCCCTTCTTTATCTTGGCATAGCTGTCCACAAGGTTTGCCCTTCCATCCCTCAGTGATTTTACCTCCGCTCCCAAAAGGACAATTCCAGCCTCAATGACCTCATCAATAAAATAATCAAAACGGGCCTTTTTGTTCTGGCAGACCGTTTTAGCGTCCATAATATCTTACCTTTAAAAAATTATTGCTGACGAACCTTTTCACCAAACTCCGGCACCAGGCTCATTGTCCGCTCCATGGCATAGGCCCGCACCTCGTTGGCGGTTTCAAAACGCATCATATTTTCAAAGTCAGCCCTGGCCTCTTCCATTGTTATTAATCGAATGATGTTTTTTATCAATGGAATTGCCCTTGCGTTCATGCTCAACTGATCAAGCCCGAGGCCCACCAGGAAAGGTATGCAAAGGGGGTCGCCCGCCATTTCTCCACAGATGGCGACTTGGATCCCCGCCTGTTTTGCAGCATTGACCACCTGATGAATCATCCTGAGTATTGCAGGATGAAACGGTTGAAACAGATAGGCCACATGCTCGTTGTCCCTGTCAATGGCAAGGGCATACTGGATGAGATCATTAGTACCGATGCTGAAAAATTCCACATGCCTGGCCAGGATCTCGGCAATTGTCACTGCCGAGGGAACCTCGATCATAATGCCCACTTTAATTTCGCGGTCATAGGCGATTCCTTGACGGTCCAGTTCAACTTTCGCCTGGTTGAGGATCTCTTTTGCCAGCAGGACCTCCTCCAGATCAGACACCATGGGAAACATCAGGTGAACCTTACCGTAAACGCTCGCCCTCAAGATTGCACGCAACTGGGTCTTAAGGATCTGAGGCTCTTTGAGACAGAACCTGATGGCCCTTAGCCCAAGAGCGGGATTTGTTTCTTTTGATATATCAAAGTCTACCGGCACCTTGTCTCCACCCAGATCAAGGCTCCGTATGGTCACAGAATTTGGGGCGATAATTTCCGCTGCCTGCCTGTAATCATCAAACAGGACTTCTTCACTGGGAAGCTCTTTGCTCCTCAGATACAAAAATTCCGTCCTGTAAAGACCAATCCCTTCCCCGCCATAGTCCCTGACCGCCGTAACCTCTTCCAAAAACTCCATATTGGCCAGGACCGCTATCTTGTGACCGTCAATTGTAATTGCAGGCAGATGGCTCGTCCTGGCAATACCGGATAAATATTCTTCGTGTTGAAGCTGTTTTTCCTGGTAGTAGATGATATCGCGGTCGTCCGGGTTAATGACCACCTCACCGGTATTGCCGTCCACGATCAGCAGATCACCCTGTTCCACCATTTCAGATACTGACTCAAGACCAACAACCGCCGGAATTTGCAGGGCGTGGGCAAGGATGCCAGTATGGGATGTCCTGCCACCTGCATCTGTAATAAACCCCATGACCCTGCTGATATTCAGCTCAGTCGTATCTGCTGGCGACAGGTCATGGGCGACTATGATAACCCGTTCATTTATTTCTAATAAGTGATTGGGCTCTTTTCCGGCAAGATTTCTCAGTATCCTTTCCGTGACATTTTGAACATCCTTTATGCGGCTGCTGATGTAGTCATCATCAATTTGCTCAAAGATGTGTCTTATTTCCTGAAGGGATTTGGTAAGTGCCCACTCGGCGTTGATCTTCTCATTCTGGATCTTATTGACCGTCGAATCCGTCAGCATGGTGTCATTGAGGATCATCAAATGACTGTCAAGAATGAACCCGTGCTCCTTTATCTGGTCAGGCATCTGGTTCTTCAGGATATTAAGCTGCTCCTCGGTTTTTAATAGTGCACCCCTGAATCGCTCAATTTCTTCTGTAATCTGGGCGGCGGTATGAATATATTTATACCGGACACGGACTCTTGATCTATCCACCAGATGGGCCTTGCCAATAATAATGCCTGGTGAGACTCCGATGCCACGCAATTGTCTTGGGGCGTATGCGCTATTGTCTGTCATATTCTCTCTCAAGGTTTTTGTTCAAATGGCCCTTTCTTCTGGCAATGCATTCTTTATAAATCTGCCGGTAGGAGACACCTTCTTCCCTTGAAATCAATCCGGCAATATCCTTGACGCCCAGATTCCCATCGGCCAATAGCCTTTCTATTTTGTCTAAAATGCCGTCTCCCAAAAAATCAACTGCTTCTGCGTCATTTCCAGCTACTACCAGTGTAAACTCTCCTCTGATTTTTTCCGGCGCCAAAGACTCCAACACAGAACTTACCGGCCCTCGCCTGATCTCCTCGAAAACCTTTGAGATCTCCCTCAGCATGACCATCTGACGATCTCCCAGTGCCTTCATCAAATCATTGAGCATGGCTCTTATGCGGTGCGGGGCCTCAAAAAAGACCATCGTGCGTGTCTCAGAAGCAAGACTTTTTAACGCAGTTATTCTCTTGCCTGCCCTGTTAGGTAAAAAGCCCAAAAAAACAAACTGTTCAGAAGGCATTCCCGAGACTGAAAGCGCAGCAGTAACTGCGGAGGGGCCTGGAATCGGGGTTACTTTTATATCTTCTCCTACGGCCAGGTTTATCAGATACACACCTGGATCAGATATACCAGGAGTACCTGCATCAGTTACAAGGGCAATATTTTTGCCCAATTTTAAATGCATCACAAGCTCTGGGGCCTTTAACTTGTGATTGTGCTGGTTGTAACTTTCAGACCTTGTCCCTATATCATAATATCTCAAAAGGCCTCTTGTATGATCAACGCCTTCTGCAGCAATAATGTCAACATTATTTAAGACCTTAAGCGCCCGCAAGGTAATATCTTCCAGGTTCCCAATGGGGGTTGAAACCACATAAAGTGTCCCATGGACATTGTCCGTTTTGACTTCGGTCTTTGTCCGTCGAATTTTTGGGGCATTTGATTGGAATTTAT
>DIKH01000176.1 GCA_002424495.1 Desulfobacteraceae bacterium UBA5623
CCGCCAACATAGTTGATGGCGTCACCAAGATCAGCAAGATGCAGTTTTCAAGCAGCAAACAGCGCCAGGCTGAAAACGTCCGAAAGATGATCCTGGCCATGTCATCGGATATCCGGGTGATCATAGTCAAGATCGCCGACCGTCTTCACAATATGAGGACCCTGGGCTTTCAGCCTCCTGAAAAACAGAGGCGCATAGCAAAAGAGACTCTGGACATCTATGCCCCCCTGGCAGGACGAATGGGCATCCAGTGGATCAAGTCAACCCTGGAAGATCTGTGTCTGTACTACCTTGAACCTGAAATCTATGAGAGGATCAAGACCGAGGCGGTGCACAGGAGGGATGAGAGTGAAAAATTCATCTCGGAATTCACAGAAATCCTGTCAGAAAAACTAACATCTGTCGGCATCAATACCACCATTAAAGGCAGGCCCAAACATTTTTACAGCATATATAAAAAAATGCTTAATCAGAATCTCAATGTAAATCAGGTCCATGACATCCTGGCATTCAGGGTCATCGTCGACTCTGTCAGTGACTGTTATGCGGTCTTAGGCCATATCCATTCCATGTGGAAGCCTGTCCAGGGGAGGGTCAAGGACTATATCTCCGTACCAAAGGCCAACAATTACCAGTCGCTCCACACCACGGTAGTCACCCCCTGGGGTCAGAGAATGGAGGTGCAGATCAGGACCCACGAAATGGACAGGGTGGCGGAGGTAGGCATTGCGGCCCACTGGAGATATAAGAATGAGGCGGTCAATAAAACCGACGAGGGCCAGTTTGGATGGCTTAATCAGCTGGTAGAGTGGAACAAGAGCCTGAAGGACCCTGTGGAGTTCCTGGAAACTGTAAGGATGGATCTCTTTCCCAATGAGGTCTATGTGTTCACCCCCCGTGGAGAGGTTAAGGAATTTCCCGCTGGATCAACCCCTGTTGATTTCGCCTATGCCATTCATTCCGAGGTGGGACAAAAATGCATGGGCGCCATGGTCAATGGAAAAATGGTCACGCTCAAATATCAGTTGAAGACAGGAGACATTGTAGAAATCCTCACATCTCCAAAACAGCATCCGAGAAAAAACTGGCTGGACTTTGTAAAGACATCCAGGGCAAGGACCAGGATCAGGCAGTGGATAAACAGCCTGTTTAGAGAGGAAAGCCTGGAACTGGGCAGGGACATCCTGGAAAAGGAGCTTCTTAAAGTCCATCTGACAGTCCCGAACCTCCTCAAAAGCGAACAGCTTATAGCCGTTACAAAGGAACTTTCCTTTCATTCAGTGGAGGATATGGTCGCCCAGATAGGTTTGGGCAAGATTTCAGCCAAACAGGTCATAGGACGTCTGAAGCCCAGGCTCGGCGTTGATAAGGAAAAACCCCCTGGGCTGGTCAGCAAGGTAGTGGGCCGAATGAAGCGGCGCAAGGCTGACAGTGGCATCAGGGTCAAGGGCATAAGCGATATGCTGGTCCGTTTTGCCAATTGCTGCCACCCAATTCCGGGGGAGGATGTCATTGGGTTTATCACCAGGGGTCGTGGAATCACCATCCATCATAAGACGTGCCAGCTTATCCCCACCACTGACACGGAAAGGCTGGTGGATGTGTCGTGGGAGCCTTCCACCGATGAAATATATGTTTCAAGGATAAGGGTTACAAGCATTGATAGAAAAGGGGTTCTGGCAGATGTCACCAACATCATAACCCAAAATGACGCCAATATCGTAGAGTCCGATGTAAAGACAACAGCAGATCAAAAGGGTATTGCCAATTTTACGATTGAGGTGGGAAACTACAAACAACTCCAGGGTATTATTCAGGCCATAAAGAAAGTAAAGGATGTCCTGATTGTTGAAAGGCTTTAAGAGGCTGTACATGAATGGCTATTTTTCCCAATAACTGTGTCAGGCAGGAATAGCAATTATCGGACAGCCTCCTAAAAGATTTTCATTGTTTGCTATGGTTTGATAATCCTACCGGATTTAATGCAGCTTGTGCAGATTCTAACCCTTTTTGTCTGTCCATTTTGCAAGGCCCTGACCTTTTGAAGGTTGGGGTATGATCGTTTTTTTGTCTTGTTATGGGCATGGCTTATCTTATAACCGACAATGGGTTTTTTACCGCAGATTTCACACACCTTTGCCATTTTTGTGTCTCCTTTTCAGTCCTGACAGTTAATGCAAGGAGTTTGATATTAGAAAAAACAAATAAGCAGTTCAACTTTGCGACATTTTTATATAAATGATTTGGGGGCGGAAGGCAAGAAGTTTTTTCCCGAGTCAATGCCCCTTGCGAGATAACAGGAAAATCGCTCGACTGATCTTGAAAAAAGGAGGATTTCATATTTTGACAACAACTCACGACCATAACCACGGATCAGATCTGTTGCCTGAACTTAATCGTCTGCCACAGTCCACCGGTCATATCCACCTGATGGGAATATGCGGGACAGGGATGGCATCTTTGGCAGGCATTCTCAAACAAAAAGGCTACAACGTGACAGGTTCCGACCAGGATGTCTATCCGCCCATGAGCCTTTTTCTGGAAAAACTCTCTATCCCGGTACTGACCGGGTATCGTCCGGAAAATCTAACCCCGCGGCCTGATCTGGTCATTGTCGGAAACGTGATAACCAGGGTCAATCCCGAGGCGGTTGAACTTTCAAGGATTAAGGCTCCTTACCTTTCCTTTCCCCAGGCACTGAAGCTCTTTGCATTTAAGGGTAAACGACCTGTTGTCATATGCGGGACACACGGAAAGACAACCACATCATCCCTTGCAGCCTGGGTGCTCGATGTGGCAGGTGAGGACCCAGGGTTCATGATAGGCGGGATACCAAAAAATTTTCAGGCAAATTTCAAGCTGGGAAATGGCCGATATTTTGTCATAGAGGGGGACGAGTACGATACGGCGTTCTTTGACAAGGGTCCGAAGTTTTTACATTACGACCCCTGGGTTGCCATCCTTACCAGCATAGAATTCGATCACGCGGACATATACAGGGACTTAAATCACGTCGTAGAAAATTTCAGAAAGCTCATCATGCTCATGCAGCCTGACGGGTTTTTAATAGCAAACATGGACGATCCCGTTATCGCCGCCGAAGCAGGGGCAGCTAGGTGTCCGGTCATCAGCTACGGGCTTTCGGAAAAGGCCCGGTTTACGGCAGATAATATTTTCATGCAGGAAGGTCTCACCCGCCTGACGGTCCTCAAGGATGGCAAAAAACACATGGATCTCGCAACCACCCTCTATGGCCGCCATAATATCTCAAATCTTCTGTCCGTGGTTGTCTTGGCCGATTTATTGGGGCTGTCATCCAAGACCGTTTCCGAGGCACTGCACACCTTTGCAGGAATAAAACGAAGGCAGGAGGTGATTGGAGAAAGGCATGGTGTTATTGTCCTTGATGACTTTGCCCATCACCCCACTGCTGTAAAAGAGACAATTTCCGCTGTCAGGCAAAGATACAGGGACCATCGGCTGATCGCCGTCTTTGAACCCAGGTCCAACTCAAGCCGCCGGAACATCTTTCAAGATCAGTATGCCCTGTCATTTTATGGTGCAGACATAGTGATGATCCCGGAACCCCCCTTGATGGAAAAGATACCACAGGAAGACAGGTTTTCTTCAAAACAGCTGGTGGAAGACCTTAATGGAAATGGCCTTAAAGCCCATTATTTTCCTGATACCGCCCAATTGCTTGAGGCAATGGTAAAGGAGTCCCGGCCTCATGACATCTTCCTTATTATGTCCAACGGAGGCTTTGACAATATCCACCGTAGGCT
>DIKH01000164.1:0-2896 GCA_002424495.1 Desulfobacteraceae bacterium UBA5623
CCCCCGAATAGCGAAAGTCGGGCTAGAGCATTTTCAGAACGTGCACTTTTGCCCAATCTCTGCGTCAGGCTCAATCCTGCCACGACGGAATCGGCGAACCGGAGGGCAATAGGATTACTACGGGAAATACGTTCATTATTCCATATTGTCTTAATCAGGGACGCGAAAAGCGCTAATATACCATTTTAGCGTCCCTAAGTAGTGATATGATCCATAAGCCGAACCTGGTTGGTATGTTATCCTGTCCAATATCATTTTTCGATTTAAGCACCAAATAAAAACAAAAAAGTGATTGCAATTTATCTTGTTTTCATATTTACTGTTCTAGTTAGTTGTATTTTTTGTTCCACTTATTTTTTTGGTGTTTTCATTATGAAAGTAGGAAAGATAGAAAAAAAGGTCCCGGTCCCTGTCGTGCATTCCAAGATCAAGTACCCTTGGCATGACATGAAAGTTGGAGAATCAGTATTAATAGAGGCCGAGGAAGGTGATTCCCTATTTAATCTCAAAAGGAAAGTTGGCCCAGCCGCGCGCTACTTTGGGGAAAAAACAGGGAGGGCATTTAAGACCCTGCTTATGCGCGAGGAAAATGGCGTAAGAGTCTGGCGGACAAAGTAAGTAATTATTTGTTCCTGCTGACAGAGGCTTTATTGCCAGGGCCGTCCAAGGTGGCTGTCCGAGTCTGGCTGCACTCCGCTTCACTGCTTAATCTGCTCCGATTTTGTGATTGCAAGGTGCCTTACTTTGCAGTATAGGGATATTTCGCGCGTTTTTCAGGTCAATTCATACGTTCATCAACCGGATTCCCGATAATAGGACATAAAAATCATGGAAGCCGTGCTTACCGGCCTTGACCGTCTGGCCAATGGCTACTGGAAAAAAATGAAAGGCGCAAGGTTGGGTCTGCTTGCCAACCAGGCCTCCTTGTGCAGCAGACTTGATACGGCAAAAGATGTAATAGAAAAACTCTATCCCGGTCAATTAAAGGCCCTTTTCGGCCCCCAGCATGGCTATGGCGGTGAGGATCAGGACAACATGATCGAGACCCGCCACTCAAAAGATATCTCATCCGATATCCCTGTCTTCAGCCTCTACTCTGAGACAAGAGAACCCCTTTCCCATATGCTTAAAGAGATAGACCTCCTGATCATTGACCTCCAGGATGTTGGCACCAGGGTCTACACCTTTGCCTCGAGCTTGCTCAACTGCCTTAGGTCCCTGGCAGGGCATGGAAAAAAGGCAGTCGTGCTGGACCGGCCCAATCCCCTGGGGGGAGATATTGTAGAGGGTAACCTGCTCGATCCCAGCTTGTATTCGTTTGTAGGCCCTTATAAGATACCTATGCGTCATGGCCTTACAATGGGGGAGATGGCGGGGATGTTCAACAGTGTATTTTCCCTGGACTGCGACCTTGAGGTCATACCAATGGATGGGTGGCGCCGTCACATGCTGTGGAACGACACTGGCTTAAGATGGCTTATGCCCTCTACAAACATGCCTTCTCCGCTGACTGCCGCCGTATATCCTGGACAGGTGATATGGGAAGGCACAATGGTCTCGGAGGGCAGGGGGACGTGCCGGCCGTTTGAGATCTTTGGTGCGCCATATCTCGATACTGCCTCAATCAAAAAGAGGCTTGAGACGGAAGCGACGCGAGGCTGTTATCTACAGGAATATTCATTCCGGCCGACATTTAATAAACATCAGGGGGCGCTGTGTAGAGGATTCATGATACACGTGCTCGACCCTGCGGCATATCAGCCCTACTTTACCTCCATGTGTCTCCTGCGGACAATCATGGAAATCCATCAGAATGAGTTTAAATGGAAAGACCCACCCTATGAATATGAATATCAAAAGATGCCCATTGATTTGATCCTGGGTGATTCAACCATAAGACAGGGGCTTGAATCAGGGGCAGAGCCATCGGTCTTGAGAGAAAAATGGCAGGCGGATCTGGATGCCTTTGTCCAATGGAGGGAGCCCTATCTTCTCTACCAATAATTCCGCAGGATCAAAGCCGGCCCAATGTTCAAACCTTCACAACATATGCTACTGCTCATCCTGGCAATCCTCTGCCTCGCTCCGGGCGAGGTTGCCTTTCACAGGGTAAAGCATGTCTATGATGGAGACACTGTACTGCTTGAAAACGGCCAACGGCTCAGATACCTTGGAATTAATACCCCTGAGGTGCGCCATGAGCGTAGAAGAGCCGAGTACCTGGCCAATTCAGCTCGTAACTTCAACCGGGAACTGGTTACAAATGCCAGGATCAGCCTGGAGTATAGCAGGAGAAAAAAAGACCGCTATGGCCGCCTGCTGGCCTATGTGTTCATGGAAAACGGGGAAATGGTTAATAATCTTCTCGTCCAAAAGGGGCTGGCCCATGTAATGTTTAATGGTGACGACATGCTATACAGGGATCTTCTCCTGGCCAGCCAGCGGGGAGCCATTAACAAGCGGCTTGGGATCTGGACAAAACTGCTGAAGACTGATAAGGAACAATATCTGGGAAACAGCAACTCTTTAAGGTTTCACAGAACAACCTGCCGCTTTTCCAAAAAAATATGCAAGACCAATACCGTCAAATTCAAATCCCGCCGTGACGCCTACTGGGAAGGTCACAGCCCATGCAAGCAATGCAACCCCTGAAGGGGCGTTTTTTAAATGCAGGCCCGCACATGTTAACCCATTAGAATCATGCTCCTTCTTTAATTCAAAATTCACAGTTAAAAATTCAAAATTGTGTCTGAATTGCCTTTTCATTCAGACACTATATATATCGAGGCATGCGCCTGTCATTATAAATACTGTTGGAGATGACAATCTTCTGTATTTCAGACGAACCCTCGTATATTGTAAAGACCCTCGCGTCCCTGTAAAAACGCTCCACAGG
>DIKH01000164.1:2960-6803 GCA_002424495.1 Desulfobacteraceae bacterium UBA5623
GAGGCCCTGGTCGTAAAATTTTCTCCCCTGTCTTTCATTGCCGCGGCGGACAGGGCCAACTGCCTGGCTGCCTCGATCTCTGTAGCCATCTCGGCTATCATCCAGCGCAGGCCCTGAAATTTTGAAAGGGGCTGGCCAAACTGTACCCTGCCAGAGGAATATCTTACAGCTGCATCCAATGCCGCCTGTGCTACACCTACCGACTGCGCGGCAATGCCAATGCGACCGCAATCCAGGGCCTTCATTGCAATGCCAAAGCCTTCGCCTTCTTTACCCAGTAACTGTTCAGCAGGAACGCGGCAGTTTTCAAATATAAGATCCGTTGTATCAGAGGCTCTAAGCCCAAGTTTTTCTTCTGCCCTTCCAACAAAAAACCCGGCAATACCCTTAGGCACAATAAAGACGCTGATACCCTGGTGGCGCCTTGAGTGATCTGTCTTGGCGGTGACCACGACCACGCCGGAGTTTTTGCCGGAGGTAATAAAGCGTTTGTTGCCGTTAATGACAAAATGGTCGCCGTCCCTGACGGCCGTTGCAGACTGACTGACCGGGTCAGAACCCGCCTCCGGTTCGGTCAGGGCAAATGCGCCTATGACTTCTCCGGCCGCAAGCGGCTTCAAAAACCTCTCCTTCTGCACTTCCGTGCCAAACCTGTAAAGGCTTTCGCAGATAATGGAATTCTGAACGGACATTACAACTGCTGTCGAGGCGCACGAATAGGCGATCTCGGAAAGGGCAAGGACATAACCGACAGTGTCGGCGCCGGAGCCGTTATACTCAAACGGGATCATCATCCCCATGAGACCAAGCGCTCCCATTTCCTTTAGGATCGTGGCAGGAAACTCGCATGTCCTGTCCCTCTCGGCAGCATGAGCGGCAACCACATTCCGGGAAAACTGCCTGACCATGGTCTGGATCATCCTTTGCTCACCAGTAAATTGATCTGTCATGTCCATTTCCTTATAGTTGCACGAGGTTTAAATTTATTGTTACGCAGGGACACACATGTTGTCAAATAAAGACATGGCTTACTGGCTCTTGACATGCCGGACGGGTTGACGTAGAGTCTTAAAACAATTCGGCAAAAGGATGTATTTAATTTTTATTCTGACTCCTGGATTCTTGCTCCTGGCTCCTGAGTAGTTACAATAAACCTCTAATTGAAAGGCGCAACATGCAATTTATTGATCTGCCTGCTCAGCAAAAGAAAATCCGCGACAAAATCGAAGACAACATCCGGAAGGTCCTGGACCATGGCCAGTATATCATGGGACCGGAAATAACGGCCCTGGAAAAAAGGCTTGCAGACTATGTGGATACAAGGCATGCGGTGGGCTGTGCTTCCGGCACCGATGCCCTGTTGCTTGCCCTTATGGCCCATGAAGTGGGGCCGGGGGATGCGATCCTGACAACACCATTTACATTTGTCGCCACGGCAGAGGTGATAAGTCTGCTGGGCGCAATTCCGGTTTTTGTGGATATTGACCCCATGACCTTTAATATTGATCCGAAAAGGCTTGAACAAACCATCGAGGACTTAACTTCAGAAGCAAGCCCGGATCATCCTCTGCCCCAGGCGATCATCATGAACTCCCCTCAACCAAAGGGCATTATTGCGGTTGATCTTTTTGGCCTGCCTGCTGATTATGACAGCATCAATGCTGTTGCAGCTAAACACGGCCTTTTTGTCGTTGAAGATGCGGCCCAATCCTTTGGGGGCGTTTACAAGGGCAGGAAAGCATGCTCATTGGGCAATACCTCCTGCACGTCCTTTTTCCCTGCAAAGCCATTGGGCGGTTATGGTGACGGCGGGATGTGCTTTACAAATAATCCCGGGCTGGATGAACTGATGAGATCTTTAAGGGTCCACGGCCAGGGGAGCGATAAATATGATAATGTCCGCATAGGCATAAATGGCAGGCTGGACACGATCCAGGCGGCAATACTGCTTGCCAAGTTTGATATCTTTGCGGAAGAGATTATCCTCCGCCAGCAGGTTGCCGGCCGCTATACAAAACATTTTGACGGGTCAGATTTGCTTACTCCCCCTTATATCCCTTCCGGCTGTCAGTCAGCATGGGCCCAGTACTCAGTGCTTGCAAAGGATAATCAATCCCGCGGAATTTTGCTGGGAAAACTAAAAAGGGAAGGCATCCCGACCGCCATCTATTATCCAAAGCCCCTGCACCTTCAAGAAGCATTTTCTTATCTGGGCTACCAGAACGGGGATTTTTCCGTCACAGAGGACTGTGCATCAAGGATCTTCAGCCTGCCCATGCACCCCTATCTGACAGAGGAAGATCAGGAATGGATCTGCAAGGTCTGCCTTGCGTGTTAATCGGCAGGGGCTCATACAAGCTTGGGCCTTTATAAGGATGTATTTCCAAATTTATACATCCTACGTCAACCGGTAATCGGTAGTACTTTATTTTCTTTTCTTTATCCTTTGTTCTACAAATATTCTTTCGCATACCGGATGCCGGCCTTTTCCCATCCGATAATCAATCGTTGCTTCACACGGGACAGGGAGCTTTTCTATGGAAATTTCAAACTCTTTTGAATCAATATTGCCGTCATCTTTTGGAGCCACGGTTTTATCTACAATCGTTGTTTCTTTTGTCACTAAAAAATAACGCTCTTTTTCTATGCAAATGGAGACCTTGTTTTTCCATATGATGGTAACAGGTCCGGATTGCATAATCGCAGTCGGTTCAAAATTGACATCCGGATCTTGAGCAAGGCCATTAATAGACATGAAGCACGAAAGTACAACAGCCAATACCAGGCATCTGACGCATCTCAATGCAATGAAATTATTATATAGCATGAGTCCAAACCTCCCTATCTCTCTATCCATGATCTAAGGCCGCTCCTGAAATTCAAGGCCGGGCTTAATTCTTCCCTGAGAATATTACCTGTACTCTGCTGCAGGAAACCTGTTGCCCCATCCTGCATGCCGGCATGCAAACCAACGTTAGAGGCCTTGCCTTCGCCGATATCAATCTTATCCAAGATTATTTCCACATCAACACCATTGATATTTACTGTTGTAGTTCCATTACGAAATGTCGCCCGGTAGTAGGCCGTGCCAGTCTCATAGTAAACGCCATAGAGATTGCTTTCGCCACCATATCCGCAGACATCGTCATTAGGCATGAAGGATGTTACATAGATGGTGCCGCCCAATATTGCCGGTTTGGTTACAACACGTTCTTTTGCAGTGGTCAGGGTTTTTATCCAACCATCCTTTGAGCGTGACAAGGACAGAAGGTCCTGATACTCACCTGTGATTCCATCCCCGTCGTAATCCGCAATAAGCGAGCTTCCGTCATAAACCGCCTTTGCTCCAGCGATCCGATAGTTGTCTGCGTTCATGAGGTTGGAGATTTCCAGCGTCAGGGAACTGGCGTAATTGTGATAATAATTATCCCCAAAGAATCCAGTTGGCCGGTGTTCTCTGTTAAAGAAAGGATCTTTTATGCCGAATAGATATTGCGTGTCCGTGTTGACCTTGTCGGCAGTGCTGAGATATCGGCCTGTGCCGAAATATATCCATGTATTATCCAGACTGTCCACGCTTATGGCAGGCGGGGCTGTAATGGGTTTAGTGGCATTAAAAAGGACACTGAATCGCCAAGGAGTTATTGCGTCCCTGGGGTTATCTATATAATTATCCCTGTTCACCCCATCATATACATAAGTCCCGCTTCCAGCAGGCTGTTCCTTAACCCACGGAACGGTTATCTTGTACATCTTTCCTTTCCAGCCATTAGGAAAGTCATCGTAGGCCCCTCCCATATAAATGGCATCCACATTATAGTCCATGCCCTTGTCTAACGAGGC
>DIKH01000164.1:6851-7860 GCA_002424495.1 Desulfobacteraceae bacterium UBA5623
GGATAAGAATCCCCTGTCTTGAGATCCACTACATACACATAGCCGTTTTGAGCACTCGACCCGTCACAATCACCAGGTCCTGATCCGAATACGGCCAGCCATTTGTCCTTGACCTTGAACACTGCGGGGAATGAAAATGACTTTTTGAGATTCTGATAAGTCCTTTCCCAGAGGAGTCTTGGGTTTCTTGGGTCGGTCACGTCCATGCATACATAGGTGGGAGCAAAAGATTTAATTGTATTTGCGGTCCCTGCGTTATAGTCAAAATCTTCCAGCGCCGAAATGTCACCGCCACCCAAATTAAACCCTACCAAGAGGATTGTACCCCAGTTGTCATCAGCGTCAGGGTCCGAGTAATGGCTCTCGTCAGGGAGTATTTTTGCATCAAAGACCTTTGGTTTCATGTCTACGTAATAGACGTGTGTATAACTGGTGTGCGGAAGCCACTTAAGGTGCGGCAAAAGATTCTGTGGAATGTAGGCCCACAGCTCATCCCCCATGTTTTCAGTTCCGGCGGCCCACACAAATCCATTGGCCGCACTGTCATACTTGTAAGAGGTAAAGGCGTGGAGCATGCCGTCATTGGCGCCCACATAGACTATGGTTTCTCTGTCTTTAAATTTATCATAATAGGTTTGGTATGATTCATCTGCATAAAGGATGTGATAGTTGTCAGGAGGTTTGGAAACAGTAACCGGCGAGGAGCTAACAATGTCTCCCAGCTTCCATACCTCTGTGTCGCCATCTCCGTCCCAATCGGCAGACCTTTTTCTAAGCCCTGCGATATCATTTCCCCTGACCCACTGGATAAGATTTGTAACGCGGGTATCTTGCGCAGGCCCAAGGTAGCTCCAGGTGCTATCATCACGGACACCCAGATAGGGCTTGATGCTTGCTGCGGAGGCAGTAGAAAAGCTGACTAATTCGCCACTGCTGTCAAAAGGATCATATGAGCCCTCATCCACCACTTTGTTACTATCCTTGTCAACAAAGGTAAATATCTTCCTGC
>DIKH01000164.1:7883-13794 GCA_002424495.1 Desulfobacteraceae bacterium UBA5623
TCAAGCTCCAATTCCTCATAAGCTGCGGTTTCAGTGTCCGGGTAAGGTTCATCTGCACTGACGGAGAATCTTTTTATCTTCGTGTTCCCACTTCCTGAATCCAGAAAATGTTCGATTATTTTGTCCCGGGTCACATCCAGGGCGGCATCCAGGTCGGTATCCTCACGCAGATTTCCGTAAGGATCCACCCAGAGGGACTGGAGAAATCCCAGCCATTCAATATCCTCGGTGCCGACTGTAATGCGGGGCCGGAAATAGGCCTGCATCATGGTCCCCTCTCCTTTTTCCGATTGGGCAAGCACAGAGACAGAAGTTCCCGAGGCCGCCCTTTCCAGTATATCGTTGATGGCCTTGATCAGCTTTGCCTCAAGTTCATATCCGTTATCGGCCTCATAATAGGTATCTGGGACACCGTCATTGTTCTTGTCCCACTCTGTCTGGAGGTCAGGCGCATTATTACTGTTTCTGTCTTCAAAGCCACCGTTTTTGGCAGCTTCTTTTAGCAATTTTTGGGCATTTTCATCCTCTCCAAAGGCATAAATTGTATAAAGAAGCATATTTTGATCCCCAGCGAGTTCAGTTTTCCCGACAGTGGCGCTTCGCAGGTCATTTGTGCGGGCCCAAAGGGCGATATCTTTAAGATAATCAGAACCTTTACTGGGGAAATCACAGCCGCTGCCTAAGGCGTCGTCTTCGTCGCAGACTGTGCTGTTGGTTGTTACAAAAAAGTCATGGGGATCCGCATAGTCCTTATACATGGTGGGGATCTTCCCATCCATTGTGGAGGCGCCGTCCGTAAGCAAAATGACAAAGGCGTCTGCGCAGGAAACAAATTCTGTACCATTGTAATAGGGATCCTGCCCCACGTTAGCGCAGGGTACAACATTGTTTGCGTAATCAAGGGGAGGGGCATACTGGACAGGTTTCTGCTTGAAATATTGCATGGCGACATAATATGCCTCTGCCAGAGGGGTCCAGGTTTTACATGGGGTATTTTGAAGATCGTTTATGAGATCTGTTAAATTGCTGCCGATGGCGCTTGCTATATACCCTCCGCTTTGATTATTTCCGGTGCCGGTGAAGAAAAACTCGTTTCCCCACCTGGCCCTGTTGCCGACCTTCTGAAGCACTCCTGCGAGGTTTCCGTCTACAAAATTTTGCACCTCATCCGCGTAAGTGATATCCTTTTGCACCTTAATGGTAAATTGCCCTTCATAAACCCAGGTAATGGGCGCGCCGGCCTCAAATTCAGCCAATGTCGTGTCGCAATGCCAGAACTGAAAATATCCGTTCTGTACATAAAACCAGACAACCCTGTCTCCGGTATAGGCGCCATGCTTATATAGACTAACATTCACTCTCTGGTTGGAATAATAAGTCTCCTGGGTGTTTAGCACCCCATTGCCGGTATCGCCGATATTTACCTGATTACCGCCCCCTGTCCTTGAGGTGGCAAGTCCTCCCATTAAGACCTTTCTGGTCACATCAATCTTTCGCATAACCGCCCAGTTTAGGAAATTTCCGTCCCACTCCCCGCCGGGGTTTCTGGTAAACAGGTTGCTGGCGTAACTGTATTTAACATACGGCTCAAAATAGCCATAGTATTCCGTGTTGTGATCGTAGGGGTCGTCGTATGCCTTCTCATTCATACTGTTGGAGTTATCCAGGATGATCAGGATGTTGGGCTCAACAGCATTCACCTGGAATATGGGATAACAGGTATACTCGGCCATGGAAGGCTCTTTAAACGCGGCAAACACTGCTTGAGCACAGATTACACTGGTTATGACAACACCCAGCAACAGTGATAATTTTATTTCTTTCATCATAATCCTCCGGGCATACCAATAATTTTTCGGTAAACAGCAAAGATGTTTGAAGCAGAATCAGCAGGCCCCTGCCCAAAAGAATTCTCACTATAAACCACTGCCGCACTGCCGGCAGACCCGCTGCCCAGGCCCTCGGCCCCGGTACTGAATTCCGCTCCACCCCCAGACAGGGTCTCCGCACGCAGCCACCGGACATCCACTTCCACCGGGTTGCTATCAATTTCCATTCTCAGGTCCGTGGCAGTATCAGGAGGGTCGGAAGGGGTGTAAGGGGAGTAGCCCATCATTTTTTTGTAAAACGTGCCGTCCGTGACGTTCGGGATGATTGCTACATTCACCCATACGGTGGAATCGCCATTTTTTCTCAGCAAAATGCCTGGCGCCGTCGCCAGTGGTACATTTTCGCCGCCGGCATCAAGGCATGCTGAAATGAATTTCGGCGTCGCGTAGATGCCGCTGTCCGCATTCTGAAAGGCTATTTTATGGAATTTTTCGTTCGCGGCGATCTGAATCTCAATAGTGCCGGTATTCATGGCGGCCACACCAATCAAGGTGAGAATGATCATGAAAAGAACCGAGATGATCAACACGGATCCATCTTCATTGTCTATTCTGCGAAAAGGTAACTTCATAATATTCCCCTTCATTAGCTGATCCTGGGTATTACACGTCTTATGGAAGTCTTGTGGCCCGCTTCCTTGTCCGCCCAGGTGACTATAACGTGTATTGTCTTGGTATCATTGATTTCAGCGTCGGTTGCGACGTTCCAGTAAATGGTGTAAGTGTACTTATCCGTGCTTTCAGTCCTTCGATGGTCTGGTGCGCCGGCTAAGCTTTCTGCGGGGACTGCCATGGCCGGGTCAAAAGTTGGACCAGAGTTAGGACCAAAGACAGGAAATGGATATAGCAGGCTAGCTTCGGTCTCATCTCCATTTGTGTCCTGTAAATCCAAATGGTTTTGATCGTCATTGGCCGAGGAAAAT
This sequence comes from Desulfobacteraceae bacterium UBA5623, assembly GCA_002424495.1. GTDB lineage: Bacteria > Desulfobacterota > DSM-4660 > Desulfatiglandales > Desulfatiglandaceae > UBA5623. The sequence goes on from DIKH01000164.1 coordinate 10,696, forward strand.
CTGTATTGTAAAGAAAGCAGAGTCTCCATCTGGAGTTCCGCCAGGGTAGAGGCCTCGGATGTATCTATTGCCCTTGCATTTGCGCTGACAGCCCCAAGCTGCATTGAGGCAATTGCCAATAGTCCTATAGACAAAACGCAAACGGCAACCATTATCTCCACCAGTGTGAAGCCGTTTTCATTCTTATGGACCTTCCCCTTTGAACTTAAAGGTAAGTCTTGTTTTTTCATAGCTAAAGCCCCATATTCCGGCACATTACTATTGTTGTCAAAAGCCGCATGCGGCAGTCATCATTGCTTGAGTCCCCATCATTTAAAGGGGCGATTTTCTGATTACCGACAATATAGATTGAGTTATTGGCGAATGAACTATCACCGGCCTCCGCCCTTGCCAGGAGAGAAATCCTTACGGCCCTTATCTCGTCCAGATTAACGCTGTCGCCGGTGTTTACTCCAACAATTGCCTGTGTCACGCTGGCACCAGGGTTAGGGGAGTCATTGTCGTCAATTATTCCGTTATTATTCGTATCAAGGTTGAACCAGCTCCCGCCACTGGGAACGGCCCAGATAATACGATCTTGACCTGTTCCATCAGTGTAGGTGTCCATACGATTATCAGCATCTGCATCGTAGGCATATGCGAAGCCTAAAGCCTGAATATCTTCGGCAACAGGCTGTGCGCCTCCACCAATGTTCCTGTCTAAGATCCTGTTTGCGTTATTATAAGAATAGGTATGGGTATTTATTGTACCCGTACCGGTTCCATCATCCATTTCGAATGTTATCGAGTTGCTGGCCGCAGCGGTTATTGTCGGTGCTGGAACGACCCCGCCGGGATTATACCCGGCCATCCTTATTTCGCTTTCCAGGTAATGCACCCCTGCCCTGACATTCTGCTGCATGGCCGCAACATCATCCTGAACCAGGTATGATTTGGATTGACTGTTGAAGGTCATGTAGATGCCCCCCAAGACCAGGCACGAAATCACCATGGTTATCATAAGCTCGATTAAGGTAAAGCCCATGTCCTTGTGTTGTGTTGTCGGCATAAGAGTCATTTCCTCCGTTAGGACTCTGTCAGAGTCACTGAATACTGATCATTCCGGCAGGACTTAGCCCCACGCGCCTGTCAGTTCCGTTCGTATTAATCAAGTATACGTTTCCATTAGTATTTGGAATTCCCTTGGAGTTGAAAGATACGGACGTAAAGTCCAAACCATCGCCGCCACCCTGCGTTGTATCAAATCTGACATCACTGTTGTAGTCTGACCAACGCACCCGGGCGATAACTGTTTCGGCAGCATCAAAAGTAGCGTCGTTGTTATTGTCGATAAAAATGGCATAATCATAGGTAATACCCCCAACATCCTGATTGAAAGTTATGGTGCAATTGCAATTACTTTTCACCGCCGCCAACCTGGCCGATTGAAAATTGTTGCGCAGGTCGGTTAAGGCCTTTCTCAACCGGTAGTTGGGCAACCAGTTTGTGGCTGATGGAATAGCCAAAGACGCCAATATCGCAATGATCGCCAAAGTCATTGCCAATTCTGCTACAGTAAACCCTCTATTATTTTTACGAATCCATCCACAAGCTTTCATAATTGGCCCCCGGGACATATTTCATTCTTTATGGTTTTAAAAGCAAAACCTGTGCCGCATTGGCATGGCAATGGATATGAGTCTGATATTATGAATATTTTCAAATCCTGTTTCCGAGGTGGTGAATATATCCTGCCAATCCATCCTGTTAAATTGTTTAACAGTTGTAATATTTTTTTACACATTGCTCCCCCTAAAATGACCTTAAACCAGACAGGGCAAATCGGGCGGCATAAAGAAGGGCCACCAATTGACTATATGGACTTCCGGATTCCGAAACTTTAGCGGTAAGAATTCATCAACTGTAAACAAAGGGCTCTATTATGGCTTGACTAATTTTTTGAATGAATATAGGTTCTGGTCAAAACATCCACAACATTTCAGACATCAAAGGACATGCCAACCAAATACATCATTGTCACCGGCGGCGTCTTATCAGGTCTTGGCAAGGGTATCGCCGCTGCATCAATCGGCCACCTCCTGTCTTCAAAACTCAAGATCATTCCCATTAAGTGTGACGGCTATCTTAACGTAGACCCCGGCACCATGAATCCCTTTGAACACGGCGAGGTCTTTGTGCTGGACGACGGGGGAGAGGTGGACATGGATTTCGGTCACTATGAGAGGTTCCTTGGGGTGACCTGCAAATCCAAATGGAATCTGACCATGGGAAAGGTATTCGACATGGTCAGAAAAAAGGAAAGGCGGGGCGATTATCTGGGCAAGACCGTTCAATATATCCCGCATGTAACAGATATCATCAAAAACCACATATTTGAAATTGCCCGTGAAGAGCAGGCCGATCTGGTGATCGTGGAAATCGGCGGGACAGTGGGCGACATAGAAAATGAACTTTTCCTGGAATCTGTGCGGCAGATGAGAAATGATGTCGGAACTCATGATATCCTCTATGTCCATCTCACCTATGTGCCTATCCCCTATGGTGTAAACGAACAGAAATCAAAGCCCACTCAGCAGAGCGTAAACCTCCTCATGCAACGGGGCACCTTCCCTGATGTAATTATAGGCCGTTGTTCTCAGTTTTTGACAAAGGAGATCAAGGCTAAGATCTCAAGCTTCTGCAATGTCCTGCCAAGCGCCGTAATAACAGGGCTTGATGTCGAGGATATTTACGAGATTCCGATAATTTTTGAGGAAGAGGGCCTTCCCGAGATCATTCATAAGAAGCTCAACATCTACAGCCCGCCGGACCTGAGAAAATGGAAAAAGCTGGTGGACAATATTCGCAACCCAGAGCACGAAATCACCATAGCCATGTGCGGCAAATATACCAAGCTGGAGGATTCCTACGCCTCTATCATTGAGTCTCTCAATCATTGCTCCGCCCACCTGTGCTGCAAGATCGTCCTCAAATGGGTAGAAACCACAGACCTGAAGGATACCGCATTCTTAGATCAAGTGGCCGGAGTAATTATCCCCGGAGGCTTCGGGTCCCGGGGCACAGAGGGCAAGATCGAGGTAATACGTCAGGCAAGAAACC
>DIKH01000312.1 GCA_002424495.1 Desulfobacteraceae bacterium UBA5623
TATTTATGACGTTATGTATAATAACAGATCCTCCTGTATCCGACGGTCCGTCCAGCAAGTGGCCATCAGGCCTTATACGTGCGCCGAAAATGTCCGAGCGAGGTGGATATTGAGCAAGTGGTTCGTTACGTGCATCAGTCCAGACAACAAAATAATTCGTTCCATCGAAAATGATTTCTGGTGCATCCTGATAGCCCGGTGCTGTTGATATTGGAATACCTTCGGTATCCAAAACATTACCTTCCGGCGTCACTCTGGCCCCATAAATATCAGCGTCTTCAGTGAGTCCTGAACCGCTTTTCGTATCCCTATAAACTAAAAAATAGTTGGACCCATCAAAGGCGATACTGGGATTGATTTGTTCACCGGATGAAAAAAAGATGGGAAATTCATTGATCAGGTCTCCTTCAGATGTAAGTCTTGCAGCGTAGATACCATTTTGCGATTCATAGTACTTATTCCATACCACCATGAAATCGAGACCATCAAATGCAATCGATGGAAGCCAATTTGAGGTGCCGGATGAAATCTGGAATCCAGGAGCATCATCAAGTAATATGCCAGAAGGCGATACTCTCATCCCAAAAATTTTGCCATCTCTTACGAAAACTACAAGATAGTTGGCTCCATCAAAAGCAATGGCAGGGCCTGTGGATTTGCAGGGCCAAGTACTGCAACCTTCACCATCTGGGGAAATGACAAAAGCATTTAATACTAAGCCGCTGCCTGATAGTATTGCGCCATAAAGACCGGAAGGCAAGCCGATTTCACGATAAAAAACAACCAGATAATTTGTACCGTCAAAACCTGTAGCAGATCTTCCGGGAACTGTGGTATCGGAACTTGCAGTGGCTATCCCTTTTGCTATTGGGATATGGACTATCCCCTCTCCATGCCCGCCTACAATGTATCCGCTTAATTGCTCTGTCACCTCTTCGCTGAATCTTTGCCCTGCAATTCTGGCTGTAAGCACAATGTTCCTTTTAACCGGCCCAACCTCACAGGCAAACCACTCTGCTTGGGATACATTGAGACTAACCTTTTTATAATCCCCTGAGAGTGTGACCTTAAATTTCGCATCTGTATTGATTCTTACGCTGTTCGAGAAAGAGCCAGCTGGCACGGCCACTTCTTCAAATGCTGCTACAGTAACCTTGGTATTCACATCAGTCATCTCGTTTACCCCGTCTCCGTCAAGGTCCTCTCCCAAGTCTATTCCCTTAAAAGACTCCTTAACAGGGGTTCTGAGTTGCAAAGGAAAGTACACCTGACGAAAGGGAATCATTTGTGAAAGAAAAATAATGGCCTCGCCATTACTCCCCCAAGAGGTAATTCCTTGATCGTCCTTGACCAGATATTCCTCTATTGCGGTTCCATCATTATCGGGGTTGGATTCCGTAAAAACAGTAGTCGTCACCCCGTTAATCTCCTTATTCCCTGTAACCATGAGTTTGTTAACGTAGCTGCCTGCAGGATCTAAATTTCCTGAAACCGTACCTTGAAATTCCCAGACATCTCCCTGTGCGAATGGAAAAAATTGCGTACCAGAGGGGATCATATCAGAGATGGTGACATTGTTTGTCTCATTAGTTTCCGGCACGCTGTTTTCCGCATCTACCAGCCCGATGACAAACTTGTCCGAGGCACTACTGCCAAGAGGAAGGCTGGCCTGTAAAGTGATTGTCTTGCTCTTGTCTGCGTTAAGAGAACGAACCCTAATTTCTTTGAGCAAAAGGTCATCAGCCTCTTGCAAGCTGGAATCATTTGACAAAAAGAATCTGACCTTCGATGAAGCAGCCTTTTCTGCACCTAGATTCCAAAGTTTAAACTTGCCACTTATTTTGCATTGCAGACCAGCATCCTTCCATCTGCATTTTTGTTTCAAGTTCAAAAAAGAACCGCTGAGGTCTTGCGCAAAGGCATCTGATCGAAAAACCGGAAACCATTCCCACTTGTTCCGGAGCGAACCGGCGTCAAACGGAATCCACAGTATAAACCCCAGCAGGGCCACCTGTAACCACCTTGACATGTTCTTCTGCCGACTCATTAGTTACTCCTGCTATGACTTATTTCATGTTGGGATAAAATTGATAAAAAAAGACCCGCCAAATCTTCATCATTCACCCCCACCCTGGCCTTCCCATTACGAGTAATCACGAAGTCCAAATATTGATAAAATAATCATACGATTTTAAAAGGCAATAGGCTTGACGATTGGGACCTTTTCCCAGATTAAAACATGGTCTTCCTACTGGAGGTAACGTTTTTTGTGATTTAAAAATGACTACAAGATATGAAGGAAAGATTTATATGCAGAACTGATCCCACAACCCCCAGAACATGGGAAATGACTTGCCGACACAGGCTTCATCCTGAATCTTTACCCCGGGAATCTTCAACCCTATGACGGCAAGGCTCATTGCGATACGATGGTCGTTATGGGGGAAGACATCGGAGCCCTTGAAATTTCCCCTGCCGTGGATGATAAGGCCGTCATGGGTTTCTTCCACCTGCGCACCCAGTTTTGCCCATTCAAGGGCAACGGCATGGAGCCGGTCGCTTTCTTTTATGCGGAGATGATGGACATTTCCGATACGGGTTTTACCTTCTGCAAACAGGGCCACGGCAGCAAGGGTTGGCACCATGTCCGGCATGTCACCCATATCCACATCAATTCCTGAGAGGTTCCCGCCATGAACAATCACCCTGTCTGGTCGCCTTTCGATACGGCAGCCCATTTTCTCCAGGACATCGAGAAATTTAATATCTCCCTGCCTTGTAATTAAGGGATGAATATTCCCGGTGGTTACAATGCCCCCTGTTACAGCGGCAGCGGCCCAGAAATAAGATGCGGAAGAGGCGTCACCCTGAATTGTAAATTCACGGGCAACATAACCTTTGCCCGAAGGGACATAAAAATATCTGTAACCTTCTCTTTCGACCTCAACTCCAAACTGCTCCATCACATCCGTGGTAATATCCACATAGGGGCTTGAGACAAGCTCTCCCGTCACTTCAATTTCAAGCCCTTTTTCAGTATAGGGGCCTGCCAGCAGGAGAGAAGAAAGATACTGACTGCTCTGATTTCCTGCTATCTGTGTCCTGCCGCCTCGGATTCCGTGCGCCCTGATAAGCACCGGGGGGCATGAATTCTTTTCAATACACGACGCCTCTACATCGAGCCTGTTCAGGGCCGTGACCAGTGCACCTATCGGCCGGGTCAGCATTCTGGGGGTCCCGGTCATGACAAATTCGCCCCGGCCAAGGGCAACAACTGACAAAAGCAGCCGAAAGGATGTGCCGGAGTTTCCCATAAACAGTTCTATTCTTTCCGTCACCGGGGGGAACTTCCCCCCTGTTCCCGACACCTGTAGATTATCCCCTTCAAAGGCGATGTCTACACCAAGTTTTTTAAGAGTCTCAGCAGTATAAACCGTATCTTCGCTATCCAGAAAGTTTCTGAGCAGGCTTTTTCCTGTTGCAAGGCTTGCTGCGATAATGGCCCGGTGGGTGATGCTTTTAGAGCCAGGGATTCCCACCTCGACGTTCAGATTGGATATGGGCTTTATTTCTTTCATATTGACTTAGAATCCTTTTGTCTCAGGCAACTACTATGACAGCATTTCAATCATCTTCCTCATTTCTCTTGCTGGTATCTGTCCTGAGGCGGATTCCTGGCCCTCCTCAAGTGAGGCGAAGCTTAAATACCCGCCCATAACAAGGGTAAAGATGCGGCTTATGCGACCAGATCTTCCCATGCAAAAGGCGATGATCCTGACACCCAGCCTCCGGGCCAGAGGAATCAGGCCCAGGACCCGGAGGTTGTCTTCAGGCTCCATGGCATAGGTGACTATCTTGACAATGTCAGCCCCTGTGGCAGACATCTTCCTAAAAGTCTGCTCGATTCTATCTTTTGGAGGCGTGTTACTGGAAAAGTGTTTGGAAACAATGACCCTGGAAGAACCGGCTGTCTTGAATATCTCCTGACGGTATATCTGCGGCATGGAAAATTCCACGTCCACAAAATCGGCCCCTGCTTCAATTGCCGCTATCAGATGACGAACGCGGGTCTCATAGCGCGCAAGCCCCTTTCCCCCCTCCTTTTTGGAGCGGTAGGTGACTATAACGGGTTTAGCCGCGGCCCGAATAATCTCTTTCAGATCAAACGACTCCATGACATCCAGGCGTATCTCCATCATGTCCGCCAGGGATGCGGCCTCAGTCATTTTTTTTATCGCCCCGGCGCTATCCCGGGCCATTATTGGGATGCAGATCATAGGGTGTTAAAAGAGTTAACAAGTTGAAAAAGTTACAAGTTGA
>DIKH01000063.1 GCA_002424495.1 Desulfobacteraceae bacterium UBA5623
CCACGAATATAAAAATCACCGTCCATGCTGATCATCATCATGGATTGATAAATGTCTAAAAAAACATGTAGTGGTGACCATTTTCATATAAAAGGGAAACTATGCGCTTCAAACAAATGAAAACTCACGTCAACTTCACCGATATATATCTCCTGCCAGCGTCAGGCAAAAATATCAGCGCCTATGCTATTTTGATTAAGTCAACCAGCTCCCGATCAGATAAAACCATAAACAAGGCTCTATTGGTTTCTTTAGCCTGCTTAAATCGCCAGTAAAACAGATGTTCCAAATTTTGCCTTTGCTGTTCGGTCAAGTACTCGTACCCCTTCAATTTGATGCATCCTTGCGGATCAAATTTCTTTTCGCACCACATGGCCGCCGCCATAAGTTTAAATGTCTCTGCAGCCTTTTTCCCGAGATTCTTCCTTACGATTTCTTCATGAAGTTTTTCATACAAGGGCAGCAGATACATCGTATCTTGAACGGCATAACTTATCTGCTCTTCTGTCAGTGGGCGTGTTTCCCATTGGGATCTTTGTATGCTTTTGGATTTGTTCAAGTGTTGCCCCACATACCGGCTGACCAGAGTAGAAAGGGCAAGGTAATGACACCCGAGAAGCGCAGCTGCTCGATGGGTATCGAAGATATGATGAAATTCAAATCCATAATCCCTTTTTAAAATACGTATATCATTATCTCCTGCATGTGTTATCTTTAACACAGCGGGGTTGCAGAAAGATTCGCCAATAAAAGAGAAATCAATACAGTCGAGGGGATCAAAAAGATACGTCATAGATGGTGTTTTAATCTGAACCAGACAGAGTTTCTCTCGAAAGTAGCGGTAAGAATCATACTCTGTGTCCAGACAGATCACAGAGGCGCTTTGAATATCTTTTCTCGCAACGCCTGCTTTATAGAGATTATCGACCCACAGCCAACGATTTGTCATTACCAAAAGACCATTCTAATTTCTTGTGTGGGAAAATACCCTCTTCGCATTCGTTTATCAACATTGACATCTGCATGCCTGATGAAGCACTCCTTCGCAATCCCGGATTTCCACTACTTTCTTTCACGTTTGGATATAAGTGAGACAAGTAAAACATTTATTTAAAATACGCAACCCCGATTTTTAAATGCCATGATTTTATCTTTCTTATTGATCTCAAGCACCGCTGATACATGAATAAAACCGGCATGTATCTGATCTAAAAAAGAGGGGGATTAATTTTACCGTGGCGCACCCCTTAAAAGCTCTGGATGAAGCCAACCTGCCATAGTTTCCAGGCCCTGAACAATCCTGAGAGCGGGAGTATCCGTTAAATCACTGTCTATGACATAAACTCTGTTGTTCCGGACGGCTGGCAGCATTTTCCATTTCATCCATTTCTTTTTAACCTCTTTATAATTTTCCTTCCTTTCCATCGAAGAAATAATGATGAAATCCGGCCGTCTGGCTACAACTTCCTCCATGCTGAAGCGAGGGTAACTAATCTTCGCCCCTGCCGCAATATTGATGCCTCCTGCCAGTGTGATCAATTCATGGTGCAGGGTGTTGCGGCCGACAGTGACCATGGGATCCGTTCCAATCTGGAAAAAAATTCGGGGCTTGGGGGCATTTTTTGTTAAGGAACTTACTGCATGAACCCTTTTTCTCAAATCTTGCGCCAATCTCTTTGCAGAAGCGGTTTTTCCCGTAAGAGCGCCGATCTCTTCCACCATCTTAAAGATCCCTTCCAGAGAGATAGGATTGACAAGATAAATCGGCAGTCCTGCTTTTTCCAGCCTTTTGAGCGTGTCCGCCTTCATTCCATCCATAACACCAATAATCAGATCCGGATGGAAAGAAACAATCTTCTCAACGGAAACATTGAGGAAATCGCCTATTTTCGGTTTTCTTCGCGCAGCTTCGGGATAATCACAACATCTGGTCACCCCGACAATCTCTCTGTTTAGACCCAAGCCAAACAACGTTTCCGTTACGCTCGGAGCGAGAGAAATGATGCGCTCAGGATGAGATGGAATAATTATCTTTCTACCCAGAGCATCAGCATATTGAGCGGCTCCAAGGGGCAGGACCCAAAAAAGGACAAAAATCAGTGCGCTAAAAAGTCGCCAGCACATCTTCACACCACACCCTGTAAAACACCCTGGCCGAAAAAAGAGTCCTTTTCTGCCTCGATATTAATGAAACATGCCGCTTATCATAAAAAGAACAACAATTTCGCTGACCTCACAGGCCGCTCCCATAATGTCCCCTGTTACACCGCCAATGCGGCTTTTAAAAAAGAGACCAAGCAGGCAACTGACCAGCGCCACCGCCACAAAAATGATCAGTCCCTTATATTGGAGCAGCCCCACCGCAATACCCAGCGCGATCAGCGAGGCGATGATTACCTCCCTAATACCGGCGAAACGTGAAAAAGCCAGGGCAGTTCCATGCCCCGCGCGGGCATAAGGGAAAAAGGCCGCCAGTGGAACGGTAGCCCACCTGCCTAAAACAGCCATCAGCAGAAGAGACTTATCTTTCATGAAAAGGGGAAGACTGGCCAGGCTCGTCGTTTTCAAGAGTAAAATAAGCGTGATTCCCACCACGGCAAAGGTCCCAATCTTGCTATCCCGCATGATAGCCAGTGTTTTTTCACGATCGCCCCGACCCGCCAGACCATCCACCGTATCGGCAAATCCGTCGAGATGAAGCGCGCCGGTCAGCACAACCAGGATGGCAATCACAAGGACATCCACAACGGAGGAAGGCAAAACAAACGCCAAACTCCATCTTGCTAAAACGAGAACCAGGCCGATGCAAAGACCAACGACGGGAAAGTAACTCATCGAAATACCGAGATTTTCTTCCGTTATATCGATCTTTCTAGATAATTTTATGATGGTCAGAAATTGCAGGGCAATCAAAAAATTCTTCATGATTTCGTTTCCCTGTCTACGCAGGCCGACTCAAAGGTGGCCATTTCATTCATGATTTTAACGGCGCCTTCAATAATGGTCATGGCGATGGCGCCGCCGGTTCCCTCACCTAGCCGCATATCCAGACTGAGGATAGGCTCCTGCCCCAGATGCTCAAACATTCGTTTGTGCCCTCTTTCCGCCGAAAGATGAGAATAAAATATATACTCACCGATGACGGGATTCATGGCGGTGGCAATCATCGCACCGGCTGTTGAAATAAATCCATCCACGACTACGGGTATCCGCCAGCAGGCGCCGCCAACAATCAACCCCGCAATGGCCCCAATTTCATAGCCGCCAACTTTAGCCAGAACATCAATGGGCTCAAGGGGATCAGGACGGTTGACTGCAATCGCCCGTTTGATAACCTCTATCTTGTTTCGTAGCTGCTTATCATCAACCCCCGTTCCCCGGCCCGTAATGTCATCGGGGGATATGCCTGTGAGCACCGACAGGATTGCGCTGGAAGGGGTTGTATTGCCGATTCCCATCTCCCCCGTCCCGATGACATCGATACCATCCCAGGCGCATTGCTGTGCCAAGGTTATGCCCACGCCCAATGCTTTGATTGCATCCTCCCTGTTCATGGCGGGTCCTTTTGTAAAATTGCGTGTGCCGTAACCGACCTTCCTTATTAATAGCCCACTGGTAGATTCAAAATCAAAGTCAACCCCCACATCAACCACAAGAACTTCTGCACCAACATACTTTGCCAGCACATTGATTGCCGCGCCGCCGGCCAGCATATTAAAAACCATTTGAACTGTTACCGCCTTTGGAAAGGCGCTGACCCCTTCTTCCGTTACCCCATGATCGCCGGCAAACGTAAATATCCTTTTGCCCTTAATGCCTGCATGGATATTTTCTTTTATGGCCGCGTATCTTTGGGCGATAGCCTCCAGTTTGCCAAGACTCCCGCGCGGCTTCGTCAGGCTGTCCAGCTTTTGCTGCGCCTTCTCCAGATAGCTACCGCTTAATGGCTTGATATCTTTAATGATCTGTTCAATATTGGTCACGGTAAGCTCCTCCCTTCAAAACCGCAACAACCTGATGGTAAATCTATAAGAAAAATTAGTCGCTATCCTTTTATTTTCACAGGAATCCCGGAAACAAGCAGATAAACCTCATCAGCCCGCTGTGCCACCCGCTGGTTGACGTAACCGAGCTGATCCCTGTATATTCTGGCCAAGGGATTATCTGGAACAATCCCCATGCCCACTTCATTGGAAACTACAATAAGAGTTTTCGAAAATGATTCAAGTCCCTTTAAAAATATTTCCGTTACGTTAGATTGCATGGCCTCACCTTCCGGCCCCTGACACAGGATATTAGAAATCCAGAGGGTCAAACAATCCAAGAGGATCGTTTCGTAATTATCCTTTACCGACAACAATACCCTGCCAATCTGAACAGGTTCTTCCAGCGTATCCCAGCGGTCGCCCCTTTTTAGCCGGTGATTTTGAATTCGGCACTTCATCTCATCATCCAGGGCTTGGGCTGTCGCCAGATACAACCGCGGCCCCTTCCGCTGCTCCGCCAACTTTTGGGCAAAATCGCTCTTGCCGCTTCTAGCGCCGCCTGTGATAAAAATGACCATGTTTTAATACCTTACATGTGAGTTAAAGTAGCGTTA
>DIKH01000046.1 GCA_002424495.1 Desulfobacteraceae bacterium UBA5623
TTAAAGACCTGGTCACCAAAGTGCTTTATAACCTCTTCTGCGACTTGGTAGGTCAGTTTGTTACGTTTATCATACATAGTGAGTAAAAGGCCTTCAATAAAAAGTTCTTTATTATAGGCCTTTTTAACGGACCGGATAGTTTTTACCAGTTGAGAAAGACCCTCCATGGCATAGTACTCACATTGCATTGGGATGAGAACCGAGTGAGCTGCCGTAAGTCCGTTGATTGTCAACAGGCCAAGAGAGGGTGGGCAATCGATGAGTATATAGTCAAAGCTGTTACTTACTGACTGCAGTAGTTTCTGGAGGTTAAATTCTCTCTTTTCCACGGCGATGAGTTCTATTTCGGCCGCCACAAGGTCTATATTTGAGGGCGCGAGAGAAAGATTGTTTACCTTTGTTTGTATAAGGACATCGGCAAGCGGCACTCCACCGGTATAGCAGTGATAGAGATGTTGCTTAAGGGAACCGGTACGTATCCCCAGACCGCTCGATGCGTTGCCTTGCGGGTCAGAATCAACAAGGAGTACCTTTTTCCTTTTCTTCGCCAGGGCTGCGGCTAAATTAACTGCGGACGTTGTCTTGCCCACCCCGCCTTTCTGGTTTGCTACTGCGATTATTTTGGCCTTATGCTTTTGTTCCATTGTCACACCTATGTACATTTTTTCAAGACTGCATCTACTTGTATAGTGTTTGTATACCAGATTTCCTTCTTCAACAACCAAAAATGTGCAAAAAGCGTCCTGCTGGTTCTTCTGTTTCTTATTTGCTCTTAGTCTTGGGGCTTTGATTGCCTTGTGATGTTTAATTTGATACATTGCAATATATTGTTTTTTTCTTTTAATTATTCATGTTTCACGTGAAACATTTTGCAGGGTAATGGCTTGGATATGGAATGTGACTTTTTGATTATTGGTAGCGGGATAGCCGGCTTGTCTTTTGCCTTACGAGTGGCGCAGCTTGGCTCGGTCGTTGTGGTTACAAAAAAAAATGAGGTTGACTCCGCTACAAACCTCGCGCAGGGAGGGATTGCGGCAGTTCTGTCAAAGGATGATTCCAAAAGAGACCATATACAGGATACCCTTGCAAGTGGCGCCGGCCTGTGCAAGGAAGAAGTTGTGGATCTTGTTGTTGACCAGGGTCCGGAAAGGGTAAGGGAATTGATATCCCTGGGTGTTGATTTTGTGAAGGATACTGGAGACTCATCAGGACTGAACTTAGGTAAAGAGGGAGGCCATTCCAGGCGAAGGGTTGCGCATGCCCATGATTTTACCGGCAGAGAAATAGAACGAGCCTTATTGGAAAAGGTAAAACAGAACCCCCAGATACAAATCCTGGAAAATCATATAGCGGTAGACCTCCTTATGATTGACAAGACAAGGGGGGCCGCGCTTTATTGTGCGGGCGCTTATGTTCTGGATGAAAAGATGACTGTAGAGATATACAAGGCCAAAGTTACCACCCTGTGTACCGGAGGGACCGGTAAAGTGTATCTGTACACGACCAATCCTGATATCGCAACCGGGGATGGCTTGGCAATGGCCTTCAGGGCCGGGGCTGTAATGGCAAATATGGAGTTTGTACAATTTCATCCAACGTGTCTTTATCATCCCAAGGCCAAGAATTTTTTAATTTCCGAGGCAGTACGGGGAGAAGGTGCCATTCTCGTGGATCAGAACGGGATCCCATTTATGGAGAAATATGATAACCGAAAGGATTTGGCTACGCGAGATACCGTAGCAAGGGCAATCGATAAAGAAATGAAGGAAAGTGGTGTCGACTGTGTTTTTCTTGACATTACCCATAAAGATAAGGATTTTGTAAAAGAGCGATTTCCAACAATTTATGGGCGCTGCCTCGAGTATGGTATTGATATTACACATGAATACATTCCAGTCGTGCCGGCTGCTCACTATATGTGCGGAGGGGTGGAGACGGATACATGGGGAAGAACGTCAATTGAAGGGTTGTTGGCACTTGGAGAGACGGCCTGTACGGGGTTGCATGGAGGAAATCGTCTGGCAAGTAATTCATTGCTCGAAGCCGTGGTTTTTGCGGAAAGGGCCTATGAATATTGTGCTCAACATTGGACAGTAATTTCACAAAGGAGTATTCCTCAAATAGAACCCTGGAAGGCCGGTGAGGCCCAGATATTGAACGAAGAAATTTTGATTAATCACAACTGGGATCTTATCAGACGTATTATGTGGAATTATGTTGGAATAGTGAGGACCGTAAAAAGGCTGAAGCTGGCAAAAAGACAAATGAAAGGAATTTTTCAGGAGATAGAGCAGCACTATCGAGATTATTTTGTTACGGCTAACATGATAGAGTTACGAAATATCGCCCTCGTCTCTTTGTTGATAATAGAGTCAGCATTAACCAGAAGAGAATCACGCGGCCTTCATTTTCTTGCTGATTACCCAAGGACTCGGGATACTTTTGCCCACGATACTCGCTTCAGGAGAAAAAAGGACGGATTGCTTGGAGAGATTGATTTATGTTAGGATGTAGTGGCAATCATTTTTTTGTCTCCTGGCTGGTTGAGATTTTTTAACAATGAACCATGAGATAAAGAAACAAGGATCCGGCTGAGAATTTCCAAAACATGACGACCTAGCTCACTCAAACCTGGCTAGAATGAGTCTTTTTCAGGTTCTTTCCTGTCCGAGAATTGTAACAACTTCCCTTTCTTTTTCATTTTCGGCTGTGGTTGACATTTTGCGCAGCTTTTGCAACTGTTGACCATGCTATGGATTCGCTGGAGCAAAATCGTGCGGCACTCAGGGCAGAGTTGGAGGATGATCTCCTGATAAATGTCATCGAGTAATTCCTGCTCATCACGGGCTTCAAGTTCTGCCAGGGCCTGGGCTATGATTCGATCAGGATATTTCAACTCTTCAACATTGTGGTCTTTTCCGGCGATAATTTCGGTACGGCAATGATAGAAGAGTTCCCCTTCCTTGATGGGTATACTGCAGGAGTCACATTTGCGGGCGCTGATATCAGGTATATTGATCATAGGAGGAGCCTCGCGGCATAATTACCAAGAAGGTGCATACCCTTCATTATTGAGTTTAAGCCCCTTGAGAGCCGCTGTACGGCTTCAAACTTATCATCCCAGGGTGAGGGCGCTGAAGAGGAAATAATCCGTTGGTGCCTGGCTCAGCATCATGATAGCCCGCTCAGAAGAAAGATAGGCGAGACTCCAGGAAATTTCCATAATTGGGCTATGCACTTGACTCA
>DIKH01000385.1 GCA_002424495.1 Desulfobacteraceae bacterium UBA5623
GCTCAATGTGGGCAGGACCAAATATAAGATGGAACACTGCTGCCTAAGGAAGATACAGGGACTCAGAAAAAAATGAGGACTGAACCCGGTGGAAGCAGAGTCGACACAGGAGGCATATTTATGCAATGGAATCCAACTGGTAGAAAACCCCTAACCTTAGTGCTTATCTTATTGGTAGGCTTTGCCGTAATGACTGAGCCCGCAATGGCGTGTGAAGGAGAAGAGCAAGAGGCGGCTCTGGAGTTAATCTATCGTTCTCTTATGACTGGATATAATGCGATGATAAGTGGAAGGCCTTGGGAGGCGCTTACCAGGTTGAACGAGCTTTCACAAGAGCAGCAGAACATGTCCGAATCCTGTCAGATATTTATTCAGGATGTTGTTGGTGCCTTGTCTGGAATATTTTCACCAAAAAACTCCACACCTAGCTGTTATGGCGCAACGTGCTGCGACGGTTCCGGCTGTTATATCAATTAACCGCCTAACCCCAAGCCAGCAAATCGCTTTTATTTTTTATTTGGTTACACATGGCTAATCAACACGTTAGCGGAAAACAATGTGCAAAACAACTAAAGGAGGTGCCAGTCAATGAAAAGAAACAGGAGCAAAGAGCTAAGAGAAATTGCCGGTGCTTTAATGAATCGTCCTGAGCTTCTTGACGCAGTAAACGCTGAGATTCAAAAGATGTTTGAGGTGTTGGGGTTTGCACTCACACCCGAAGAAAAAGCTTTTGTCCTAAAATTTTTGCTAGAAGAACAGAAAAAAGCAAAAAATTTCCAGTTTTGTGCTGGTGATGGTGCAAGATGCTGCAGTCAACGGTAATGGAGCAGGAAAAAATAATCGGACATTTCCCTGTCTCGCTGCGGTGGTTTGCTACGAATGATTGCAATCTGAATTGTAGTCATTGCTTTTTTCGGAATGGAAATCTACACTCGTCATCAACCATGTCGGGCCAGAAATTTCTCGACATGGTTGATCACACTCAATCTGTCAGGAAAATTAGTGCCATACAGATTTTGGGTGGAGAGCCATTTATCAGGGAAGACCTCATGCAAATCCTTCGGGGACTTAGCAAGAGGAAAATCCAGGTTAGCATTATTACCAATGGCACTATTATTCCTAATGAATTCTACAACTGCATTGACAAATTATCTGTTTCTGAATTGGTGTTCAGCATAGATGGCTCATGCGAAACGACATATTCCAAGATTCGCGGCAGCAATCACTTTAACGATGTAATATCAAATCTTTTAAGATATAGAGAGGTTAAACCAAAAAAATCAAATTTAAAAGTAAACTATGTGCTGACTAAAATTAATTCTTCTTCCCCAGAGGAGATAGTAGCTTTTTTTAATAATATGTCCATCGATGTTCTTTCCTTCAATTTTTTTGAGGAAAGAGGGAATGGCGCCATTAACAAAAAAACATTACGTATTTCAGATAAGGAGAAACTTGACTTCGTTGAATCAGTCTATAAGTACAGACCAAAGGGAAAGACCAAGATCCAGTTCCCCTTACATCCATTAGTACTGAAGTATCTAAGCCTAAAGTACAAATTTTCGGCTCCCATGGAATTCAGAGGTTGTACGGCAATTGTGAAGGAAATATTGATACTCGCCGATGGACGGATAAGCCCATGTGCGTCATTTATCAACAAAAAATGGGTTCAAAAAGCGCTTGGTTTCTCCCTGCTTTCCGTCCATGACAAAAGGCTTCCAGACATTCTTATGTCGCCTGAGTACGATCTCTTTATAAAAAACAGGTTTCCAAAATCTTACAAAAATTACTACCCGTGCCAGTCATGTGAGTATCTCGGAAACTGGTGTAATCCATGTTTTTTTGAATCCTATTGCGGGCGCCCTTTTGTTGCCGACTTGTGCAAAGAAGTTCTCAGGCGAATGCCTTCTTTGATCAGAAAATCGTGAATGGAAACCGGAAAAGAGGAACGGAGCCCGATTTCTTGCGAGTGGATTGAGAAAAAAATTGCCTGTAATCGCCGCATGCCATGGAGGTGTTTTATGACCATGATCGAGATCAAAGACGTCCTTCTCTGGTGCGCAGGGCTCAACTACGCAGTTCTACTCCTCTGGTCCGGGGCCTTCATCTTTGCCCATGACTGGATGTACACGTTGCATGGCCGTTGGTTCAAACTTTCGATTGAGACCTTTGACGCTGTTCATTATGCGGGTCTTGCTGCGTACAAGATTGGCATAATCCTGCTCAACCTTGTGCCATGGCTTGCGCTCTGTTTAATTTCTTGACGCGGGAAATGGCAACGGCGCCCGGCCAACCAACGATAGAACCTACTCGCAGTTGCCCACCACGCAGGAATATTCCCCGCCCTCCAAGACAAGACGCGCCGTGCCGCCCTTGTCCCAGATCATGATGTTTTCCCCTTCATATCGGGCACCGGAAGCGGAAAGAGCCTGCGCCAAGCGGTACCTTTTGCCCTGCGCCAGAATGGAAGCACCACCGCCGGGGTAGTACTCGACCATGATTTTTCCGAGCCCGGCACAGTCATAGCAGGCCGTGACCGTCTCCTCCGGGCGGCACGGTTCTTCCCATACCCGGATGCATTTTTGCTTTGCCTCGCACCAGGTATACCCCGCCGAACCGATACAGCCATGGGCATCCCTGTCGCTGCCGAGAAGCCCTGCCGTGCTTCCGGCGCAGCCACCCAACACGAGGACAACGAAAAACAAGAGGGGCAAAATCCGTAGTTCCATCACAAACACCTTTGCCGGAAAGTTATGGTTAACTGACTGATTTCATGAGACAAGAGGCAAGTCCGGGCAAAAACGAGAAGACATGCTCCCATCATTACACGCACCCACCTAAGCTCACGCGCACCCTGCGCTCCTCATCCTCCCTCCTCACCATTCTTTCCCTCGGCAGCAGGGGCCTCGGGCTTGAGGCTGCCAAAGGCCAAGG
>DIKH01000409.1 GCA_002424495.1 Desulfobacteraceae bacterium UBA5623
GTCGTGAATATTACATGTCTACTGTCACTACGATTGCCGCAAGGCGGTTGCTGAAAGAGAAAGGCGGCCATAACCTCCCCCTTATCCTCTGGACTACCCATAACAAGGTTAGATTGTGGATCGCTTCGCTCTCACAATCTAACCTTGTTCGTTAGCCCTTTTTGAACAATTTATAAATTGCTGAAAAATCTTCTTTGTCTATGCCTTCTTCAAATGTCCTCGCGTAAAGTTCTTTAATTACAGAGCCGGTAAAAAGTGTTTTTTTCTCGCTATACGCTAGGTCCTGAAGACAATGGAGATCCTTGTAGATTAAGGCGCTTGAAAAGTGGGTTGAGAAATCTTCTTGGAGTAATTTGTTCCTCTTCGCATTGAGCACCAGCGAGTTGCCGCCCCCCACA
This sequence comes from Desulfobacteraceae bacterium UBA5623, assembly GCA_002424495.1. Lineage (GTDB taxonomy): Bacteria > Desulfobacterota > DSM-4660 > Desulfatiglandales > Desulfatiglandaceae > UBA5623. The sequence goes on from DIKH01000409.1 coordinate 399, forward strand.
GTTAAAATATCCAGGATTTTTTCCTTTGCAATGCCGACTGTTTCGCCGAGCGACAGCGCTTCTGCAATAGTAGCCATAAAGCTCCCCAGCGCAAGGTTGTTGATGAGTTTCATCTTGGTAGCAAGACCTGGCTCCTTGAGATAAAAAATATGTTTCCCAATGTTTTCAAGAACTAGCCTGACTTTATCATACCCGGTTTCATCGCCGCTAATCAGAATAGTAAGAGCCCCCTGCGCTGCTGGAACGATACTGCCCAAGACAGGTGCTTCGAGATAAATTGCACCGACATCTTTGCAAAGCGCATGGAAGAGTGGCGCATCTTTGAAGTGGTTTGTGGAGAGATCAACGATAATTTTTCCGGAGATATCGCAGGACAAAAGTCCATCTTCCTGGCTGAAAATAGAATGAACCGCAGCACTGTCAGACATGCAGATAAAAATAATTTCGGCTTTTTCCGTTACCGCCCGTGGAGAAAAGACTGCCTCGACCTTCATCCCTTCAGCTTTGGATGATGTTCTATTCCAAACCGTAAGTGAATGGCCGCAGTCTAAAAGTCGTTCAGCAATTGCTTTACCAAGATGTCCCAGTCCAATAAATCCTAAATGCATGGTGCTCTCCGCGGTAATTATTTGTTGTGTGGCTAACTATTATTATGACAAAGTCGAGAGGGCAATATCGTCATGACAGCCCTTTATACTGCACGTTATTGTATCGAATTGTCGGATTTTTTTGAACAGAAACAATGGTTTATCTGTTCAAATTTCCTGAAAAATCACAAAGTCAAAAGACAAACTCGCACATCATCAAAAAATAACATTGAAAAAGGAATATTTCTTGTTTTCGTCTTGTCTTTCATCTTGGGGTGTAGTTGTAGTCAACATATTTCAAGAACATGTTGAATCTGGTTCAGACTCATAAGATTAAGATTACTAGTATTTTTCTTAATTCTTGAGACGTACGTATCTTTTCAACATACTCAGTACCAAACTTAACCAGTTAATCAAAAACTGACTTTTAAATTTTCCCCAATTCCACTCATCGTCATAAAAACAAACCTTGCTTCATTCCACCACAGGTAAAATATTTATAGCAGGAATTTTGGGGAAAGCCTTTTGACAAAGACGACACCCTGGGTTACCTGATGTACAAGGAGTGTGAGAAAGGAGTCCGCAAGCGGCAGGGGGATAAAAAAAGCGGTTGTCTGGGACTTTAATCCTGATGACCGCGCCAGCGGGGTTGCTTGCAGCCTTCGGTCAAATTTTCTTCAAATCGTAATCTACTGAAACGATTAAGAATTGAAACCCAATATGTTCGTACATGCTCATGGTTCCTTACGAAGGATAGTCTTGATCCTGGTCAGGTGTTTTTTATCGTAGGAGAAAATTTCGTTAACCTTGTGATGTTCCATGACCGCAACAATATAGCCGTCAATGAAATCGATATTTTGGGCCATATACCGTTCGACGGCCTTTTCCACCAGGGTGCCGTTTATAACCTCAAGCCCCGGTGTGGCAAGAATTGCTTTGACCATGGGACCGATGGCAAGGTTGCCGAGTTTGTAGTAGGATTCGAGAACCCACACAACCTCCGCGACAACCATTTCGGTGGTCAGTAATCGCTCTTTTCCAGCGGCTGCCGATTCCAGCAGCATTTCCACCCGGTCGGCCTTGGCAGGATCATCATTGGTGAGATAGCGGATAAAGATATTGGCATCAAGAAAACTTGTTTTCATGACATTTCCTCAATGGTTCGGCGGGCCACTGAGTCCTTGGCCGCCTGTCTCTCCTGGTCAGGGGTTCCGCCCCCAGTCACCGAACCGCGAAAGTCACGGAGTGTCTTCACCGGCAGGAGGATAATTCTGTCGCCTTCGGCAATAAAATCAACCCTGTCATTAGGATGAAGCCCGTAGGCTTTTCTGATTGATACTGGAATTGTAATCTGGCCTTTAGTCGTTATTGTTGAGATCATCTCCCTACCTCTCGCTAAATGACTTACATTCTAATTAACGTCTTACTACCCATGATATGGTAAGAAGTCACTCGCGTCAAGACCCCATGAACATTAATTCCATACATCCTACCCTGTTTCTTCTTTTCAACCATCGCCTGACCGCTGCCCAGAAGACCGATGCCCGCGCTTCCTTCGGCGTGGATCGCATTGTCGAGCCGCCGCCTGCAATCAGCCGGATCTGGGTGGAAATCCCCCCCTGACGCCGAAGAGATTACCGCTCATCTTGCCCCGGTCTTTGCCTGGCTCGCACTCCAGAAGGGATTACGACACTCTGCAAAGAATTGTATCCTATTGCGAGTATACAATGCCTGACCTGACCTGACTCCANNACTCCAGAAGGGATTACGACTTACCTTCATAGCCAGCGCTATTTCTACGCAAGCGCAGTCATTCCGTACAGGCGGGAATCAATTCTATCTTGAATGTATGAAAATGGATCCCTGATAAAAGAACTCAGGGATGACAGAGCGGAGAGATCAGGGATGCCAGGGTGGAGAACTCGGGGATGCCAGAGTGGAAACTCGGAAATGACCCTTTGAAGAACTCAGGGATTACAACGTGGTCCTTTTGCAAGGGCCTCCAGGGTGAGCAGTTACAAATATCTTATAATGGAGTGCAGAACCAGCGGGCCAGATTACGGCCGAGGAGAAGATTTCCGCCTTTGAGGAATTGATTCTGGA
>DIKH01000099.1 GCA_002424495.1 Desulfobacteraceae bacterium UBA5623
CGCTTGAGAGTTGACAAGACACTAGACCTCAAAGATTAGTTTTTCGGCCTTAAATGAAAAAACCAGGATGGCATCTAACCATTCTGGTTTTTTATATTTTTTGGTGCCCTCGGTACGACTTGAACGTACGACCTACCGCTTAGGAGGCGGATTATAAAATGAAATAACTTGCTGAATTTTCATAGTTTGATAAAATATTAAATATTTTTTGGGACACATTTGGGACAGTATACTTCAGGAACAGGATATTTTCAATATGGCAGTGTTTGAAAAACGAGGGCCGTATCAATGGAGAGTCAAAATCCGAAAAAAGGGTTTTCCTGTTCAGACCAAAACATTCCATACCAAAAAAAATGCAGAGGAATGGGCAAAAAAGACTGAATCTGAGATGGAGCGCGGTGCTTTTATCTGTAACAGCGCAGCAGAGCAGACCACGGTTGCAGAAATCCTCGACCTATACGAAAGGGAAAATTTTCCTCGCCTGGTGGATGGCGGCAAGAGAGCACGCGGGCCGTTGACCTTGCTTAAAAAGCACTTCGGGCACATCTCCGTTGCGGCATTGCGTAGTAATCATGTTGCCACCTTTCGTGACCTACGCCTGAAGACAGTTTCCCCGCAGTCCGTGAAACATGAGATTGGTTTGTTGGGCAGGGCTTTGAAATCTGCTCAAATCGATGCGGGCATCCACCTTCCGCACGGATTACCAACCGCGCAGATTCGCATGCCCAAACTACCCCCTGGTCGGGATCGTCGTCTCCAAGTTGGAGAGGAGCAGCGTCTTATTGATGCGGCGATTACTTCTAAAAGTAAGGCGATTGAAAATATAATTATAATTGCTTTGGAGACAGGCGCTAGGCGTGGTGAAATTGCTGCTATGCGTTGGGAACATATTGCTCTCAAAAGTCGGACATGGGTCATCCCCTTTGGGGAAACCAGGAAAAGTCCCAGGACTGTCCCTCTTTCCTTCAAAGCGATAAAGATTCTGGGTGGAATTCCGCGCCGAATTGACGGGAATGTCTGGGGGGTTGAAAAAGATAGTATCACACAAGCTTTCACTAGGGTTTGTAAACGGGCAGAATCTGAGGGTTTGCGTTTTCACGATTTGCGCCACGAAGCGACAAGTAGGCTGTTTGAGAAGGGGCTGAGTATTATGGAAGTTGCCAGTATTACCGGCCATAAGGATCTCAAAATGTTGGTGCGTTACACTCATCTGCGGGCCGAGAATTTAGCTGAAAAGCTGGGTTGAATCCCTATTGCGAACCAGCAAAATATTGACAATAAGTTGAACTTTTCGTGATTTGGCTACACGCAAGGAACTTAAAAGCCCTGCTTTGTGTGATAACATTGTATAAAAACAAATAGTTTCGTTTATCTATAAAAAACGCTGGCAAAAAAAACATAAAAAAAGTTGCAGAAAAATCTTGCGCTCAAAATTAGACCGATTATAAGAAGACCAGAGGCTAGTTGGTGTTAAGTAAAACTTCCCTTAATACTAATAAAAAGCCTTTCTAAAGCGGCAGCATCCTGCTCATGTCGGCAAACAGATTCAGGATGTTGGTTAAGTTTTTCGAAACCTTATTCCATTGTTCTGGGGTAAGGTTTCTCTTTTGTTGGAATAGAACTTTTCCGTCTACATCAATGTAGAAGGCGTCATTTTCTACCACCTCAAAAGTAACTTTTCTGCCTTGACCTTCTTCTTCTTTCTCCTCTGCCATAGGATATCCTTTGCCTCTCGGCGAAATCTACCTCTGGCCTTCTTATAATCGGTCTTTCCGTGTCCTTGAATACCTTCTGTAGTATGCCTTGTTCTTCCTTCTGCCAACAGAATGTATTCAACATACACAGAGAGGGGTCTGGAAGGAAGCACTTTTTCAGATAAAAAAACGAAAGAAAAAACAAGTGTGATTTTCAAGTGTTACCTCAAAAAATCTCTTTATTTAGGTAACTTTAAATGTTGCAATACCCCTGACCTTTACTCTAATGAGCCAACCTCATATAGGCTAGTAAGTATTTTTTTGTGTTAAGCAATGCAAGGTTGGTTGCTGTTTTTGTGGACGCAAGGGATTAGATATCCCCTTGATTAAGTATAAATTATATAATAAAAACAAACCGTTAAACTATTAGTCACGTCGGAACATTGGTGGAAATTGACAGTAATTGACACGTCGTGTCAATAAAGACTGGCTGGAAAGTTTTGCCTGGATGGCGAAACTGGTAGACGCAAGGGACTTAAAATCCCTCGGGGGCAACCCCGTACGAGTTCGATTCTCGTCCTGGGCACCAAGTAAATTAAAGGGTTAGCGATTTTGTCGCTAGCCTTTTTGTTTTTTATGTATACGCTATGTATGCAATTCATTGGTATACGTTGTTTCTCGCCAATCCAAAAGAACTCCTTATGACTTTTACGCTTCCCCTTTTTGGTGAGCGTAAAAGTCCTAATTTTCCAAGCCACGGAAAGCTCCCTAATTTAGCGAGCAAACACATTGCATATTTACTTTTAGTTGTTTTTTTGCATATTTTCTGCGTTTTTTTCTTGAAAAGTTATCTCGGAACGGAGTATTAGGGAATATAATGATATTCGACATTGACCGGATTATGTTTTTTCCCCTTTAATTTTCTAGGATTGTTGCCATGCTTATCGAATTCAGTGTCGCTAATTTCCGTTCCTTTTGGGAGCCACGGAAACTTTCTTTGATGGCGACCCCTCAAAAAGATTTGCTGGAAACTAATACGTTTGAAAGTCCCGTGTTAGGGCTACCCAGGCTCCTTCGTTCGGCCGTTATTTACGGTCCCAATGCCGGAGGCAAAAGCAACTTTATCAACGCCATGGGGTTTGTGAGGAAGTTTGTCGTCTCCTCTGCCAAGGAGCACCAGGAAGGAGAAATGATCGAGGTTACTCCATTTCTCTTTAATCAACTTGGGTCATCCCGCCCAAGCGAGTTCGAGGTGCAGTTCATTCAAGAAGATGTCCGTTATCAGTATGGGTTTGCTGTTACCAAAGAACGGGTGACCAACGAATGGCTTATCGCTTATCCGGAAGGGCGATCTCAACGCTGGTTTGAAAGGACTTATCAGCCGGAGAATAATAACTATCAATGGTATTTCGGCAGTCGTTTTATTGGCCGCAAGAAGCAGTGGCAGGATATGACAAGAAGCAACGCCCTGTTCCTGTCTACCGCCATCCAGTGGAACAGTGAGCAACTCAAGCCGGTCTTCTCCTGGTTTAAGAATCTCTTTGTCATCGGTCACGGCGCGTTGCTTGCCCCAACTTTCACCATGAATGCATGTCAGGACGATGAAAAGAAAAAGCGAATCCTCGCTTTTATGAATGAGGCTGATATCAGCATCTCCGACATCCAGATGGAAACGAAGGACTTCTCTGTGGAAGATCTTCCATCCGACATGCCGGAGGCAGTAAGGGAGGAGGTCCGTCGCACTTTGGACGGCAAAAAGATGTTGAATGTGGGGTTTCTTCATCCGATGGAGGGTAGAGAGTCTCCTGTATACCTGCCGCTCGAAGAAGAGTCGGATGGCACCCGCAAACTCTTTGCCTATGCTGGGCCCTGCCTTGATATTCTGACCAAGGGCAAAATCCTCTTTGCTGATGAATTGGATACCAGTCTCCATCCAAAGATCATGCGATTTCTGCTTTCCCTTTTTCATAACGGCAAGGCCAACCAGGCAAACGGGCAGTTGATCTTCACCACCCACGACACCTCTCTTCTTGATCAGGAGTTGGTGAGGCGTGATCAGGTCTGGTTTGTCGAGAAAGACGAGACCAACGCAAGCCGTCTCTATCCTCTCACTGATTTTAAGCCCAGAGCAGGAGAAGCGCTACAAAAAGGATACCTCAATGGCCGTTATGGCGCCTTGCCTTATACCAGAGAGGTTCGCCCCTGATGGGTTCTGATCAACTCTTTCATCGCAGAAAGGCAAAAAAGACTGCTGCGCTGCGTCGCGAGGCACAGAAACGGCAGCCATATGACCTGGTGTTGATCGTCTGTGAAGGAGGGAAGACGGAACCGAACTATTTGCAGGAGCTCCGTGATGCCTTTAAACTCAGCACCACAAATATCAGAATCGTCGGTGAAGCCTGCGGACCTTCGCCGCGCAATGTAGTGGAATATGCCCTGGCTGAATACCAGAAAGAAAAAAAATACAACCGGATCTACTGCATTTTTGACAAAGACCGTCACTCAACCTACAGTGAAGCCCTTCAAAAAATTCGGACGGTGAGGTTGGGCAAGGGCGATTCCATTCACGGCATTACCTCTGTGCCCTGTTTTGAAGTCTGGATTCTTTTGCATTTTGTCTATACCACCAAGGCGTTCGGTTCTACCGGCCCGTCTGGTTCCATCTGCGCCGCCGTCATGAAAGACCTGAAGCGACATCTTCCTAAATATGACAAGGGGGATGTCGGCCTTTTCTCTTCCCTTGTAGAAAGACTGCCGAAAGCCATAGTCCGTGCCAAACGTCTGGAGAAATATGAGGAAGGCTCGGGCAGTGACAATCCCTCCACTAGGATGCATCATCTAATCGAATATCTGAGTGGGCTGAAAAAATAAGCTGTTCTGGAATTCAGAAGAAGAAAGGAAGGCGACGCAGTTCATGAAATCGTTTTTCTTCATTTTTGCCTTCCTGATCACTGCTTACGCGAGTCTTTCAATTTTTATATGTTTTCTCACCAAAACCCTACTTGAGTTCCGATAATCATAAATTATCGGAACCCTGAAAAAATATTCCCGTAAAAGGCTAACTGCGCTATATATCATAGCTACGATATATAGGCTATATCCGCTATATATCATAGCTATGGTATATAGTATGGCAATCTTTGAAGGCATTCCAGAAATACATTTTTGAAATGAAATGTCGGGGTAGGTAACTGGGGTGGCAGGGATAAAATGTCTTTATAATAATTGCCATTGTGCTAAATGGTATAATGATAAAGATGGATAAAAGAAGTAATAGCCACACCGAGGCTACGGTTAGAATCGCACCTGTCACGTGAGCCACAATAAGAGTGGTTGTTAAACAACGTCCTTAAAAATGTTCTTAAAGTCGGATTTAACCATTAATGAATCCGACTTGAGCAGTCGGTTGCTGTTGGCCGCGATAATTCTTACCTAGCAATCTGCCAGGGATTCGGCTTGTTGTCTGGTAAATTCGTGCTCCTCCCAATAGTTAATCATTTCATGCATTTTTAGGATCATTTGTTTCCTTCATTCTCATGTCGGCAATGGGACAGAATCAGCCTGCGGGTCGAACCTTGTGGTTCTGGTCCGCGATAAAAAACAGGAAGGTTGCTTTTTATTGGGAGTTCCGGAGAAAATGATCTCGAGACGTCTGTATTTCTCCATCGACAATTCGCGCAATTGCGTTCATTTTCATGTATTCAATATCAATATAGGCGTAGATGGACTCCCATTCGGACAAGAATTTCTCGAAAGGGGAAATAGGGGGGCTTGGGTCTGTCACTTTTTGCTGATGCTCTCTCCCTGCTATCTTTAATTTGTCTCGGTCTACTTTGTGTTCAGAAAGGAGATAATACACCCCGCACATTTTTTCAGCATCAGCAGGGGAGATATCCGCCCATGTTACTCTGAAGCCAGTGACATCAAATATGGTGACGTTTTTGAATAATCTGGAATGGCTCGGCAAAATCCTACCCCAAGGGGGTATGGCGCTAAGGGAGGATTTGTATTGCTCTATAATTTCCGGATTGAGGGTATAGCCGTCGTTCAGAAAGGGCTCTGTGAAGCTAATCTTTACGTTTTTAGCTTTCCATGGGTCATGGTCTAGCATCTGCTTTCCTTCGTCAATGGTCATCATGTGATATGATACCTTGATTTTTAAAATTCTGAAAGGATGGGCGGACGAGGGTGTCATCATACATTAGCGGAGATAGACTTCCGTTATATCTGGCCTGAAATGACCGAGTTCCTGACTTACTATTTCTTTCGCCTGATCGTAAAAATATCCCTGCCCTTGCAATTCGTTCATTCTTTCCTGTGTGTAACCATGGCGTAGCCCATGTGCCCCGGTGGACCAGCCCAAAACACGCTTTGATGCTCTGCCAAAAGAGGAACTCCAAGCCTGTCCACCGCCGAGATCATAATGTTGTTCATATCGTATGCCTCTATCTAGAACTATACGTGGTTCGTTAAAACGACATGCATCCAATTTGTCAGATATTTCTTTGGGAATAGCGACTTCCCGGATGAGGCCCCCCTTGCCGCACACAGTATAACGCATAAAATTTTTGCGTCCTGTAAATAGGTCCATAGAAAATTGCCGATGTTGACTCGGCCCCCGCTCTGTAGTTGGTAACAGCGTGTATAGCTCATGCGCTCTAAGCCCCGCGGAGTAGGCTGTTTTAGTTGCAAGTGAGTTATGAACACTTTGTGCTCTGGCGATGGCGGACACTTGCACTGTTGTGTAAGCCCTTCCCTGATCAGCAAGACCTTTTTTGGAAATTATGCTGAATACACGATCTAACTTGTTAACCCCAGGCAAAATTTGCAATGCTTGCCTATCCATATCTAGGGTTTTTTGGCCAACAACCTGAGCACGTATCTGGAGATATTGCATTGCGCGATTGGAATCGAAATTAATCAATCCCATTCCTGAATTTATCTTGTCCCATTCAGAAGCAAGTTTTAAAGATTGCTCGTAATTTCTTGCCGTACCAAGGCTGTGAATCTGGGAATCATTTCTCGAGTCATGCCGGCTTTTGCCAAGTGCCAAAGCCTTACCCACAGCCCGTGCCGCTTGTTTTTTTGGATTCGCGAAACTTATTTTCATTTATTACCTCCGGCAATTGGGCTAGAAATCGTATGATAGTTGTATGGGCGACACGAAGTCTTTTTTTATTTTGCAGCCACAGCGCAAGCTGAGGATAGCTTGCGCCGGATTTACGTAAAGCAACCAACTCGGCGCGAAATCGAATAAGCTGAGATGGCCTATATTGACGTTTTTGGCATATATTTATATTTGTTCTCATTGTCTATCCTCGCGTTAGTTTCGCACGGTTATTGTTGCTGCACCATGCCGGGAAATTTTCCCGATGGCCCCGATTTACAACAGTCTCAGTCGTTGCAGGCTCGGACTCTCCGGCCTATATACTGCCCATCCGGGTTTGGGGTCTCTGCAATCGGCAGTATGCTCATACCACTTTGCAATCTTCAATCGGAGGCGACCAGGCACCGATAGCCAGAATTCTAAGGGGGAGGAGAGGTTTCTGGTGGCCTCTATGTTATTTAGTTTCGCCTGTGCGTTTGGGTGTGGGCACCAAACGCTTCACAAAGGCCCATCCATGGCTGAGATACGCAGTCTGTCATCACTGCGACACAGCGCGGAATCGTGTTTAAAAAAAACACAAAAAAAATCACAGATGACGAGCAAATGTGATTGTGTGGATGGGTGTTATTATTTGTGTGGAGAAACATCTGAAAGAGCCTCGCAATGAGGCTCACGCGATGTCAAAACCCAAATGGGCTTTAGCGCGTAAGATGAATGGAAAACCAGCCCCCTTAAGCTTTGTAGGTTTTCCGTACCATGAATACAAGGTCATCGACAAGGAGCATCGAGCCAGGGAATCGCACGAGGCGAATACTCTATAAAGAGTCAGAATAATTAATCATAATTTGCCCAAAAAAGTGATCAATGTCAATTCTTTTTTTAGCTAGGAAATTTTAGGAAATTTTTAGGTAGTTGTTGGTAGAGCGAGTAGCTTATCGGTTTGATTTCCCCTTGTTGATACTCCACGCGGCATATCTTCTTCTGTAAATTTAATGGCTTGCCCGCCGCCACCCTGCCACTCGTGCCTCTTCTTCGGAGCAGAACCATCTTTCCCCGTTTCTTTCAGGGTGCTCTTTTCAGAGATCCGGACAACGATCTTGATCCGGATAGACCATCAATCCAACCTGACCCTTTGCAGTTTTCATCGTCGAACCTGGGGACAAAAGGCCTACCTTTTGTCGGTGATGACCTTCCATTTAAAACCCGTTCTGGTGGTGCTGGCTGGCTTTGAGAATGGTGTTTTTCCCTGATGCTGACCAGTGTGTCTCCGATCAAAAGCCCGGCTTGGAGTGCATAACGTGACCTTAGAAGTGGTAGTTTGTCACCGAGTCGTTTTTCGCAATAATATTTGTGATTCAATTGTTGCTCACCGTTAAATAATTTGCCTCTTTATAAGAAATCTTGTAGCCATAGTTATGGGATTTCAAATTTTATTCTGCTGGCTAGGGGCAACAGATCTGAAGGCGGCGATTGGGGGGGCGGATGTCGGTTTAGGCCCTGTGGCGCAGGCGGTCGCCTCACGGCCTTATAAGGAAGTGGTGCTTCTCAATAACTGGGAGAAAAGCACTGCTGAAAGCTATATAGCTTGGCTCCAAGCAAAAACAACGGCACGAATCACCCTTCAGCATATCCCTCTTTCCGGCCCTACCAACTTTGGCGAGATTTATCAGGCCGCATCATCAATTATTGCCGACAAAATTAAAAACCACGGCCTGGACGTCAGTCTCGCTTTCCACCTGAGCCCCGGAACCCCGGCCATGGCAGCGGTTTGGATTCTCCTGGCCAAGACCCGTTTCCCTGCTGAGTTGATTGAATCATCCAAGGAACACGGCGTTCGTACCGCTTCGGTCCCTTTTGATATTTCAGCCGATTTTATCCCGAGTTTGTTCAGGAGGCAGGACCAGACCCTTGCGCGGCTTGCAGCCGGACTGCCTATTGTTGCCCCGGAGTTTGACGACATCCTCCACCGCAGTGAATTGATGCAGCGGGTAATACTTAAGGCTAGACGCATCGCACCCCGCTCCATCCCTGTTCTCATCGAGGGAGAGTCAGGTACCGGCAAGGAGCTATTTGCCCGGGCCATCCATGACGCCAGCCCACGCAAGGACAAGCCGTTCATCGCTATAAACTGTGGGGCCATACCGAGGGAGCTGGTTGAGTCCGAGCTATTCGGTCACGAAAAGGGGTCATTCACCGGTGCCACGGCATCCAGAATCGGCCATTTCGAGGCGGCTCATCAGGGCACCATCTTCCTGGATGAAATTGGGGAACTACCAAAGGAGATGCAGGTCAAACTTCTTCGCACCTTGCAGGAAGGAGAAGTGAAAAGGATCGGAGCAACCCGGCCCCTGCAATTAGACGTAAGAATCATTGCTGCAACCAATAGAAATCTTATTGAGGAAGTCACGGCCGGGTCCTTCCGTGAAGATCTTTTTTACCGCCTGGCCGTGGGAGTAATCAAGTTGCCACCACTCAGAGAGCGGGTCGGGGATGTCAGCTTATTAATCGACCAGTTTCTGGAACGGATTAACCAGGAGAGCGGCACAGAACCAGGCTACAGGCGCAAGAAAATTTCTGCAACGGCAAGAAATCTTCTGCTTCAGCACACCTGGCCGGGCAATGTCAGGGAGTTGCAGAACACCTTGACCAGGGCGGCGGTATGGTCGGTTGATGAGGAACTTGTTGAGGATGATATACGGGAGGCATTACTTCCTGTTCCCAGTGTAGACAAGGGAAAAGATCTTATTCTCAACCGGCCTCTCGGGAATGGGTTCAGCCTGCCCGACCTTATTGAAAGGGTGGCAGTGCATTACCTTGAAAGAGGCTTGGCCGAAGGCCATGACAATAAGACAAAAGCCGCGAATATACTGGGCCTGCCGAGCTATCAGACCCTGACCAACTGGCTCA
>DIKH01000183.1 GCA_002424495.1 Desulfobacteraceae bacterium UBA5623
AAAAAAGCCGCTGTAGTATTAAGCCTTGAACGCATCGTTGAGGAAAGCAAGGAGACTTATTACGATGCTTTAAACCATAGTTCGCAGGGTTGGCACGAAGGCAAACACGATCTTCGACCATGGTGGAATTACTTTCTCGGCATGTTGACAGCGGCCTATAAAGAATTTGAAGACCGTGTGGGAACGATAACCTCTGCTCGCGGAGCAAAACGAGAGATGGTCCGAAGCGCCATTGAACGATTGCCGGAGCGGTTTACGATTGGCGACCTCAAACGGGCCTGTCCGGGAGTGAGCTATCCGACACTTCAGCGTGCGCTTGCTGATATGAGAAAGGAAAAAAAGGTGAGATGTCTGGGCAGAGGGCCGGATGCTGAATGGGAGCATATCAAGGGCTGATAAGATAATCTTATCACAAACCGGAAAAGTGATAAGATTACACGGATTCATTTAGGTAATACTATTTGTATGGGAAATGAATTGGGTAATCGAAATACCTCAACGCTTATCGGGGAATATGGGATGAATCCTCGATAGGAGATGTTGGTTTATGAAAAACTTACCTGATAATGTGCCTCGTTCCGATCTCATCCTCTATCAAACAGAGGACGGTCGCACGCGCATTCAGGTGCGGATGGAGGATGAAACGGTCTGGCTAACGCAAAAACTAATGTCCGAGTTGTTTCAGAAAGACGTCCGTACGATCAATGAACACATTCGGAATATTTTTCAAGAAGGGGAGTTGTTACCGGAATCAGTTATCCTGAAATTCCGGATAACTGCTGCAGACGGAAAATCATACGAGACGAACCATTATAATCTCGATGTCATCATCTCGGTCGGCTACCGGGTGAAATCCCATCGCGGCACTCAGTTAAGTTTGACATCATGGACAGGGAACAAGCCCTGTCAGGCCGACAGCAAAATCGCCAAGAACTACCTGTTGGGGACAAGTCATGAGTAAAGATGAGCAGATAATGGAACTTAAAAGCATAGAGGCCCTAATCTTTTTAATTCGTGGGCAAAAGGTAATGCTGGACAGAGATCTGGCTGAACTCTACCGCGTTGAGACAAAACAGTTGAAACGCGCGGTAAGGAGAAATATTACGCGTTTTCCAAAGGACTTCATGTTTGAGCTGACAAAGGACGAATCTGATAACTTGAGGAGCCAATTTGGCACCTCAAGTTGGGGTGGCACAAGGTATTCACCCATGGTTTTCACCGAGCAAGGCGTGGCCATGCTCTCCAGCGTTTTGACCAGTGAGCGGGCTGCTCAAGTCAATATCGAAATTATGCGTGCGTTTGTACGACTGCGTCAGATGCTGGCAGCGCATACGGATCTTGAAAAAAGGCTTGATGCACTGGAAGAGCGATACGATGAGCAATTCAAAGTTGTTTTCGATGCGATCCGGGCGTTGAGGAAACCTCCGGAAAAGTCCAGGAAGAAGATTGGGTTTGAGGTTAAGGAAGGGAGAGCCTCTTACGGCAAAAGGTGACAGAAGATAGAATCTCTTTTGTGTGAAATTGAACGACCACCAGCTGAAAGCTGGTGGAATCAATGCTCGGCGGACCGAACCGCCGACTGAAAGCAAATACGTCTAAAAGACGGTGGTTTTAAACCACAGGTCAAGCGCCTTCGGCGGGTTAAAGCCACCTATCGGAGCAATAAACATCGAATAGTTGATGGCATTGAACACATCATACCATATGGAGAATACCAATGTTCACTGAATTCAGTGAAGCCGCCGACAGCCTAAAGGCGAGGGCTTTTCTCCCATTCCCCGAATAGGACAATAAAGTCTTTTAGAAAAATCTGGGTGGCAGTTGGTGATGAAACGAATTGGGAATGAGGCCTTTAAAATTGAATTTGTGTGGGAAGGGGGAACATTGGTGTTCACAGAAGGACTCAAATTCTAAGATGCTTTTTTGGGTTCATTGTTCGTCAGGAACTTGGTGTTTATTAATACGCTCAAAATCCGGCGGGATGTCCAGTTCAAATATTGAACGGTCAAAGTCCTTATTAAAAACAATATCTTTGGTATTGAGCGTCAGCGTGGCCAGTGTCTCTTGATCATAAAAGCGTGTTTTTTTCGCGTATTGGATATCATTGTTGTTTTCAAAATCAGAAAACGACACCCTTATTGCCTGCTCGGGCATAAAGACCTGGCAGGGAAGATTATTGCCGGGACATAAGTCAATAAGCTGTATGATTTTTTTATCTTCTCTCAACAGGGCGATTTGATTTTCGGCTAGAGACTTGGCGCTGTTGTGACCGGCCAGCATGGGAAAGCCCCTTCCAAAGGCCCATAATTGATCGCCATCCACATTTACTCGAAAAAGCACCGAGGAAGCCCTGTCACCGATCTCCCCTATATAATATTTTTTATCCGGAAACGACATGATCTGATATGTCCTATCGCTTATTAATATGTGGACAAGGGGTCTTCCCCAAAAATGGGTGATCTCGATTTTTATCCTGAAAGGATCTCTTGTCCCCGCGATCAGGACGCTTGCCTCAAATTCAGAGCCGTCTCCTCTGATGGCAATGTCCCCGGAAGATACGAAGGTGCGGACCGCATCTTGCTGATCCCTGAAATTGGAGATGACATATGAGATCTCCTGACTGCTCAAAAAGCGGCGGGGGTGTTTAATGGAAGGTGGGGCACAGGAGAATAGGCCAAGAATCAGCAAAAGGGTCAATGCCTGCCTGAAGCGGACAGCGGTCACCTTTCTTCCCTCATCAGTCGTTTTATCTCTAATATCTTCTCCTTGAGTTTTTCAGGGCTGGAATGTTCCTGCGAGAGTGCCTTGTTAAAGCAATTAAGGGCCTTTTCATATTCCTTTTTCTTGAGATAGGCGTCCCCAAGGTGTTCGTTAATTGTCGGGTCATCAGGGGTGAGTTCTGATGATTGCTTGAGATAGATGATCGCCTCGTCATAGAGTCCTTTCTGAAAGTAGACCCACCCAAGGCTGTCAATTATATAGCCGCTGTTAGGCTTTATCTCCAGCGCCTTTTTTATCATCTCCATGGCCTCGTCCAGCCTGATGCCCTGTTCTGCATAGGTGTACCCAACGTAGTTCAGGGAATCCGCATGGTCCGGGTTGATCTCAAGTATCCTCTGCATCTGGTCGAGACATGACGCCTTATCACCGGTCTTGTCAAGCAGCATCCCCAGCCTGAACAGCAGCTCAATATCATCCTTGAGTTTATTCAGTCCATCTTTTATCAGATTTATCGCCCTGTCATATTCTTGGAGGTTTTCATAAATAGAGGCCAGCATCAGATACAGTTCCGCCCTTTCATTGTTGAGGGAAAGTGCTTTTTTCAGGACCTGTATCGCCTTTTGATGTCTTTTTTGGGTATCAAGCATAAAGGCAATATGCATCTGCGTATCAATATAATATTTTGACCCTTCATTGATCTGATAAAAATTTTCCAGGGCCTTTTCAAGATTTCCCTTTTCCTGGTAAGCCACACCAAGATAGTATCTGGACTTCTGGTCTTCCGGCCATATTGAAAGGACCAGGTTCAACTCCTCGATGGCTTCATCCACCTTTCCCTGGCCCAGATAGACAAGCCCTAACGCCTGTCTGCCAGCCTCACCTGGTTGGGCGCTGTCCTTGAGCTGTCTTATCTGTTGTTCAGCCTCCTTTGAAAGGCCAAGCCTTTTATAGAGGTTGACAAGCCTGACCCTGGCAGCCATATTCTCGGGATAATTATTGAGCAGCCTTTCAAACATCTTGACCGCATCCTTTTTCCGGTTGGTCAGCTGATAAAGCATCCCCAGATCAAACATTGCAGATTCCTGGCCCTCTTTGAGCCGGAGGACTTCAAGAAAAGACTTTTCCGCCGCCTGGTAGTTTTTCAATTCCAGATTGACCTTCCCGAGATAATAACGAGCGATGACCGACTCCGGGTTTTGTTCAATCAGCTTATCAAGGCTTAAAAGCGCCTCTTTAAACTTCCCCCTTTTGATCTGAAAAGTGGCAATGAGAAGCCTTATGCGCTGATTGTCAGGATCAATATCAAGCGCCTTTTCATACTGTTTGAGGGCTAAATCATCCTGGCCGGCCATTGTGTAAAGATCCGCCAGCAATAAAAGATGGCCGGTATTTTCAGGCTCAAGTTCCACACACCTGATGGCATGAGATATCGCCCTGTTGAAATCCTTCATGCCCTTCAAAATCAGGGCCATTCTTAAATGGAGGAAGGCCGATTCAGGGTCTTTTTCAATGGCGATTGAAAGATATTGCTGCGCCTTATTATAGTCGCCCTGGGTTAGGGCAAGGGAGGCCAAGGTAAAACTCTTGTATGCATCACCCACCTTGTCTTCTGTTACAGGCGGCGCAATTTTCTCTTGTTTGGCTGGGGCCTGTTTTTCACCTGACAATATATATGAACACCCATGAGACAACAGCATGACAAGGGCAATCATGCATATGGATATGATAGTTTGTGTCTGAACGAAAATGCCGTTCAGACACAATTGTGAATTTTTAATCGTGAATTTTGAATTAAATAGGAACATGGTTTTAATATGTTAACAATTTCAGGCCTGAATTGAAAAAACCATATTCGGAGTTTTCGTTCGGGCGCTCGTTTGGCGGAATAATATTTTTTTGTTTATATGGAAATCATGGCCATGGAACATATCCTCGTTATTTTAGAAAATCAGCATATTCTTCCTCAAAATTCGGGATTTCCTCCTTTAGCCTTTTTTTGATCTTGCCGACAATTTTTTCCTGGAGCTGGCGGACCCTCTCTCGTGATATATGATACTTATCCCCAAGCTCCTGGAGTGTCATGGGCTGTTCGGCCATGATTCTGTTATCGAATATATCCGCCTCTTTTCCGGAGAGCGTCTTGCGGATTTCCTTAAGTTTATTTGAAAGCGTTTTCCTCGCTTCAAATTCAGAGAGTTGATCGTGCGCGTCTATTCCCGGGTCTGGCAGGAGCGCACTATATGGCTCTCTTGAATCGTCTCCTACGGGAGAACTGAGAGAGACTTCCCACCCCCCCAGACGCTGACTCATCTCCACAACTTCAGTTTCCTTTACCTCAAGGCGTTCGGCCAGCAGGGCCGGTTCAGGACTGAAGCCCTGGGATATCAGCCGGTCTCTTTCCTTGGCCAGGTTAAAGAACAGTTTGCGCTGGGTCTGGGTGGTACCGATTTTTACCAGCTTCCAGTTATCCATGATAAACTTGAGCATATATGCTTTGATCCAGAATGAGGCATAGTATGAAAACTTGATCCCCCGATATGGGTCGAATTTCCAGACGGCCTGCAAAAGGCCCAGATTTCCCTCCTGGATCAGGTCAAGCAGATTCTTGGTCCAGTA
>DIKH01000161.1:0-1435 GCA_002424495.1 Desulfobacteraceae bacterium UBA5623
ACAGGTTATCAGTTTCTTGGTTCCGGCGGGGAGTCAGTGGCCGACCATTCATTCCGGACCGCTGTTATCGGTTATGCACTGGCGTCCCGCGCCCCAAAGGCAGACCTGATGACAGTGGTGTTGATGTGCCTTTTTCATGATTTTCCTGAGGCCAGGACCGGTGACCATAACTATGTGAACAAAAAATATGTCCATGCCGATGAAAAACGCGCCCTCCAGGATCAGGTGAAACATCTGCCCTTTGGTGATGAAGTGATCCGGCTGGCCAATGAATTCAACGAAGATAAGACAGTTGAGGCCCAACTTGCCAGGGATGCGGATCAACTCGACCTGATCCTTGAACTCAAGGAACAACTGGACTGCGGTAACCCCAATGCCAAAGACTGGCTGGATTTTGCGCTGGAAAGGCTCGTTACGGAAGATGCCAAAAAAATGGCCAGGGAAATAATGGAAACAGACAGCACCAACTGGTGGTTTGACAAAAAAACAGACTGGTGGGTCAATGGTTCAAGAAACCAACATCGAGGCTGACCGGACTATTACCATAAAAACCGGTCCTGTGTTGAAGGGCAGCCTCTTTGTTTCACTGCTCTTTCACTTAATACTCCTTATAGCACTACAGAGGGCCTTACCCATCAGTTGGATCAAAGAACCCTTGCGGATCTATCATGTCGAGATGATCAGGCTCCCGGTTGATAATCTTGATAAAGATGGGGCAGGCAATGAGCTTTCAAAGACCAATTCCAAGGAAACACCCAATGAAGATATGGAGGATACCATCTCCCTGGACACAAAGGACAAGAGGTACACCTCATATGCCAGGATCATAAAGACCAGGTTGATGCAGAACTGGAAATATCCCAAGGAGGCATGGGAAAATCTGATCGAAGGGGAAATAACAGTACTTTTCTGTCTTGATCGTCAGGGAGAACTCAAGGATATAAACATCCTCCAGTCTTCCCATCACAACATCCTTGACAATGAAACGATGCGCACCATCAGGACTTCAGCCCCTTTCCCGTCATTTCCAGGGTCTGTAACAGTCAAGAAATTGAATATCAGCGCAAACTTTTCTTACAGACTGGGGGCAAAGAGATAGACATGAATCTGTTCAGGGGAATTAATTATAACATCCGTGGGCTATTGATCGGATTGAAGACCCCCGGGCTCCTGTTCTGGGGACTTGTTCGTCTGATCCTTGTCATTATCATTACAATCCTTTCAGCAACCCTCATCCTTTCCTATCATCAGGAGATCTTAAACGCCCTATGGAACAAGCCTGAGAGCAATTGGGTGCTCTGGCTGTGGCACATCCTGTCATGGCTGCTTTCGCTTATCCTTGTGGGCATTTCCGTCCTTGTGTCCTATTTGATTTCACAGATCCTGTTCAGCGTTCTTATCATGGACCACATGTCCCGTATTACAGAGATCAAGA
>DIKH01000161.1:1470-19269 GCA_002424495.1 Desulfobacteraceae bacterium UBA5623
ATTTGATCAGGCAGGAGATACCAAGGGCTATAATCCCTGTGACTATTTCCCTTTTACTTATGATTGGAGGGCTTACCCCATTGGGCCCATTACTGGCGATTCTATCCAGCTGTATTGCCGCCGTGTTTCTAGCATGGGACAATACAGATCTTGTCCCTGCAAGAAGGCTTGTCAGCTTTAAAGATCGTTTCAGCTTCCTTAAGAAAAACCTGTTGTTCCACCTGGGCTTTGGCCTTCTATTCTTGATTCCTGTGGCGAACATTTTGTTCCTGTCTTTTGCGCCGGTAGGCGCGACAATCTATCACCTTGAAAAAAAGGGCATTGAGGAAGATTAGGATATTGGTAACAGGTTAGCCTGTTGCCGAAACAGCGTTCATGGCCGGGGGTTCTTTTTAAATGGCGCATCGCCGTTTTTTCAAAGCACCATAGGCTGTTAGAAAACGATTGGCTAATCAACTTGGTTGCCGGCATTTTAAGCTCTGCGCTCATCATAATAATCCCACTTTGTATTACCTTGACTTCCTGATGCTTGTGCTTAATTTCAATTGAGTTTTTTGTAAGCCCTTTTATGTTTAAAGGTCCCAGGAGGCCTTAGGGCAGAATGTTTGTGGGGGTTATATGGCTGGTAAGGACTACTATAAAATCTTAGGTGTTTCAAAATCCGCCTCCCAGGAAGAAATCAAAAAGGCCTACCGTAAACTGGCCTTGAAATACCATCCGGATCAAAACAAAGGTGACAAGACATCCGAAGAAAAGTTTAAGGAGATAAACGAGGCCTATGCTGTTCTGAGTAACGCGGAAAAAAAGAAAAACTACGATATGTTTGGCGCTGAAGGGTTCCAGAGCAGATATTCCCAAGAGGACATCTTTAAGGGATTTGACTTCGCCAGTATTCTGAGGGAGTTTGGTTTTGGAGGCGGAGGGAGGGCCGCAAATCCATTCAGTCAGTTTTTCGGCGGAATGGGAGGGGCAGGACAACAGCAATATCACGGCAATGGATCGCCATTTGGCTCATTCTCCGGCGGATGCCATGGCCACAGGCAGCAGCAGGATGTTAAAGGCCCCGATATGATCTACGAACTCAATATGCCACTGGAGGAAGTGGCGCAGACAGTAGAAAAGGTAATATCGTATCAGGTCAATGGTCATCAGGAAATGGTATCTCTTAAGGTGCCGGCAGGCATTGTTGACGGTCAGAAACTGCGGCTAAAGGGAAAGGGGAGTCCCAGCCCTTACGGCGGACCTCCGGGAGATCTGTATATTAAGATTAACATCAAAGAACATCCCGTGTTCAAAAGGGAAAATGACGACCTCTATTCAAGACACGAAATAAGGTTTTCCGAGGCAGTGCTTGGCACTGAAATCGAGATACCGACAATTGATCAAAAACGGCTGAAGCTAAAGATCCCGCCGGGGACACAGAACAATGCCAAGTTCAGGCTTAAGTCTTACGGGCTCCCTCGCGCAAAGGGAGGCGGGAAAGGCGATGCATTTGCAGAGATAAGTATTGAAGTCCCGAAGGAATTGAACAAGAAACAGAAAGCCCTGATCAAATCACTGGCAGAGACGGGGTTATAACAATATATTATGAAGGCCTTATGCGTCTTTTCAGGCGGCCTTGACAGCATGCTTGCCGCAGATCTGATAAGGGCCCAGGACATAGATGTCCTGGGCCTTTTTTTTGAGACACCGTTTTTTACCGCACAGAGGGCCGTAAAATCCGCCCTCTCAATGGATCTTCCCCTCATGGTCGTAGATATAACAAAACGTCATCTGGAGATAGTAAGACATCCCAAGAACGGCTATGGCGGCAATATGAATCCGTGCATTGACTGTCATGCCCTTATGTTCAGAATCGCAGGCGAAATGCTTAAACAGGAGCGCGCTGATTTTATTATAACAGGAGAGGTCCTGGGTCAAAGACCCATGTCTCAGAACAAACAATCGCTAAGAAAAGTTGCCTCAGAGAGCGGCTATGGGGACCTGCTGTTAAGGCCTCTCTCGGCAAAACTCCTCCCATTGACAATGCCGGAGGAAAAGGGTTGGGTGAACAGGAAGCTCTTGATGGATTTACAGGGCAGAACGAGGAAACCACAGATGGAGATGGCAGGACAACTGAATTTCCACGACTATCCCTCGCCTGCAGGCGGGTGCCTCTTGACTGAAAAGGTCTTTGCACGACGTCTTAAGGATCTCTTCTCCCAAGGAAAAGACACTGAGATCAGGGAAATAGAGCTGTTAAAACTGGGAAGGCACTTTAGACTTGCCCCTTTTGAAAAAATTGTTGTTGGAAGAAACAAGCAAGAAAACGAGGCGATCCTTGCCTTATCCAAAGAAAAGGACCATATACTGACTTCCGCCAACGGACCTGGCCCTGTGGTCCTGGCCCTGGGAGATTTTACTGATTCCTCAATGGCAATAGCTGCATCCATTACCGCCTCCTACAGCGATGTTGGGGAAGGAAATACAACAACAGTCAAGATAAAAAGAGGAGAAGTAGAAAGGCTGTTGATGTCAACGGCTATGAGTAAAGGGGAATTTGTCTGCTATATGCTGTAGGGACCGATTTTGGACAGGATAATTATAAGGGGGAAATGACCTATGGACGAAAAGAAATCCAAATATAGTGTTGAGCCCAGATACATTACTGTCAAAACCACTGATGGTGAGACCATAGCAGGTTACGTAAACATTGGGATAAAGGAAAGGGTCTCTGACGTATTTACAAAGACAGACAGCCAGTTTATTGTTTTATTCGATGCCGAACACAGAGGCGCTTCAGCAAAGGTGCTTTTTATAAACAAAAATCACATTGTGTGGGCTGAACCGGAAAAGCATGGAAAGCCACACACATAGTCTGTCCCGGACAAGCCTCCTACGCCACCTTTTCCAGCTTGACGGCGCATACCTTTAGCTCAGGAATCTTGCACACAGGGTCTAGCGCAGTGTTTGTCAGGACATTGGCGCTACTTTCGATAAAGTGGAAGGGCATAAAGACAACCCCTTTATCCACCCTGTCCGTCACCATGGTCTTTGCCGTCATCTGTCCGCGCCTTGATGACACGCTGACGGCATCTCCATGTCTGAGACCAAGTCCTTCTGCATCACCAGGGTTTACCTCTAGGAACCCTTCATGTATTTCGGAATCCAGTGTTGGGCAGTTTCTGGTCATTGTCCCTGTATGGTAGTGGGCGAACACCCGGCCTGTCGTAAACCAGAATGGAAATTCCTCATCCACAACTTCAGCAGGGGGTTTAAACTCTATGGCGTAAAAAAGCCCCTTGCCGCGGACAAATTTATCCTTGTGCAGGAACCTGGTGCCCGGGTGGTCGGTTGTGGGACATGGCCACTGCAAACCCTCGCCCTCAAGCCGTTGATAAGTGATGCCCCCATAGGAAGGAGTCACGGATGAGATCTCCTTCATGATCTCCTCCGGCGTTTCATATTCCATTGGATAACCGAAGCGGTTTGAGATCTCCTTGATGATCTCCCAGTCAGGGCGCGCGTTTCCTACAGGATCAATGGCCTTCCTCACTCGCATCACACGCCTTTCCGTGTTTGAAAATGTCCCGTCCTTTTCGGCAAATGAGGCGCCTGGAAGCACCACATGGGCCAATTGGGCAGTGGGGGTCAAAAAGATATCCTGCACCACCAGGAGCTCCGCCGCCTTAAGCGCCTTTTCAACATGAGCGGTATCAGGGTCACTCACCATCGGGTTTTCGCCCAAGATATACAGGGCTTTGAGTTGTCCGTGCGAAAGGCCTGACATCATTTCAGACACTGTAAGCCCAACCTTGTCCGAAAGTTTCGCGTTCCATGCGGACTCAAATTTCTTTTGATTATTGGGGTCTGTTACGGCCAGGTATGCAGGATAGACATTGGGAAGGCCTCCCATGTCGCATGCGCCCTGGACATTGTTTTGCCCGCGAAGCGGGTTGACCCCTGTGGATTCCCTGCCGATATGACCTGTGATCATGGAAAGATTGGCTAGGGTTTTTACATTGTCTACACCGGTTGTGTGCTGAGTAATCCCCATGCAATAAACAATGGAGCCGGCCTTTGCCTTTGCATAGTATTCGGCCATCTTGATGATGTCATCAGCCGAAACGCCGGTAATCTCCGCGGCCTTTTCAGGGGTGTAGGCATCTAAAACTTTTTTGAGATCTTCAAAGCCCTCTGTCCTTTCATCAATAAAGCCCTGGTTGTGCCAGCCCTCCTTCAGAATCACGTGCATCATACCATTTAGAAGTGCTACATCAGTGCCCAGATTGTGACGGACATGTACATCCGCCATCGTCGCAAGCTGTATCCTCCGCGGGTCCGCTACGATCAGCCGCGCCCCTTTTTGCTTGGCCCGGAAGATGCGTGTTGCGACCAGGGGGTGGGATGATGTGGTGTTAGAGCCTATAATAAATATACAGTCGGAGTCTTCAAGTTCGGCAATAGAGTTTGTCATGGCTCCGCTGCCAAACGATGCGGCAAGACCTGCCACCGTTGCAGAGTGTCAGAGCCGCGCACAGTGATCTACATTGTTAGTGCCAATGGCGGCGCGGCAAAATTTCTGAAAGAGATAGTTTTCCTCATTGGTGACTCTTGCGGATGTCAAAAAAGCAAGGCTGTCGGCCCCGTGGGCATCCTTTATCTCCTTAAGCCTCCTGGCGGTAAAATCCAGTGCTTCATCCCATGAGACCTCTGTTAGCTCCCCGTTTTTTCGCAACAGCGGCTGTGTGAGCCTCTTTTTGCTCTGGATAAACTCATGAACATTCCAGCCCTTGATACAGAGCTTTCCCTCGTTTATTGGACTGGTCTTGCAGGGAATGGTGCCTATGACGCGACCATCCAACACTTCCAGATAGAAATTACACCCGCAGCCGCAGTGTGTGCAGGTGGTAAGAACTGTCCTGTAATCCATATCTAACTCCTCCCCTGCTATTCAGGCAGCCCGCCCAGAAAATTCAGGGGTGATTTCTGAGCCCCGTCATATCCTGTGCGAAAGCCATATTGCTTGTCAATGATATCGGCCACCTTCTTATACAGGGTCCTCAATGGTATATCCGCAGGACAGGCCTCGCTGCAAAGGCCGCAGTCAATACACCTGCCTGCCATATGAACCGCCCGCGTCAAATGGAATGTCGGGATTTCAGGGGGGATCTCCCCGGTTCTAATCAGTTCATTATTTTCAAGACTGCATTCATTACAAAAGCACATGGGGCAGATATCCCTGCATCCATAGCATTTGATGCACTTTGAAAATTCGTGATACCAGTGGTCAAAGCGCTCTTTGACTTGAAGGGTATCAATCCTGGCCACGGATTCAGGCGAGACCCCCTCGCATTTTTCGCCGTCTACAAAGCTTTCCGGATATGGTTTAAGACATTCACAGGCAAGGGCAAGCTCCCTGGGGCATGCAATGCCCACCATCTCGATTTTATTGGGGTCCACCTGGTTCCATGAGGCCAGCGCGGTCAAACCCCGTTCATCACAGCCGCGGACCAATATCCCGAATGTTTCATCAGGATAGGCGCGGACCAGGTTTATAAGCTGCCTGTTTAAGGGATAACGGCTGTCTCCGGCCGCCAACTTATCCCCCACCACAAGATTATCAAGATCATCTGCATTCACAAAGAGGTGGGGTGCGATATGGCCATTCCTGCTGCAAAGACCCAAAAAACCCTTGATCTTCCCCGATGACAAAAGCTCTTTAACCCTATTTTTTACCTGCTCTGACATAAGACACCCGGTTGTAACATCATTTTTTTCACTTTAGGCCTGCATCTTCTGAAACATACTCGCCGTGACATGCATTCTAAGCCGCTTCCTTTCCCTTGCGCCTGCCCTTTAAAGGCGACGGGCCCAATGAGCGCAGATTCTCGACAAACTTTCTCATCTCCTCGGCGAATTCCGGCCCCTCTGCGGATGATATCCACTTTGAATGTAGGCGCTCCTCTTCGATTCCGCTGAAGGCGAGCAGTTGTTTGAGAAACTTGATCCTCTTATTTGTTGCGTAATTACCGTACAGGTAATGACATTCGCCAAGGTGTCAGCCGCCTACAAAGACGCCGTCCACCCCCTGCTGAAAGGCAAGCAGGATATGATGCGGAGACACACTGGCAGAGCACATCACCCTGACGGTCCTGATGTTCGCAGGGTATTGCAACCGACTGACCCCAGCCAGGTCAGCAGCAGCGTATGCTCACCACGTGCAGAGAAAGCACAAAACCTTTGGTTCAAAATCAATATCGGTCATGAATTATCCTTCCTTATACAGCCCTGATCTGTCTTAATAGCTGCTGAGGTTTAAAGCCCCTTAATTGAGCGCTGTGTGACGGACATGTGGAGGCGCAACATCCGCAGCCCTTACAGAGTATGGTGTTTACCTCGCAGACATTGAGTTCTGGATTATAGGTGATAGCCTCGTAGGGGCACATCTGCTGACATCCGAGACACCCCACACAGGTTTCAGGATTGATCTCAGCAACAATTGCGCTGGTGACAAGCTTGTCCTTAAACAGGATCGTGGCGACCCTGGAAGCCACACCAAGGCCCTGAGACCTTGCCTCCTCTACAGTTGCAGGATACCGCGCTGAGCCTGCCACAAAGATTCCGTCTGTTGCAAAGTCCAGAGGCCTCAACTTAGCATGGGCCTCCATAAAAAAGTTATTCTGATCAATGGAAACCCTCATCATCTGAGATAGCTCTGGGGCGTCCTCGCGGGGGACCATCGGAGTGGACAGGACCACCAGATCAGAGGGGATCTCGCGTGTCTGACCCATCAAAGGCTGATAAAAACGCACTTGACCGTCCTTTACATCCGGCGGATCATCGGCGCTGTAGATGTCAAACCTGATGCCTATGCCACGGGCTTCCCAGAGCATCTTTTCCTTTTCGGTCCCGTACATCTGCATGTCTCTGTACAGGATATGCACATTCGCCTCGGGATTTTGCTTTTTTATAATCAGGGCGTTTTTGACTGCGATCATGCAACAGATCCTGGAGCAGTACTGCCACTCCTTGGATCTGGCGCCCGCGCACTGGATCATCACCACATCCTTGGCGTCACAGGTCTTGTCCTTGAGCCTTTGCTCCAGTTCAATCTGTGTGATGACATTGGTTCCATTGTAACCAAAAAGTCCCTCAGGCCTAAGTGGAAGGGCGCCTGTAGCCACTACAATGCATCCGACCTTTTCCTTTATCGCCTGGTCTTTTCCCTCTTGACGGATGGTAACATCATAGTTTCCGATGTAGCCTGAAATCTCCTCCATCTTGGAATCAGTGTAGATGGTCGCATTGGGGCGAGCCGTGAGAGCCCCTATCAATCCTGAAACACGTTCAGAGGCCTTATCACCTTCCGGCCCCAGTGTGTCAATCTGCCGTAAAAGCCCCCCCAATTCAGATTCCTGCTCGATCAATATTACCTCAATGCCCATGCCAGCCAAGCCCTCAGCAGCGGAAAGCCCTGCAACACCGCCTCCGATCACCAGGGTCCTGGCGACCAACGATGCCTCGATGTCCTTTTGGGGTTCAAGAAAAGCTGCCTTGGCCGCTGCCATTCGCACCAGGTCCTTGGCCTTTTCAGTGCCTCCCTCCCTCTGCTGCATGTGGACCCATGAGCACTGGTCGCGGATATTGGCCATTTCAAACAAATAGGGATTCATTCCCGCCTGGGAACAGGAACTCTGGAAAAGCGGCTGATGAGTCCGGGGAGAACAAGAGGCCACTACTACGCGATTAAGGTTATGTTCTTTAATGCCGTTTATGATTTCAGCGATCCCTGATTCGGAACAGGTGTAGAGGTTTTCCTTTGCATAGACGACATTGGGTAACTTTGCAGCATAGCTTGTCACGGCGCTACAGTCTATATGACCGGCAATATTGGTGCCGCAATCGCAAATATAAACGCCAATCCGTATATCTTCAGGTGTGACCTTTTTTTTATCCATTTTTTCACTCATATCAACAGCCCCTTTATGATGCCTTGCGCATCTGCTCAGAAGCTGTCACAGTCTGCACCGCCCTTGCGGCGGCGCTGCTCGCTTGGGCGACAGATTCAGGGATATCCATGGGTCCATGAGCACATCCGCATACAAAGATGCCGGGACGTGTGGTGTCAAGGGGCTGTGTGGCGCTGGTCTTGTAAAAGCCGAAATTGTCAATTTCTATATCCAGGAGGTCGGCTAATTGTTTCACACCACTGTTGGGCGCACATGCGGTAGCAAGGATCACCAGGTCAAATTCCTCGTCCTTGACCTTCCTCTCTCTGGTATCTTCATAGATTACCACTGGGTTGTTATTCGGTCCTTCAGTGATCTCTGCTACACGACCCCGGACGTAACGGATGTTTGAATTATTGCCGCCCCTGACCTTGTATTCTTCAAAGCCCTTTCCCACAGCGCGTATATCCATACCAAATATAGCGGATGTGGTCTCTGATCCGTGCTCGTGGGCAATAATGGCCTCTTTGATCGAGTGCATGCAGCAATAGCCGGAACAGAACGGGTAAAACCTGAAATCCCTTGAGCCGACACACTGTATAAAGGCAAGCCTCTTTGCCGCAGTAAAACCCCCCGCCTTCTTTTTCAGAGCCTTTAAAGGTTCAACAATCGCCAAGTGTTCCTGATACTTTTCCGCCCATTTCCCACGTTCTTCATCACCACTGTATTCGCCCTTCTCATACCTTGCGTAAAATTCGCCGGAGGCTTCACCATGCTGTTCTTCAAATTTTGCAATCACCTTCTGGGATCTATTTGCCTTCTTTTCAAGTTCTTCGATCTCCGCCTCTATTGCGCGGTCAGAGGGTCTGTCCAGATGCCCCCCTGTGGGGCCGCTTGCGCTCAGGAGCCTTTCAAATTCGATTGCGGTTACAACATTTGCGATTTTCCCGTATTGATACTCCGGTATCCGGGATGGAGCAAAGACATCATAACCTGTGGCCACAATGATGGCTGCAACGTTAAGCTCTACAATCCTTTCTTTCTGATCGAAATTTATTGCATCGGCCTTGCAGCCCTTTTTGCATACGCCGCATTTTTTTCCATTTAACTGTCTGCAATGCGCTGGGTCAATGGTATGGGTGGATGGTATACCCTGGGCGAACCAGCTATAGATTGCCTTCCTTTCTCCCAGCCATTCATTAAACGCATCAGGGACTATTGTGGGGCATTTTTCTTTGCACGCGCCGCAGCCGGTGCATTTGTCTTCTTCAACGTAACGCGCCTTTCTGCGCACTGTCACCCGGAAGTCTCCCGCCTGACCATCAACTTTTTCCACCTCACTGTAGGCCAGAAGTTCGATATTGGGATGCCGACCGACATCCAGCATTTTCGGCGACAGAATTCAAATGGCGCAGTCATTGGTGGGAAAAGTCTTGTCCAGTTGGGCCATCTTTCCGCCAATGCTGGGCAATCGTTCTATAAGATGGACCTTGAATCCCATCTCGGCAAGATCCAGTGACGACTGTATCCCAGCAATGCCGCCCCCAATAACAAGAATGTCTCTGCTCACAATCTTTCTCCATTGAAACAGGTTTTAGGTTTCAAGTGTTAAGTTTTAGGTGTTATGTTTTAAGCATCCAATTTTAAGGGGAATGAATGACCTAAAACTTAACACCTAACACCTAAAACCGCGTAAGCTGATGAACTATCATGCTGCTCTTCTTAAACCCGATGGCCCGATGGATTTTATCTGTTCGGTAAATTCCCTGGCAACCTCGGCAAAACGCACACCCTCCGCCCCTGAGATCCACTCAAGGCGAAGCCTCACCTGATCAATGCCAAGAATTCTAACCAGCTCCCTGGTCATGCTGAACATCTTCTCTGCCTTTACATTACCATCCAGGTAATGACAGTCGCCGATGTGTCAGCCAGCCACTAAAACGCCGTCAGCGCCTGATTCAAAGGCCTTTAAAATAAAGTTGGGATTAACCCTGCCGGAACACATCACCCGGATAATCCGCATATTCGGCGGATACTGAAACCGGCTCACCCCTGCAAGATCAGCAGCGGAATAGGCGCACCAATTACAGGCAAACGCTACAATTTTTGGTTCAAACCCTTCGGACATCAAATGCTCCTTTCCATCATTCAAACGCTGTTTTCACCATGCACAATACTTCCCGGTCGTCAAAGTGAAATACCGATGCTGCCCCTGTCGGGCAGACAGCAGCACAGGATCCGCATCCCTTACAGAGCGCCTCCCTGACATGTGAGATTTTTTCTCCGTTTTCACGCGTTTCAAGCGAGATGGCATTAAAGGGACATGCCTCTTCGCATCTGCCGCAGCCCACACAATATGCCTCGTCTACACGGGAGACAACACCCTCGACCGTTATCTTTTCCTTTGAAAGCAGGGCCGACGCCTTTGATGCAGCGGCCTTTGCCTGCTCTATGCTCTCGTCAATCGGCTTGGGACAGTGGGCCAGGCCTGCCACAAGAATACCTTCGGTTGCGAATTCAACCGGTCTTAGCTTGGCATGGGCCTCTACAAAAAAGCCGTCGTCATTGACCTGGACCTTGAACAACGATGCCATGGGGTTTTCCCTTATTGGGATGATCCCTGTAGCCAGTAGCAACAAATCCGGCTTGATCTCCATCCGGCGCTGTAAGGCATAATTGGTAAAACTGACCCTGATATTGCCGTTGTCTTTGTCAACAACCAGATCCTTTTCAAAGTCATAGCGTATAAAGATGACGCCCTTGGCCCTTGCCTCGCGGTACAGTGCCTCCCTAAGACCATAGGTGCGCATATCCCTGTAGACAATAAAGACATCCATGTCAGGATTTAATTCCTTGAGTTTCAGGGCGTTTCTGACCGACTGTGTGCAGCAGACCTTTGAACAATAGGGCCTTTCCTTGATACGCGAGCCCACACACTGTATGAAGACAGCGGATTTTATCCCCTTGGCGGAAAAACCCTTGTCGTTAAATCGGCTATCCATCTCAAGGCCGGTTAAGACATTAGGCTCAGTCCCATAGAGATACTGATCCGGCTTTGATTCCAGTGCCCCGGTTGCAATAATGGCAACCCCATGCTCGATCACTTGCTCTGCGCCATTTGTCTCAACAGTGGATTTGAAGTTTCCTACAAACCCGTCCACCTTCTTTAACTCGGTGCTGGTGAGGACACTGATATTTTTGTGCGATCCTGCAATGCCGATCATCTCAGCCAGCCTTTGCTGGACATCCTCACCCTGCCAGGACTTGTGTATCTTTAGGGCGTTTCCTCCGAGGACATCTGCTTTTTCTATCAGATAGGCATGGAAACCCTGCTCCGCAAGGTTTATTGCGGCTGTTATTCCTGAAAGGCCTCCGCCTATGATCATGGCGGCATGGTTCATGGATATCTCAGGGTCATAGAGAGGCTCCAGGAGGCTGACCCTGGATACGGCCATACGAACCAGATCCTTTGCCTTTTGAGTGGCGGCATCTTTATCATTGCTGTGCACCCAGGAACACTGATTGCGGATATTGGCCATTTCAAAGAGATACTTGTTTATATTTGCATTTAATACGGTCTCCTGGAAAAGAGGCTCATGTGTGCGCGGGGTGCAGGCCGCAACAACCACTCTGTTCAAGCCCTTTTCTCTGATGATATCCGTCATCTTCTCCTGGGTGTCCTGGGAACAGCTAAATAGATTCTTATCCGCAAAGACCACCCCGGGCAGGGTCTGGGCATATTCCACAACCAAAGGAACATCCAAAAAGCCTGCAATATTGGTCCCACAGCAGCAGACAAAGACCCCGATTCTGGGATCCTCACCTCTAACGTCTTTTTCTACAGGGACCTCTTTTGTCTTGACCAATGATCCTCGGGATTGTGCGAGCACGCTTTCCACCTCAGCAGCAGTGGCGCTTGCCTCGATAACAGAATGGGGGATGTCCTTTGGGGCCTGGAAACTGCCGCAGACAAATATACCGGGCCTTGAGGTCTTGACCGATTGGAAATCGCTTGTCTTGGCAAGACTGTATTGATCAAGATCAACACCCAGTCTTTCAGCAAGGCTGACCGCCTCCTGAGACACCTTAAAGCCAACGGAGAGCACCACCATATCAAAGGTCTCTTCAACCCTCCTGCCCGCCTCGTCTATGTAATGGATAACTTGATTTTGGGTGGTTGGGTCCGTGACAATGCCTGCGATCTTGGATTTGACAAACCTCACCTTTGAATCCACCGCCCTGTTGTAATATCTCTCAAAGTCCTTTCCATAGGTTCTGAGATCAATGTAGAATATCGCAGTATCAAGGCCGCCCTTCTGGTGCTCCTTGGCGATAATCGCCTCTTTTATCGCATAGGTGCAGCAGACCCCAGAACAATATGGCTGGGAGCCCGCGTGTATGTCTCTGGAGCCCACGCACTGTATCCACGCAACCTTCTGCGGCTCCTTATGATCCGATGGCCTCACCAGGTGGCCGCCAAATGGACCAGTGGCCGCCAGTATCCGCTCAAACTCCAGGCTGGTTACAATATTTGGCGATTTTCCATACCCGTAGACATCATAGGTGACAGGATCAAAGACCTCACAGCCGGGTGCGATGATCACCGCGCCCACATTGACCGTTAATTCTCTGGCCTTATCCTCAAAATTAACAGCTCCGGCAGGGCATAATTTCTCGCAGGCCTTGCATTTTCCCTTTTTAAAAAAGATGCAGGTGTCGCTGTCAATGGAGTATTTTAGGGGTACTGCCTGGGCGTATTTTACATAGATGGATTTTCGTTTGTTCAGCCCTGCATCGTATTCATTCGACACCTTTTGAGGACACTTCTCACTACAGGCGCCGCATGCGATACATTTTTCCATGTCAACATATCGCGGCCTTTTCAGGATCTTGACCTCAAAGTCCCCTTGCTCTCCGGATATGCCTTGTATCTCGGAAACGGTCAAAAGCTCGATGTTAAGGTGCCGGCCGACCTCGACCAGCTTGGGCGAGATAATTCACATCGCGCAGTCGTTGGTGGGAAAGGTCTTGTCAAGCTGGGACATTGTCCCGCCTATGGATGGAGATCTTTCAACCAGATAGACATAGAAGCCGGAATTGGCAAGGTCGAGCGCTGCCTGCATACCGGCAATGCCCCCGCCTGCGACCAGCACTGAAGCGACTGTCTTTTTTGACATTTGTTCTTTCCTCAAAAAAGCGATTAGCCCTAAGCGATATTGCCAATAGCCAATAGCTAACGGCTTTTATTTATTCTTCTTTCCGTTCGATATAAACCCACTGAGGCCCTAGGGCCTGACCTGATTCATACCCAACCCCAAAAGATTTTCCTCAATGCCCATGCTCAGTCCCAGAAGCTGCGAGTAGACAATAGAGGGTATCTCGTGGTTGGTCCCCCTGCTCCTGGAAATCATCTTTTGAACCGTATCAAATTGCATCTGGCAATATGGACATGCAGTGCAAAGATAAGCAGCTCCTGCCTGTTTTCCGCTATTGAGTTTCTTTTCCGTCAGGTCCATTGATAGGCTATCGTTTATTCCCAATAACGGCGCGCCGCAACAATCGAGCCTCAAAGGCCACTCAACACTCTTTGCGCCTGTCGCCTCCACGAGCTTTTCAAAGATGGTTGGATTCACAGGGTCGTCAAACTGGACGATTTTACTGGGCCTTAGCGCATGACAGCCATAGTGGGCGGCAATTTTTAAATCACTGAAAGGCCGTTGCACCTTTTCCTTTATGGTATTGACCCCGACATCGTGATACAGGACCGAGAGAAAATGGCGGATCTCAACATCCTTTTCATATGTCAGGCCTTCTCTGACCAGTTGCCCATTTATTTTGTCCCGCAGAAGGGGATCTTCCTTCAATAAGAAAGCCGCCTTTTTCAGACTGCCATAGCAACATTTACACAGGCAGATTATATCAAGTCCTTGTCTTGCAGCAAGGGCAAGATTTCTTGCGGAAGACAGCACAAATGCATCATGGTCAATGTTTCTGACAGGATATCCGCAACAGTTAAACTCTGTTATGTCCACCAGACCCACATGGAGTTTTTCCAGCACCGCCCTTGCCGAGGATTCATATTGGCTCACGCGCGCCGGGATGTTGCAGCCTATAAATAGTGCAAATTTCATATGCCTTTTCCTATTGCTACCCGCACCGCTTCGTTCTTAAGTTCGTAAAAGACATCAGTAATACATACCCCCTGTGGACACTGCTCCTGGCACCGATAGCAGGTCAGGCAGTCCCACAACATGTTGGAGCCTATAGCAAGCTCTTTCATGCCCAATGCGCACGAATGCATCACCTGATGAGGCAAAAGGTCAAGGACCTCTACCGGATTATCGTAATTTGCGACAACCGGGCAGACGCTTGTACAGGTCTCACAGCCGAAACAGACCGAGAATGTATTTGCCTGATCAGACAGATTGAGTCCGTCTTTGAAACCCTTATCCGCGCCGCTCACTGAAAGGACCTCATCCCTTTTTTTCTTTAAATCATGACTGCCGACAATAGCCTGTCTGGCCTTGTTCAGAGGCTCAAGGTATTTGGCGGAGTCAAGGTCTTCTTTTCTAAAGCCGCGGTAGAAGGATAGGGGCGTAAGGGTAAATAGTTCCGGGCGCCCTTTAGTCAAGAGGGATTCCCTTACGCTGAACCACAGGTCCTGGAGGTTGATGCCGACCGGGCAGGCCACGGTGCAGCGTTTACAGTTGGTGCATATATAAACGCCCTCCTGGATCTCTTTGATCTCCTTATCACTGAGATCCCTGCCGGATATAAGGGCCTTGACCGAGGCCATCTTTTCAGAAGGAAGAATATTGTCGTTTGAAAAATGGGAATAAAACGCGCCGGCAGAGCAATATAATGAGCAGGTGCAGCAGTGGGTGCATGCATCCAGTTCCATCACCTGCCTGGTTGCAATATTGGCAGGCTCAGATCCTCCCTTTGCCATCACTGCGTTGACCATCAGGCTCAACGGACTGGTTATTATATGAAACATCTTGCTGAAGGGCAGATACGCCAGGCCGATAAAACAGGCTAGAAAGTGGATGTACCGCAGGATGTCAGCGCCGCCGACCTTATCCAGGCCAAGCGCCATGGGGCTTAATACCTTGCCAGCTGCATAGCCTGTGAAGGCCCATTTTGGGTTGGAATGGCAATCCGCACAGGTCGCCTCGTGGGTTTCACGGCCCTGGTCCAGGATCTCCTCGTCAAAAGGTCCCTTAACGTTCGGAGATACAACCCCGAACTCGGCCACCCAGAAGCTCTCGAGGGCTGCTATCTCTTCTTCGTCGTCAAGGTCTCCATATTCCTCCACCATGGATTGAAATTCGCCATGGGATATAATCTTTGCACCCTCAAGGAGTATGCCTGAGACCATGATCAGGGCAATAATAATGATCGCATAATGGTCCATGGAATTGGTCTTGAGCCGAGGCAACTTTTGAATAAAACGACGAAAGATCGCGATAGCTATTCCTACAATAACGATGGCCCCGAATAGATCCCTCAGAAACATAAAGGGATTGACCGTGGAATAGTAGTCTGAAAACAGGTTGGCGGAAACGTATTGCTCCAGGGCGTGCATCAGCAAAAGCAGCATAAAGGCCAGATATATGCACATGTGCATAAGCCAGCGCATCTTGTTTTGCCGCAGGATCTTTTGCTGCACGACCACATCCAGGATAAAGACCTTGATCAGGGTAAAAAGGTTTGCACTGAAAAGGGTTGAGATAATGCCTTTTATCGCAGCAGATACCCTCTTTGATGTTGGAATCTCCGCTGCATCAGTACCGATGCTGTAGCGGAACCAGTTCGATACCTTGTAGATCAGGCCCAGCCCGAAGACCAATAACGCGATATATAAAGAGATAGAAAAAAACATCAGCCCGTTCCTTACTCTCCCTTGATATTTTCTAAAAGATAGGTGTAGAGATCCTTCACCTCAAGCTTGAGATCGCTGTTTTGCCTGGCGCACGTGAAATGGATCTGACACTTCGGGCAGGCGGTAACCAGCGTACCGGCCCCTGTTCGCACGGCCTCCTCAAGCCTTTCCAGCCTGACAGACTTGGAACAGTTGGAGCACTCCATCCAGGCGCTTGTACCGCAACAAAGGGAGTTTTCCCTGTTGCGGGGCATTTCCACCAGCCTGGTCTCCGGGATGAGACTCAACAGTTGCCTGGGCTCATCATATATGCCGGCGCCTCTGCCGAGCCTGCACGGGTCGTGGTATGTAATCACACCATTGGAAGAAGGCCTGAAGCCAAGGTCTTTTCCAGGCAGCTCCCGGCCCAGCAATTCCGTAATATGGAGCACCTCAAAAGGAAGCTCGCCAACATATTGGGGATAGTGGACCTTGAAGGTGGAGTATCCCTCAGGGCAGCTGAAGACAACGGTCTTGGCGCCTGAGGCCCTGATCACCTCGATGTTGCGCTCGGCCAGCCTGCGGAAGGTATTGTCATTTCCGCTCCACAGGGCGTCGTGACCGCAGCAGCGTTCATCGTTACTGATCACAGGCTCAATGCCGATCTTGTTTAAGATGCCAAGCACGCTTCTTGCGCTCTCAACTGGTGGCAAGTTCAGGTAGCTGAAAACAGGGTCAAAATACGGCAGGCACCCCACGAAATAGAAATAATCGCCAGAGCTTAAAAATTTGCCAGCCCCTTCCGCCCATGAGGTGCGCTGTTGCTTGAGATCACCCGTTTGAAGGCTGGCGATGGTCTGGAGGATGCCTTGATGGCTTTCCATAGGCAAATTCCCTGCCTCACGCGCCTTTAAGCGACAGGAACGGATAAATTCGGGAAAATCAATCTCAACCGGGCAGCGGGAGCTGCAACGCGCACAACTCAAACATGCCCAAATTTCATTGCCTTTCAGCAACTCCCCGTCCGGGTCAATCATGGCCCGCTTGATCATCTGTCTGGGTGAAAAATCGGGTAATATACGACTGATGGGGCAACTTCCCGTACATACTCCACATTCCATACAGTAGTCGCCCTGCTTTTGTGTGATTTGCATTGCCAATTCCACCGGAATATTCCCAACTTAGTTCTTAAAATGTAAAAAATTGCACGTTCGCATTCTTATAGACAGCTATATTTATTTGTCAAGGAACTTTTGGTAACTGCTTTGGAGCCAAAATCAAGCATATCCGAATCTGATCCAGGCACTACAAAGACAGTTTCAAGCCATAGGGTTTTCCACAAAGATATTGCAGGTGTAAGCCTTTAGAAGGTAAGCCGGGGGGAATATAATATTTGACAAAACCACACAGAAGTAATAATTTTCACCGCCTCTTGGGCATATTTCATTATGTGCTCATGAGCATAGTCATATAATAAGTGAGTGGTATGATGTTATGGCAAAAAAGGTTGGAAGGATAACACTGGACAGTGAAGCCTGCAAGGCCTGCTATCTATGCATATCGGTCTGCCCGGAAAAGCTGATTATGGTCTCTCAAAGGTTGAATCAAAAGGGCTACTATCCTGCACAAGTTGTGGAGACAGACCCGGACAAACAGTGCCCGAAATGCACAGGGTGCGCCCTATGCGCCACCATATGTCCTGATGTTGCAATAGAGGTGTATCGTGAGTGAAAAGCAATTGATGAGTGGAAGCCATGTAATTGCCGAGGCCGCTGTACGAGCAGGCTGCCGTTTTTATGCAGGCTACCCCATCACCCCCCAAAATGAGCTGACGGAATATTCTGCCGCGGCAATGGCAAAGCTTCCCGACGGGACATTTATACAGGCTGAAAGCGAGATCGCCGCAATCAATATGGTCTTGGGCGCGTCCATGGCAGGCGCGAGAGCCATGACCAGTTCCTCAAGTCCGGGGATCAGCCTTAAACAGGAGGGACTCTCCTTTGCTGC
>DIKH01000161.1:19328-24057 GCA_002424495.1 Desulfobacteraceae bacterium UBA5623
CCAGCCCAGGGTGATTATTTTCAGGCGACCCGCGGAGGGGGACACGGCGACTATAGGACCATTGTCCTGGCCCCTGCTTCAGGTCAGGAACTGGCGGATTTGACCCGCAAGGCCTTTGAATACGCTGACAACTACCTGATCCCTGTAATGATTATAGGGGACGGGATGATTGGCCAGGTGATGGAGCCTGTTGAGTTTCCTGATCCGATTGATCCAAAGGACCTGCCCCCAAAGCCCTGGATTTTGGACGGGGCAAAAGGGAGGCCCAGCAGACTGATAAGATCCCTGATTCTTGATGTCTCATTGGAAGAGGCCCACAACTGGAAGCTGGTAAGAAAACACGAGACCATCAGCCGCGAGATCGCCAGTTGTGAGGAGTATCAGACAGATGATGCCCGTCTGGTGGTCATTGCCTACGGCACTGCCGCCAGGATCGCAAAGGGCGCAGTAAGAAAGGCGAGGGAAAGGGGGCTTAAGGTAGGACTGATAAGGCCTGTCACGCTCTGGCCCTTTCCTGAGCAAATACTTCAGAAAATGACCGGCCGTATCAACGAATTTCTCGTTTTTGAAATGAGCACGGGACAGATGCTGGAGGATGTCAGGCTTGCCATACAGGGAAGCGCCAATATCCACTTCTACGGTCGTCCGGGCGGCATTATCTCCACACCGGAAGAAATAGCGGGCGAAATTCAAAGGCTTTATCAAAGCCGGCAGCTCGATGAGGAATAAGATGGCTAAGAAGGTTTTTCAGAGACCAACGTATCTCAAAGATGCGGTTTTTCATTACTGCCCCGGTTGCGGACACAGCATAATCCACCGCCTGCTCGCAGAGATATTCGAAGAGCTTGATATCAGGGACAGGGTGATATGCGTGCCGCCCGCGGGCTGCGCAGTCCTTGCCTACAATTATCTGGATGTGGATATGGGAGAGGCCCCTCACGGAAGAGGACCGGCTCTGGCCACTGGAATAAAACGGGTCCTGCCGGACAGGATAGTCTTTTCCTATCAGGGAGATGGTGATATAGCGGCCATAGGGACCGCGGAGACCATCCACACTGCAAACAGGGGGGAAAATATCACGGTTATATTTGTCAATAATGGCGTATATGGAATGACAGGCGGACAAATGGCGCCAACAACGCTAACTGGTCAAAACTCCACTACCACGCCTGGAGGCAGAGACACCCAAAGAGACGGCTCGCCCCTTGACCTGAGCCAGATGCTGGCCCTTACAAAGGGAAGTAAATACATCGAACGAACAGCTGTAAATTCCCCTAAGAGAATAATGCACACAAAAAAGGCGATTACCAAGGCATTCAGGGTCCAGATGGCGGGCCTGGGTTTTTCTCTGGTAGAGATCCTTTCACCCTGCCCCACCAACTGGAAGCTTACGCCGGTGGAGGCCACCAAGTGGGTTGAAGATGAAATGACAAAATTCTTTCCCATCAAGCTGATCAAGGATGAGGTCGGAAAGATTTGATAGGGAAAGCTGCATGATAGACGGTTTAGGGTAAGTGATGCTATGATAAAAAAGACGGTTTTTTCAGGTTTTGGGGGACAGGGTGTTCTGATGATGGGTTATGTCCTGGCCGTATCAGGAATGAGAGACGGCAGACACGTGACATATCTTCCCACATATGGCGCTGAGGTGCGCGGGGGAACGGCCAATTGTACGGTCGTTGTGTCTGACGAAGAGATATTCTCGCCTGTTGCCTCAACACTTGACTATGCAGTAATCATGAACAAGCCCTCTCTTGTAAAATATCAGCCTCTGATTAGCGAGGGAGGCCTTATAATAATCAATTCAAGCCTGGTGACGGATATACCTTCAAGACAAGACGTGCAGTTCGTACAAATCCCTGCCAATGACATTGCCAGAGAACTGGGCAGCGACCGCACCATTAATATGATTATGCTGGGGGCCCTGGTTGCAAGGACCGGGATTACCACCCAGGATTCCATCATGAAGGGCCTCTCTGAGATAATAAAGGCCAAAAAAGCCTCGCTGATGGAACTTAACCGGAAGGGGCTGGAAAAAGGCGCTGAATACTCATTGAAGGCATAGCCCGTATGAAAAAACTTAAACAAAAGGAGGTTGCATCATGGAGAGTAGAAAAGTCTTGTTGGGTGTTATGGGAATTACACTAGCGGCGATGTTTCTTGCAGTATTCCCGAGCCTTAGTGGGGATGCACTTGCATCAGCCAAAGTCATACCCATTGAAGGTATGGCCTATAATGTGGACTCTTCCATGGAGGACAATCTAAAGTCTNNAAGGCGCTGAATACTCATTGAAGGCCTAGGCAGTCCTAGCCCGTCTGAGGTATCCAAAAAAAGACATTTTTTCATAATTCCTGTTAGACATATTGACACATGAAAATGGGCCTGAGATGATAGTCTGATTTCGAGAGCCTTTTTCGATATGTTTTGAGATTGTCTCAATTGAAAAACAAAGGGAGGTTATATTATGGAGAGAAGGAAATCTTTATTGGGTGTTATGGGAGTTACACTAGTGGCGATGTTTCTTGCAGCATTCTTGAGCCTTAGTGGGGATGCAGNNTTCCATGGAGGACAATCTAAAGTCTCTCGTGGGCAAGCATGTGTATGTGACTATTGATAAGGGACAAACCCTTGCCGGTATCCTCAAGGCAGTAGGAAAAAATTTAATACATTTGGAAAAACTTGACGGCAAAGATTTCTTCGATGCCATGATTCGTATTGAAGATATCAGCGCCATAGAAGCCAAATTCAGGGATTTTGAACGCTGATCCCATCTTGCATTAATGATCACTCTTGCTCTCGTCCGAAAAGCGCTATTCAAAAAATGTAGATATTCACCGCCAAAAGGCCTACAGTTTTATGCCTCATGAGGCATTTTTGTCTCAATATTAATTACGAGACACACTCATGCGATTTATCATTCTCCTTACGATTGTTTCGCATTATATTTGGCCATTGCTGGAGTACAGCTAATCGTTCAGCTTAGGTATCTTAGGGTACGAACCCAACAGCTACGGTGAGTGGCAGCAGCACCAACAAAAATTATGCGCAATTCAAAACAGACCTCCACCCCTGCCCGCTCGCACCCGAACTTTTTTAGAAGTTACGTCTACATTTCCAACGCATTAAAAAAATAGGCGATTTCAAAATCGGCGGTCTCTCTGGAATCAGAACCGTGCACCACGTTTTTTTCGATGTCAGTCGCATAGGTGCGCCTGATAGTCCCTTCCTTTGCCTCTTTATAGCTGGTTGCGCCCATAATGGCCCTGTATTTATTCACTGCGTCATCTCCTTCAAGTACCATAACCACACATGGGCCAGATGACATGAAATCCGTGACGCTCTCATAAAAGGGTCTTGCCTCGTGTACCTTGTAAAATCCCTTGGCCTGAGCCTTTGTCATCCTTATCATCTTCATGGCGACTATCTTCAGCCCTTCATCTTCCAGATGTTTGATGACTGATCCGATCAGATTCCTTGATACGCCGTCCGGCTTTATTATCCCGAAGGTTCTAGCTTTCATGTACAGGTTGTCCTCCTTAAAATATTAATTTTATTGACCGTAGCCAGTTACACCTGCTATAGAGCCAGCAAATATTATTAGTCAAGGAAAAGGATAGACAAATGATGGAATCCAACAAAAAAATGTCCATAAGGATGGAACCGGAGGATCTCTTTCAATTCGGCTGCGGCCCCGGCCTTTCATGTTTTACCCAATGCTGTCAGGACGTCACGATTGTCCTCACGCCTTATGATGTCCTGAGGATGAAAAACGCACTCAACATCACTTCAGAGGAGTTCATAGACAGGTACACCATTGTGATTCAAAAAGAAAAGCGGCTGATCCCTATGGTTGTTCTAAAGATGAACGAGGAAACAAAAAAATGCCAGTTTGTATCTGAAAAGGGTTGCGCCATATATGATGACCGTCCCTGGCCTTGCCGGATGTATCCCCTGGATATGAATGACGACGGCACCTTTGGTATCATAGCCAATAAATCGCTCTGCCAGGGCTTTAAACAAGACCAGAAACTGGTGATCTCCGAGTGGCTTCTGGAGCAGGGGATTGCTATTTACGATGAAATGAACAATCTTTTTATGCAGGTAACCGCCCCCCTCCAGGCCCAAGATCTGGACATAGACAACCCCAAGATTTTTCAGATGACCTTTATGGCGTTATATAATCTGGACAAATTCAGGGAGTTTGTATTCAAGAGTACATTCCTCAATCGGTTTGAGGTGGATGATATAACAATAGAAAAAATAAAGCGGCGCGAGATCGAACTCTTGAAGTTCGCCTTTGATTGGGTGAAATTCGGCGTTTTTGGTCAGAAGCTTTTCTTTATAAAGCCGGAAGCGATGCCCAAGGACAAATGACTCAGGTGATCAGTGCCAGATGAATGACGAAATCTTCAGTCCGCTTGCCGGAAATACATTTCACTTCAGTTGCCATAAGGGCATTTCATGTTTTACGGAATGTTGTGCAAGGCTTCGTCTGGCCCTGACTCCTTACGATATCCTACGAATGAAAAACCGTCTGGGGCTTTCATCTGATCAGTTCCTGGATCAATACACCGATACTGACCTGACCTTGCACTGGCGTTTTCCCATGGTCAGGCTCAAGATGAGGGATGATGAAAAAAAGACCTGCCCTTTTGTGACAACAGATGGATGCACCCTCTATGAAGACCGGCCCGGCGCCTGCCGCCTTTATCCTATTGGAAGGGCCGC
>DIKH01000015.1:0-375 GCA_002424495.1 Desulfobacteraceae bacterium UBA5623
TCTTTGGGCCAACCGGTGAGACGTGTCCAATGAACCCAACAAAGGAGCAGGCTTCTTAGGAGGAGCTAATAAAATTTGGTGTGACCTGATTTGAGGGATTTTCTTTCAACCCCTGCACCGTGGAACCGATCCCAAGTTCCAAAAAAGAACAACTCAACCCAGGTTTATTAACAGTCTCGCAACATTTAGTGAAGGGGGCTGTTTTATTTGTGTGATGCTGGATTATGTTGGATTTTTAATAGATAATTAACAACATCTTTCAGCGTATGATCTTGTTTTTTCAGGATGAGCTATGGTAACAACACTCAAACACTATATGAACCCACTCCATGTCTATTGCAGACTCAGGGACTTGGGCTTTCAAAAAGCCTTTGC
>DIKH01000015.1:453-7115 GCA_002424495.1 Desulfobacteraceae bacterium UBA5623
TTATCAAAATGGAACCAAGGAAGGTGAACAGCTTGATTAACAACTTCAGCTTGATAGACAACGGCGGCAGACGTTCAGGTATTGATCTGAGGCAGTTTTCCTACACCGATCATATACCGGAGAGAAGATGCGGTCTGGAACGCAGAAGCGGACTTGATCGCAGAAACGGCGCAAATCGCAGGGTGCTCGAAGACCGCAGAAGCAGTGGAGATATCCAGAAAAAATATGAGAAAGCAAGTAACGTCATTGAAATGAGGCGCTTCAACCGGCGATGCAGCACAGATCGCAGGGCCGCCTTCGCGTAAGGGGTTGCTTGGGTCTGTCGAGTTAATCGAGTTTTGTTCGTATGTTGGGCTTTCATGGTGGCCCGCCGCAGAAGGTTAGAGAGAGGCATAGGCGATCAAGGCCCTTCTCTATGCCTTTTGATATGCATTTTCACGCAGGATGATGGACCTAAGCGGCCTTGGTGAACATATTGTGAAAGCTAAGAAATCCAAATAACCCAACGGGCCTAAGCGCCTCAACCACCCCCCCCCCAACTCACCAGCAAAAGCAAATAGAGCGATTAAATCAACCCATGGTCTAAAAGACGGCCTCAATAAGATGATTTCCCCCTTCAAGAGAAGTCCCTTGATATTTCCAGCAAGACGGGTTAGTTAATCTGGCTCAATGGTATAACCCAACAGTCACCCTTAACCTTTTTGAGGAAGCAATGGGACCTGATGCAGTTCAGGTTAAAGACGTCAGCTTTTCATATGACAGGACGGCCATTTTGCAGGACATCACCTTTACCTTGAAACAGGGTGATTTTCTGGGGATTATCGGGCCAAACGGTGGAGGCAAGACAACGCTTCTTAAGCTTATGCTGGGCATCCTTGCGCCGGACAAGGGAGAGATCATCGTGTTGGGCAAGGCCCCGCATGACGCAAAACACCGTATTGGTTATGTGCCCCAG
The DNA here is from genome assembly GCA_002424495.1 of Desulfobacteraceae bacterium UBA5623. GTDB lineage: Bacteria > Desulfobacterota > DSM-4660 > Desulfatiglandales > Desulfatiglandaceae > UBA5623. The sequence goes on from DIKH01000015.1 coordinate 1,409, forward strand.
TACACGGATTTCAACCTCAGATTCCCTGTTTCAGCGATTGACATCGTGCTGATGGGTCGCTTAAGGAGGTCCCTCATAGGAAGGCCCTATTCGCGTAATGACCGCATTAAGGCGGAAGAGGCTCTTGACAGGGTCGGCATGGGTGTATTTAGACAAGCGCATATTGGTGAGCTTTCAGGGGGACAGAGGCAGCGCGTATTTATTGCCAGGGCACTGGCCTCTGAGCCGGAGATATTCTTCCTGGATGAACCAACCGCCGGCATTGATCCCTATTTTGAGACAGACCTTTTCAGCTTTTTAAAAGAACTCAACAAGGATGCGACCATTGTGGTGGTCACCCATGACATCGGCGTGATATCGAGCAATGTAAAATCCGTCGCCTGTGTCAACCACACTATGATATTCCATGAACAGGGAAAGATCACCCGTGAGATGATTGACATGGCCTATCAGTGTCCGGTTGATCTGGTGGCCCACGGTGTCCCCCACAGGGTTTTTCCTGACCACAGGGAGCAATGAGATGTGGGATGCACTTCAGTTTGATTTTATAAGAAACGCGTTGCTCGCAGGCATACTGGTCAGCATATCATGCGGGATCGTAGGCAGCCTTGTGGTGGTCAACCGGATTGTCTTTATTTCAGGGGGGATCGCCCATGCCGCCTATGGAGGTATAGGTCTTGCGTTTTTTACCGGGATTTCCCCGACCCTGGGTGCTGGTCTTTTTAGCATAGCGGTTTCTATGATCATGGCTGCTGTAAGTTTCAAAAACAGGCACAGGGCGGACACCTTCATTGGGGTTATATGGGCGGTAGGTATGGCCTTGGGGATTATACTTATTGACATGACGCCGGGCTATAATGTGGATCTGATAAGCTATCTATTCGGCAGTATTCTCGCGGTGCCGGAGTCGGACATATTTTTTATGGTCCCTTTAGACATTATCATTGTCTTATCTGTCGTCATCCTGTACAAAGAATTGCTTGCGATGTCTTATGATGAGGAATTCGCCTTTATTGCGGGCATACCCGTAAGGCTCTTGTACTTTAGCCTGCTGGGTATGACCGCCCTTTGTGTTGTCATGGTGATCAGGGTGGTCGGCCTTATCCTGGTAATTGCGCTTCTGACTATCCCCCCTTATATTGCGGAAAAATATACCGGTTCCCTGGGCAAGATGATGGCCTTAGCGTGCCTGTTGGGGATCTTGTTTACAGTCTCTGGCCTGTGGCTGTCTTTTAACTATAACCTCACATCCGGCGCCACGATTGTAATGGTTGCGGCTGTCGCTTTTTTTATTTCCCAGGCGTTCGAAATGATAAAAAAGAGGTACAAGGCATAAGGGTAACTTCTCAAGAGTTCCTTATAACGATGTACGGTTTGTCATGAAAATAGTACTTGTCCACCCGGCAGGCTCCAACTGGGTTCCTGGAAAAAAGGATATAACCTCCACGGCCAATCGGATGGCGCCATTGGGCCTTCTTTCCATTGCAGCATATCTCGATGGTCAGGGACACAAGGTCTTTGTTCATGACTGCCTCGGGCCTAATGCGCCTGAGGATACTGATTCCAATGTCCGGGCCATACTGGCTCATGACCCTGATTTGGTAGGGGTGTCCGCGACGACATCTGGTTTTTTTGACGGCTATGATATTGCCAGCAGAATAAAAGGGATCAGGCCGCAGGTCAGCATTGCCTTCGGGGGGGTACACATCTCGGCAATGGGAGCTGTCCTGCTTGATCGCTTTAAGGATATTGATTTTCTCTGCATGGGTGAAGGGGAAATCACTATGGCGGAGCTGGCGGCAGGGCAGAATCCCAAACTTATTGGCGGTCTTATCTGGAAAAACGGGTCTAGCTCAGTTACAAACCCCCCACGTGCCCAGATCGCTGATCTCGATACACTTCCTTTCCCTTCATATGAAAAGCTCAGAGGATTCCCTAAGGGATATAATCTTCCCCTGTTCAGCTATATCATGACCCCAGGCGCTACAATGATTACAAGCCGCGGATGCTTGTATCAGTGTTCATATTGCGACAGGTCGGTATTCAAACACGGCTTCAGGTACAACTCCGGCGAATATGTCTATGAGCACATGAGGTACCTGCGGACGGATTTCAAGGTCAGGCATATCAATATTTACGATGACCTGTTTACTACCAACCGCGAGAGAATCAGCGACCTGTGTGACAGGTTGATTTCAAGACCTTTGGCCATGCAGTTTAATTGCGCAGTGCGTGTAGGACACGTAGATGATCAATTGTTGAGGATGCTCAAGGCCGCAGGATTCTTGCAGCTGTCTTTGGGAATCGAGACAGGCGACCCTGGTCTGATGAAAATCCATAAACCAGGTGTTAATATCGAAAAGATAATAGACACAGTCAAACGGATCCAGGCAAATGGGCTCAGGGCCAAGGGGCTGTTTATGATGGGGCTTCCGGGCGAGACCAGCGACTCAATCCGCAAGACCAGCGATTTTGTCCTGTCTCTTGGCCTTGATGACATGAACATGTCCAAGTTTACGCCATTTCCTGGTGCACCAATATGGCCGACGATATCCGAGAAAGGCTCATTTGACAATGACTGGCGGAAAATGAATTGTCTTAACTTTGTATTCGTTCCAAAAGGAGTTGGCTCAAGAGAAGAGCTTGACCAGCTTTACAATGAACATGTAAAGAGATTTTATTCGGGGGGGGGTTGGCGAAAGAGATTCAGAAGCAGGCTTTGGGAGCACAGGTGGAGCCTTTTGTACATGCTGCGGCATCTGCCGACATTTTTGGCTGCAAAACGAAATTTTGAACCTGACAAGTGTGAAAAGGGCTAAGGACCCGGCAAAAATTAGGAATGCCTATGAAAACCCATTCGGACAAGGGTCTTGAAAGACAGATTGAGCAAATCCTCTCCGGGCCCAGGTATCCTGAAAGATATTTCACCCTTTCAGGGCGCACCTATCGTGAAGTCTATGAAATGGCCGCGGGGCTCACATCCTTGTTTTCATCTTTGGATCTTGGCGATGCCCCCATTTGTCTTTGTTCTGAAAGCAAGGCGGTTATAGTATCCGCCCTTCTCGCAGCCCTTTCCAGTGGATTTCTACTTGTCCTTCCCTATTCCCATTCCCCGCATGCCCTTTTTGAAATGCATAATTCAACAGGATTTAAGTTTGCAATCTCAGACCATGATAAGGATCTCCCCCTGGGGGTTGAAGCGATAATTCCGGCATCCCTGCCGGGGCACGGGACCAGTTTGTCGCAGAGTGCAGCTATTGACCCTGACAGGGAGTGGCTGAGGCTTTATACAGGGGGCTCGACAGGCACACACAGGATCTGGTCAAAGACAATAAAAAACCTGCTTGCCGAGGCCTTTTATCTTTCCGGAAAATATCATATCTCTCCCAGTGATCGCATAATTTCCACTGTTTCTCCTTATCATATATATGGGCTGCTGTTTTCAATCCTCGCCCCTTTGGTGTCATCCTCCAGCGTGCTCGATGATATCTGCTCTTTTCCCAATGAGATAATCGCTGCGGTAGGACAACACTCCGTAACTATATTAATAGGCGTCCCCATGCACTACAGGGCATTGTGCGGTCATGGCATCCAAGGGAGTTCTTTGAGAGTGGCCTTTTCATCGGCAGGCGTGCTTGCGGAGGAAGATGGCAGTGATTTTTACAGACAAAATGGGGTCGGTGTTGTCGAAATCTACGGCTCAACAGAGACCGGAGGCATAGCCTCCCGATGCAGGGCCAAGGGAGAGACGGGTTTTACAGCCTTCGATGATATTGATTGGAAAATAACTGATGGACTGCTCCATATCAGATCAGGATTCATTTCCCCTGAGATTATAAGGCAGGCCGATGGCTTTTTTATGACATCTGACCGTGCAATGCCTGATGGCGATAACGGCTTTGTTATCCTTGGTCGGTCAGATGCCGTTATCAAGGTGGCGGGCAAAAGAGTAGACCTGGAGGAGATCCGTGACAAGCTGAAAAAAGTCCCCGGCGTAAACGATTCAGTTGTAATCGCCCTCCCTGTCCGCAAGGGAAGGGAAAATGCAATAGCCGCTGTTGTTGAGGGAAATCCGGACAAGAACCATTTAAGAAAAACCCTTTCCGATCTGCTTGAACCCTGTGCAATTCCCCGGAGCATCAAGATTGTTGATCAAATTCCTTCTACTGCAAGCGGAAAATATGATAGAGAGGCGATTGAAAGGATGTTTCGGACAGGATTTAGCGGACTGACCTAAGTTTTTGGACGGGTAATGAGCGAAAAAACACCCAAGAGCGCTGAAGTCAGATTAAAGGTCCCATTCCACGATCTTGATCCGGCGCAGATTGTCTGGCATGGAAATTATCTAAGGTATTTTGACATGGCCAGGTTCGCGCTTTTTAAAGATGCTGGTGTGGACCTCTATGACTATTTCACAGGGAAAAGATACGCATTTCCTGTGATCAGGACATCTACAAAACACATTGCGCCACTCAGGTATGGCGACGAATTCATTTGCAGGGCAAAGGTTCTGGAGGCGCGAATAAAGATTTCATTGGATTTTGAGATCAGGTTGGCCGGTAGCGGCCTTGTCTGTACCAGGGGAAGGGGGGATCAGGTCGCGGTCAAGATGCCCGAAATGGAGCTGCAACTGGAGATACCTGCTGAAATCAGGAGGGCTCTGGGATTCGGATAATGGATCAGGATCTGCAACATGCCTTTGTCGCAGGCTACGAACGTCTGGCACCGTGGGCAGAGCTCCTCGACAGGATTAATGTCTTTCCGGTTGCTGACTCTGATACCGGCTCCAATATGAGGATAAGCCTTGCACCCCTTCGGCAGTTTGACTGCGACAGCGCCCGTGTCATGGAACAGCTCCTTGCTTCCGCCACAGGCAATTCCGGGAACATTGCAGCACGCTTTTTTACAGGATTACTCGCAGCGGAGTCTTCCAGCTATTTACTCCATGCAGCCAAGGCCGGGAGGGACTTTGCGTGGCAGGCGATCGGAGATCCTAAGCCTGGCACCATGCTCACGGTTTTCGATGAATTCGCAAAAGGCATTGAAAGTTGGTCTATTGACGATAAGATCAAATCCGTTACCGCTATTATAGCCCGGCTTAAAAAGGCGGTATTCGCTACAACTGAATTGCTTCCGGAACTTAAGATGGCGGGGGTTGTTGACGCAGGGGCCTTAGGGATGTTTATTTATCTGGAGGGCTTTTTAACGTGCCTTGCCGGTCAGAGGCAATCCTTTATACCGATCACTGAAGCCTTCAAGGGAAGACTTTTGGTCTCTCCATCATATCGGCCGGAATCAGTAAACAGTTTTTGCGTGGACACACTCCTTCGTGTGGCCGGTCAACAGGATGATGTCGTTAAACATCTCTCAACATACGGACAGAGCGTGGTCGCTGTCGCGGACAGATCCTGCCTGAAGATCCATCTCCATACTGATAATCCCAAGGCCCTGCGGCAACAACTCCAGTCACTTGGAGACATTGTTCAATGGTCGGATGATGATATCGGCAAACAGGTTGTTAAATATTCACCCCAACGGCCTTTTGAACAGCCGATTCATATCATGACTGACGCTGCTGGCTCTGTTAGTCGTGAAACCGCCCGCAGTCTCGGTATTACGCTCCTTGACAGTTATATTATTGCCGGTGAAAAATCCCTGCCTGAGACCCTTGTCAACCCTTCTGAACTCTATTCTCTGATGAGAAAGG
>DIKH01000120.1 GCA_002424495.1 Desulfobacteraceae bacterium UBA5623
CCAGCAGCTTTACCAGCCCGTCATACCTGCCGCCCCCTGCAACCGCATTCTGTGCGCCGAGCCTGTCGGTCTGTATCTCAAAGGTGGTCCTGTTATAGTAATCAAGCCCCCTTACCAGACGGTGATTCAAGGTAAATTCCATGCCTGCGCCGGCAAGATAGCCCTTTAGAGATTCAAAATGATCCGTGCATGCCCCGCACAAGAATCCGAGCACGGAGGGGGCTTCCGAGACCACATTGCCGCAGGCCTCCACCTTGCAGTCAAAGACCCTCAAGGGGTTGGCCGTCGCCCTCCTCTGACAATCCTCGCACAGTGAAGCGGTCAGTTGGGCGAGATAGAGCCTGAGATCCTCCCTGAATTTGGGTCTGCATTCCCGGCAGCCCAGGGAATTGATGTTGAGAGTCAGACCGGTTATCCCCAGCATCTCAAAAAAATACATGGCCATGACGATAATATCAGCATCGCTCTTTGGCCCTGCATCGCCGAACATCTCTGCATTTACCTGGTGAAACTGCCTGAATCGCCCTTTCTGTGGCCGTTCATGCCTGAACATCGGCCCGATTGTGAAGAGCTTCTGCACCGGCCCTTTGTGGTCCAACCTGTGCTGGATATAGGCCCTGACAACCGATGCAGTCGCCTCCGGCCGCAAAGTCATGCCCCTGTCCTTGCTGTCTTTAAGTGTATACATCTCCTTTGAGACGATATCGGTTTCCTGCCCTATGCCCCGGCTGAACAGCTCGGTAAACTCCAGCAGGGGGGTCTTGATTTCCTGAAAACCATATGATCCCAGCAAGGTCCTGGCAATGGATTCAAGCCTCTGCCAGTGTCCCACTTCATCGGGCAGGATGTCCTTAAAACCTTTTATAGCCGTCAGTTCCAAAGGAAGCTCTCCTCTAAATTTCAAAAAAATCTACGCTCTCCTTCTATCAAACGACATCCGGCTCAGTCAATGGATTTGAGTTCTCATATCTGTAATAGCTGTGGCCCCTCCGCTTTTCTTGATTTTTTCGGATTTTTGTTGCACCCATATAACCCTGAAGTCAATCACCATCGGCTGAAGCCGGTGGCTTGAGGGTCCAAGGATTCAAGGGTTAAGGGGCCGAGCGAACAAATGTAAACATTTTATCTCTTGAACCCTTGAATCCTCGACCCCTTAAACCCTTACGACAAAAAAGATCAAACTGAAGTCCTCGCCTGAAGGCGAGGGTTTTTCTCCCATTCCCCGAAGGAGACAATAAACAGGCCGAAGGCCGGCGGCGGTGTTGAATTCCAGATGCTTATTCTTGACTGGGCCTGTATTCAATGATTCTCTTTCGGGAAGGGATGTGTAACTATAATCAAGGGAAGGCCTTTTTATCCTCTTTGAGGCCAAGACCGGATCTGAGCACGGTGGGGGCTTTAAATTCCGGATCGGCCGGCTTACACGTTGAACTTTCCCCCCATCTGAAGATCAGCCTGCTGAAATATACCGTGTCCAGTTTTTCATTTTCCTCGACCGGCTGGCTGGTATATTTGTTTGCTACCCCAAGCTGCAATTTCCAGGTGTCTGATTTTAACAGCGGCATTTCAAAGGCTGTTTCATGATAGGCAAGGTAGTCGGATAGATCTTCAACACTGGGGGTAAAAGTTATATCCGTGAGCAGTCTGCCCCACTCGGCAGGCTGATTCATATATTGGAAACCAAAATCAATGCCTATTGTGGTATCAGAGTCTGAATTGACAAATGATTCATGGACATATGACAGCCCCACGCGTGTTCTCAATATATGATCCGGCTCTTTCTGGAAATAATAGGCGTTACCGGCAGCGGCTGTTGTCCGCAGCTCCAGGGACTCGATATCGTCTCTTTCAAGCTCAAGGCGGCCATACCAGTAAAGCCGCTTTGAAAGACTTGTTTCAAAATCAATGCCTCCGGTGATTTCATCGTCAATTTCTTCCTCGTTCTTTTCCGCATAATACCACCGGAGATAAAAAAGCACGCTGTCAACCGGGCCTGACAGGCTTGCCTTTATCTTTCCGCCTGTGCTCAATCTCTCAGTGTTCCCCTTCCTCCCCAGAAGATCCACTCCTGCCTCATTGATCCATTTCCGTCCGGGGGGGGCAAGTGGATCAGGCATTCCCTTTTGCCAGGCGGCTAAAAGATCCGGCTTTTCGATTACAGCAACACAGTCCGGCGGATTGATCATTGTCTGTCCCTTTGTATAAGTAATGACGCCATAGTATTTATCCTCATCAGGGACTGCAACAAACATGGGTTTATCAGATGAAAACGAGACCACACGATCCATGGGGATTGTAAGATCTCCTGCAAAGTCCGTCTTTATCAAAAGCCTGCCCTCTACAACCTTCACAATGTCTCCGACTACCCTTGAACCATTATCCAGCTCAACAACATCCGCCAGCGCAGATGGGAAAGACAGATACATCAGTAAGATCATGACTGGGTAACAATAAAAAATCCTCTTACACATAATTACCCTCAGGGTAGCGACCCTTAATGACTACAGACAATCCCAGCAACTCATGAAACCTTGTCACCTGGGGACAGTTGCCCGTCAAAGGTGGCGACGCCCAATTTATCCTTTCCTGCACCGGCCAAAATCATGCCCTCCGACAACCCGAATTTCATCTGCCGGGGCTTGAGATTGGCAACCACCATGACCTGCTTTCCCACCAGTTTTTCAGGCTCCGGGTAGGCCTGCCGGATGCCTGCAAAGATCTGCCGCAGCCTGCCCTCCCCCAGGTCCACCATGACACGGATCAGTTTATTCGCCCCCTCCACAAGACCTGCCTCACGTATAACACCTGCTCTCAGGTCAATCTTTGAAAAATCATCAATCGTAACCTCCTCAACAACAGGCTCTGGGCCGCTGCCGGGTTTGACCGGCTTTTCTTTCCCTTTCGCCCCCCTGGAGTCCTGCTGTCTCACCTGGGCCTTCTCGATCTTTGCCCAGGTATCCTTCAAGGTTACGGTACGGTTAAACACAGGGCTTCCAGGTCTTGTATCCACGGTGTCCGAAACAAAATAGCCCATTCTTTCAAACTGGACTATTGCGCCTGGCTTTACCGCGCCAAGTCCCGGCTCCAGCATGCAACCCCTAAGAACCTGGAGAGCATCAGGGTTGATCAAAGACCGGTAATCCGCCTCATCCTTTGCAGCAGCGGGGTTTTCAACCGTAAACAGCCTGTCATAAAGGCGGACCTCAGCATTAATGGCATGGCCGGCTGAGACCCAGTGAAGGGTTCCCTGCACCTTGCGGCCGTCCGGTGCATCACCTCCCCTTGTCGCAGGGTCGTATGTGCAATGAATCTCAGCGACATCACCTTTTTCACCCTTAACAACGCCAGTGCAGGTGATAAAATAGGCGTACCTGAGCCGCACCTCCCTGCCGGGCGCCAGGCGGTAATACTTCTTGGGCGGGTCTTCCCGGAAATCGTCTTGTTCAATGTATATAACCCTTGAAAAAGGAACCTTTCTTACGCCTGCACCCAGGTCTTCAGGGTTGTTGACGGCGTCGAGTTCCTCTACATGATTGTCAGGGTAGTTATCAATGACCACCTTAAGAGGCCTTAAAACAGCCATCATCCTCGGGGCGCGCTTGTTTAAATCTTCGCGAATGCAATGTTCCAGAAGGGCCATATCAACCATGCTGTCACGTTTGGCCACACCGATCTTATCACAGAAATTCCTGATCGCCTCAGGTGTAAATCCCCTCCTTCTAAGACCGGATATAGTGGGCATGCGCGGGTCATCCCAGCCGGTAACATTGCCTTCCTTTACAAGGCCCAGGAGTTTTCGTTTGCTCATGACAGTGTAGCTCAGGTTAAGTCTCGCAAATTCTATCTGCCGTGGATGATATACACCAAGCCGGTCCAGGAACCAGTCATACAAGGGCCGGTGATCCTCAAACTCAAGTGTGCAGATAGAATGGGTTATTCCCTCTATGGAGTCCTCTATGCCGTGAGCCCAATCATACATCGGATATATACACCACTTATCCTCTGTTCGGTGATGGGCGGTGTGCAGTATCCGGTACATCACAGGGTCACGCATGTTGAGGTTGGGATGGGACATGTTGATTTTCGCACGAAGCACCTTTGCCCCGTTTGGGAATTCTCCGGCCCTCATGCGTCTGAACAAATCCATATTTTCTTCCACGCCGCGGTCCCTGAAAGGGCTTTCTATTCCCGGCTCTGTAAGAGTGCCACGCGTCAGCCGAATTTGATCCGCGCTCTGATCATCTACATAGGCCGCCCCTGCCTTTATCAGTTGCCCGGCATATTCATACATCTGTTCAAAATAGTCAGAGGCATAGTAAAGGCGGTCTTGCCAGTCAAAGCCCAACCATTTGACGTCTTCCTTTATTGACTCAATGTACTCGATCTCTTCCTTGCTGGGGTTGGTGTCGTCAAACCTGAGGTTGCAAATGCCGCCCTCATGCTCTTCGGCAATACTGAAATTAAGGCAGATGGACTTTGCATGACCAATATGAAGGTAGCCATTGGGCTCGGGCGGAAAACGCGTCACCACCCTGCCGTCGTTTTTATTGGCCTTCAGGTCCTCTGCGATAATTGATCGAATAAAGTCAGTGGAATCGTTGGTGGTCATGATTGGAACTCCTTTAATATTAATGGGATGCCAAAACGCCAAGTTGTTTTGTGCAAGCCCTAACTATTGAATTAAATTGACAATGTAACATATATGAGATAAAGGTATTCTTCAATATAAATATTAAAGGGGCATCGCACATTTGTGTGG
>DIKH01000267.1 GCA_002424495.1 Desulfobacteraceae bacterium UBA5623
ATGGGAGCCGCTTATCAGGGTTATCCTTTATCCAGGTAAGGATCTTTACCTCTTCATAGTGGGAAGGAAGCCGCAAAAGGGCCTCAAGGCCTGTTTCAGTCAACGATGCAGTCTTAAAAATTTTCTTATTCAATCCCCCGGGCAGGACAGCCTGGATTACCTTGCCAATGGGATGGACATAGTAATCCGCCACCCATTCAAAAAACGGGACCGTCTGAGGGTAAAAAAGCGGCTCATCATCGAGTACTTCGGATATCTCCTTAAGATCAGGGTGGCCATTGAGCAGAGACTTTTCAAGTATATAACCAGTAACCTTTCGGCCTTTAAATGGGACAGTTACCCTGCAACCGATTTCAACGACAGGATCAAGCGCCTTGGGTGCTGCATAATAAAAGGTTTTTTTGACCGGCAGGGTTACTGCTATCCTGAAACAGGTGGGAGGGGTGAGGGTCAATGGTCTAATCCTTCATCATGACAGGTGGATCTTTCGAGAATTTTCCACTTTCAGCACCATCTTCCTCCATCATTTCCAATATCGCTTGACTGACCCTGTCCATCAGGCCGGGCACATCCTTCCTGCTGTAGTCTTTAACGGAGATGGGCCTTCCGAAGTGTATGCCAATGTCGCCCTTGTTGATTTTGCGGCTTCCTTTTGTGACGATGCGGCAGGTGTTTGTTATGGCTATCGGTACAATATCACAGCCTGATTTTACGGCCACATGAAAGCCGCCTTTTTTAAGGGGCTGAAGCCTTCCGTCAATGCTCCTGGTCCCTTCGGGAAAAACGAGTACGGATGTGCCAGCCTTAACCTTTTCAGCCACCTCGTCCATGCTCCGTATGGCCTCTCTGGGATTTTCCCTTTCAATGGCAAAGTAGCCTGCCCTTTTCATGGCAAGGCCCAGGAGCGGGATCTTCATCAGTTCATGCTTTAAGATGAACTTGAAGTCAGAGGGAAGATAGGCCAAGAGAGCAAATATATCAAAGTAGCTCTGGTGGTTAGACATAAAGACATGGGGGACATCCGGGCTGATATTTTCCTGTCCCTTGACGTGCGTCCTGATGCCGCAGACCCAGAGGATGATCTTTGACCACAGCTCACATACATAATACCGTATCAGTCTTCCATCTCTGTCAAACAAGGACAGCAAAATCGCCCAGAGGCAGAATATTATGGTATGGACAGAAATAAAGGCGTTTAGGCACAAGAATCTTATCATGGTTACCCTTTAAAAAGCTATTAGCTATTAGCTATTAGCTATTAGCTATTAGCTTTTTGTTCCTGCTCCATAACGCGGTCACAGAACCGCCTGTTTTGAACCCTGAGGAGGTGTTCGCTGTTAAGGCCCCAGTTTCTTGAAAGGGTTGCGAGGCAGAAGAAAACTTCTCCCATCTTTTGACCGACAAGACTCTTTTCCCCATTTGCAACCGCTGCCTTAAGATCATCGAATTTCTCTATTGCTTCGTCCCAGGCGGTATTTGCATCTTGAGAACTGAAACCGATCCTTGATGCCCTCTCACCAAGCCTGTGCGCTCTCATCAGTGCTGGCAGGTTCCCCGGGATGCTATCCAGGACTGATGCTTCAGCGGAAGGCCCTTTTTCGCTTTTTTTAATAATCGCCCAGTTTTCCACCACCTCCTCTGCATTGTTGAGCCTTGTCTCACCAAATACATGGGGGTGCCGGCGGATCATCTTCAGGGTGATCTTTTCGACAACGTCAACAAACTCAAACTCCCCCCTTTCAGAAGCCAGCCTGGCCAAAAATATGATGTGAAACAGGAGATCCCCCAACTCCTCGCAGACATCCGCGGCAGAGGCTTTCTCGATGGCATCCAGGACCTCGTATGCCTCTTCAAGCAGGTATACCTTTATTGTGGAATCTGTTTGTTTCGCATCCCACGGGCAGCCGCCAGGGGATCTAAGCCTTGCAACCAGGTCAATGAGGGCCTTTATTGCCCCGTACATTTTATCATTTTCCATCTGTCTTGGTGATGGCCCCGATTTTTTTTGATACGGCCTCATCGGCGTTTTTTGTCTGCAAGGGGATCTCTTTTTTCCACCTCTCTAACAAATCCGGAGATACCAGCCCTATTATCCATTGATAAGATGATCTGATCAAGGGGGCCAGCCGGGATCTGGCGACGAGCGGCGAGTCTGAAGGTACAAAAAAATTGAGGACAAAAATAAGCAGGTTGGCTACTATGACGCCCTTCAGTATTGCAAGCAGTGCCCCCATCCCCCTGTCGGTCCAGCCCAGAAAGGTCTTGTGTATTATCGTCTTCAACAACCATCCCAGCAGATTGCACACAATGAGGGCAACAATGAAGATTATGGAAAAGCTGATGATATCCAGGATACGGCCGTCAAATGACGGCAGGTGCGGCCTTAAGAGAATTGTGATCCGGGGATGAGAATGCATGCCCACAACAATACCCAGGACCAGGCCCGCCAGGGAGGCTATTTCCATGAAGAATCCACGGAATATCCCACGCAGGACGAGGTATATCATGATTACAATTATTATCATATCCAGGATGTTCATAGTAGATACTTTTACCAAATAGGCGGTAAATTCGTCAAGGTCAATATAAGGCTCAACAAATGCTTGTCCGAGGAACCCTTGTGTGCTAGGATTCCCCAAAAATACATACTCAACTTTTCCTCATTGAGCCATTTTTCTAAACATAATCCATGGGTTAATTATGATTGGCGAAAAAGAAAAGTTGGCATGATCGCGCTCTTGTGCCCTATGCCCAAAGCAACTCTTCGTTTTTACAATGAACTCAACGAAATCCTGCCTGAAAACCGGCGCAGTTCTTATATTGAGGCGGAATTTACCGAAAAGAGGTCTGTAAAAGACATGATCGAGGCCCTTGGTGTGCCTCATACTGAAATAGACGTTATCCTTGCCAATGGGAGATCTGTAGATTTCGGCTATATACTGCAGGATGGAGACCGGATCTGCGTATATCCGGTGTGTGAAACGCCGGATATCGAGCGGGTCATTCATCTTAAGCCCATTCCTGTTTGCAGGAGCCGGTTCGTAGCAGACACTAATATCCGGGATATCGTCAGATACATGCGGGCGTTGGGACTTGACGTATATTTCAACCCATCGTCATCAGCACGCGACATAATCGAGATTTCAAAGAAGGAAGGCAGGATTATACTTACCAGGAGTAAAAAACTCCTCAAACACAATGATGCAGGACTTGGAATCCTGTTGCGCCGGGGACCGCGTGCGGTCCAGATCAGGGATGTAATACGACGGCATGGGATAAGAGAAGAGGTCAAACCCTTTTCAAGGTGCCTCAACTGCAACAGTTTGCTGACAGATGTGAATAAGAGTGACATTGAAGAAAGGCTTCCGCAGAGAACCAGGGCGTATTGCGACAAATACGCCATCTGCAAGGCCTGCAACAGGATATACTGGGAAGGGAGTCATGTGGTTGAGATGAAAAGGGTGATCAAGGAGATATTAATAAAGTAACAACTCAGGAGTCAGGATCCGGAATTCAGAATAGGAGATGAACAATTTATATTTGTTTACAGAAACCTTTTACTCCTGAACCACAACAGCATCACTACCCCTACGATCAGCATGCATAAAAGGACAGCGGGATATCCCCATGGATATTCCAGCTCCGGCATGTATTTGAAGTTCATTCCGTATACCCCTGCAATAAATGTGAGAGGGATAAATATGGTGGCGATAACCGTCAACATCTTCATTACTTCATTGAGCCTGTTGCTGACGCTCGAAAGATATACATCCATCATTCCTGTGACAATGTCCCTGAGTGTCTCCGCCGTGTCAATGACCTGAATGGTGTGATCGTAGACGTCCTTTAAAAATACAAGGGTCTTTTCCCGGATGAAGACCGATTCCCCCCTCTCAAGGGAGCTGATCGTCTCCCTTAGGGGCCACACGGATTTGCGCAGGAATATCAATTCCCTCTTGAAATTGTGTATCTTTTGCAGCAGCTCCGGGCCTGGACGGCTGAGGAGTTCTTCCTCCAGTTCTTCCACCTTTTCTCCTATCTTTTCCAGCACGATAAAGTAATTGTCCACGACTGCATCCATCATCGCATACATCAGATAATCGGCCCCCATCTTCCTGATGCGGCCCTTTCCCTTCCTGATCCTTTCTCTTAACGGATCAAATATGTCTCCTGTCATTTCCTGGAACGAAATAACAAAATTCTTGCCCAAGACAACACTGAACTGCTCGGCCTTTAGCTGGTCCTCTTCCTCGTCAAAAAAGAGCATCTGTGAGATTATGAAGACATAATCATCGAATTCATCCATCTTCGGCCGTTGTTCGGTGTGGGCGATGTCCTCCAGCACCAATGGGTGAAGGCCGAAATCGTTGCCGATCTTTTCGATAATGGCCACATCATGAAGGCCGTCAATATTGATCCAGGTAACAGTCGGTCTGTCCTTGTATGGAAGACAGTCCTCAATATTGGTGATCTCCTTTTCCTCATAGTGATCCTCTCCGTAGTCGGCAACCCTGATCCTGACATGTTCGGCCTTTTTATCGCCCACATGCACCAGTGTGCCTGGGGAGAGGCCTGCCTTTTTTGACGTTTTTTTGATAAACCTGACCATGGAGAGGCTCCTTATACTAATCCATGCGCATATTCCTTACAGACTTTGAGGTAAAAACTATAGGAAGCTAAATCTTGTGTGTCAACTTTAAATGTCTTACACTATGGGCTCACACAAAACTGAATTATCTCAAGGAGGAAGCCAAAATGGAGACAACAAGACTTTCAATACCAAACATATCATGCCTACATTGCGTCAAGGCTATTCAGAGGGAACTAACTGAGATAAATGGTGTATTAAGGGTGGAGGGCAATCCGGAAGCCAAAGACATCTTGGTGGAATGGCAGTCGCCCGCATCAAAGGAAAAAATCAAGGCGGCGTTAAAGGAAATTAACTACCCTGCTGCGGAATGAGAGAGGATATTGTGCCTGATAAAGATGTCATCCTGCCTGTAACCGGCATGACCTGCGCAAACTGCGCCATGACCATTGAAAGGACATTAAGGAAGATCCCGGGCATAAAAAAGGCCAATGTCAATTTTGCGGGAGAGCTGGCGGATGTTTCCTTTGATCCTGATGAGGTTCAAATAGGAGACATTATCCTTGCCATTAAAGATGCGGGCTTCAATGCCATTTTCCCTGATGAGACCGCAGATGACGCGGAGCAATCTGCACGAAACGCGGAAATAAGAGATCAGAGAAACAAATTTCTGGTCGGGCTGGCCTTTGCTGCGCCCCTTTTTTTCCTCAGCATGTCAAGAGATCTGGGCCTTTTGGCCGCCTGGGCCCATGCGGCCTGGGTCAACTGGTTGTTCCTGTGCCTTGCAACCCCGGTGCAGTTCTATACCGGCTGGGACTATTACATCGGTGGATGGAAGAGCATTAAACACAGGGGCGCAAACATGGATGTCCTTGTGGCGATGGGCTCATCCGTGGCGTATTTTTATTCCCTGGCAGTGTTGGTTTTTCCTGTCTTAAGGGGCCATGTCTATTTTGAGACCTCGGCGGTTATCATCACGCTCATAAGACTTGGCAAGATGCTTGAATCCAGGACAAAGGGCAAAACGGGCGGGGCTATCCGCGGCCTGATCGCTCTCAGGCCAAAAAAGGCCACCATACTTAAAGATGGAAGAGAACATCAGATCCCGATCCTTGAGGTCAAAGTCAGCGACGTGCTTGTTGTCAGACCCGGTGAGAGCATCCCTGTTGATGGGAAGGTGCTTGAAGGAGAATCGGCTGTAGATGAATCCATGCTTACAGGCGAGTCCATCCCGGTTGATAAACAGCCCGGAGACAAAGTTACAGGAGGGACGATCAATATACACGGTTTTTTTAAGATCGAGGCGACCAGGGTGGGAAAGGATACGGCCCTGGCCCGTATCATCAGTCTTGTTCAACAGGCCCAGGGGAGCAAGGCGCCTGTTCAGGCTGTGGCGGACAGGGTCGCTGCGATATTTGTCCCCGGTGTAATCGGCCTTGCGTTTTTGACCTTTATCGCATGGTGGACGTTTTCCGATGATTTTGTCCATGCCATGATCCGGCTGGTCTCGGTCCTGGTTATCGCCTGTCCGTGTGCGTTAGGACTTGCGACACCCACGGCCATTATGGCAGGAACAGGTCTTGGCGCAAAAAAAGGCATCCTTTTTAAAAACAGTCAGGCCCTTGAGCTTGCCACAGGATTGGATACCATTGTAATGGATAAGACCGGAACCATAACACAGGGAAGGCCTGTGGTGACAGACCTGATCCTGCTGGATCAAGTGCCCATGGACAAGGATGAAATGCTAAGGATCGCCGCTTCGGCTGAAAAGGGCTCTGAACACCCGCTTGGCCGCGCCATTGTCCGGGAGTCGGAGGGCCGGGGTCTCAAGCTCCATCAGATAAGCGATTTCCGGGCAGTCGGCGGTCTTGGGGTTCAGGCCAGGGTTGAGGGTGATATGGT
>DIKH01000341.1:0-2150 GCA_002424495.1 Desulfobacteraceae bacterium UBA5623
TCAACCGCCTTTCTCCTGGCCGGCACCTCCGCAATTGCCCCGGCCATGGCCACGATCAAGCCGGTGAGCATCTCTTTTACATTTTGGCCCTCTGCGGTGACATTGGCCTCCAGGTGATCAAGCTCGCCGTCAACCGCCAGGAGCCCCTCTTCAATGGCTTGAATTTCGCTGATAGTGTCATTATCCATCATGTCTTGCTCACTTTTGGCCGGCAAGGCCAAGCATTTCTTGAATCCACGTTTCATCCTCGGAACTCAGCTTGTCTCCCGCAGCAAGTTTTTTCAATCGCCGCGCCTCTGCGGTTTTATTCAAAATATGAAGCTCGGCATAGGTTCCTTTGCTGGCCATCAGTTCAGAAATCTTTCCCCCATTGGCCAAAAAGGCAGAATCAGCAACTCGTTCGTCTTCCTCAGCCTCCCTCGCATGTTGATACTGCCGTTTCGCCTTCAAGGCCGTTTGATATTCCAGATCACCCGCCCCCTGGCCCTGGCTACCCCTTGGCTGGCCGTTCGCCTTCTGGTGAAGCCTTAGATCATTGGCCTCAGCCGTGGCCCTCAGCTCGTTTATTTGGCTTTCCAGGTCATTGAGGGAGGGGACATCATAACTCTTGGCCCTGACTGGTTGATCGTCAATCCCAACCGTATAAAACCCGTTCCCGTGATATTGTATTTCTCTTTCCATTTGCATCTATCTCCTTTTCTTATTTACGAATAAATATGTAACTCTATTGTCCGATCCTGTTAATTTCCAAAGTTAACTCTGTTTCCGCGCCATAGCCGATTTTCTCTTTGGAGATTGATTGCACTTTTTTTAATGGGCGACAAGGAACCCCGACCCATATGCCTGAATCATCCGGAATTGATTCTCTCACCAGGGAGCAGGCGCCCACGATTACATGCCGTCCGATCCGACAGTCTGGCATGATAACGGTCCGCTCCGCAAGGATAACCCCGCTTTTCAGAGTTACGTTTTCACCGATTATGCATCCTCGCCCTACACGGACATAATGACTCAGCTTTACAGATGGATGAATCACCGTGCCTGGCTCAACTATGGAGGTCATTATCTAACCTCGGGCCGATATACTTAAAAATTCCACAAAGAGGCCCCCGCCAAAACGACGTCGCAAGGACTTCCTTCCTGACCCCATGTGGCGGATTGCTGTGGATAAATTCGTCCTCATTTAAAAAGACCCCCAAATGAGGAATGTTAGTTTTTAAAACTCGTGCATTAAAAACCGCCAATGCTGCCTCCTCGGGTTTTTGGATTTCAGTCCAATTATCGTCTTGATACACATACACCAGGACCTTTGTGCTGGCCAGATCCTTCCATGTCATTACGGTGCCATCTGACTTGATTATCTCCGGAGGTTTAACCGTCAACCTCGTAGGATATATTCGAGACGCAATTGCAAAACGCATTATCTCATCGTGGGCATTTGAGAAATCACTCGTGTCTACATAAGGTAGGGGAATCCCAAACCTTCGTAGGACCTCCCTGGCTAAAGAATAGCAACCAAACACATCGGATACACTTCCTCCGTATCGAAAAGGTTTTGCTATTAAGTCATTTAAAAATGGCATTGTTCCTCACTTTTTGGCGTAAAAAATTGCGGGCAGTACCCGATCTGGTTGGAACCCCCCCGGCCCCTCAAGATAGACGAAGGGGGGGCTCCTGGTTCTTGCCTTCCGCCTGTGTCCCGTAAGGACAAGAGGGCTTGACACCCAGGGCTCTGACATGGTAGTGTGCCCCTATTCATGGCTTCCATGTTTGGTGATCCATGCTGTAAGTTGAGCTATAAGAAAGCCCCCAAATACCGGATCATCAAAAAGCGCCACTTTCCCACCGCACCCCCTGACACCCCCCGATTTCGTGGTGTCACAGATTTACCGCCTTTTTTCAAATCGCAACCTGTTGATATCCCAAGACATAAGTTCAATGTCTGATAAACAAG
Source organism: Desulfobacteraceae bacterium UBA5623 (assembly GCA_002424495.1). Taxonomy (GTDB): domain Bacteria; phylum Desulfobacterota; class DSM-4660; order Desulfatiglandales; family Desulfatiglandaceae; genus UBA5623. The sequence goes on from DIKH01000341.1 coordinate 1,955, forward strand.
ATTATGTAAACTTTTCTTAACTTCTTCAATCATTTCAAACCCTTGCTATACATATCAGGCCTTAACATGGCTAAACACCCTTTTTCGTTGTGACACTTTGGCCCCCCAAACGTTGTTTTTTCTCCACTTCTACTTTTTTGGAAGGAGGTCTTTTCGGCGGGTATTTTCCCCATTTTCTCAGTCCTGGAGTCAGTCC
>DIKH01000341.1:2280-2781 GCA_002424495.1 Desulfobacteraceae bacterium UBA5623
CCTGGAGTCAGTCCTGGAGGAGGTCTTCATATGCACCCTTTCTGCCTCGGATTAGAAAATCTTCCAGATCTTGGCCTTTACACTGCTTCTCACTTATGGTCGACAATAAGGCAGTATATTTTGATATCAACTCGCTGAACTGTTTTATATCTTCGGATTTTGGGAATCCTTTTTCGGTTTTAAGCCGGTCGGCCATCTTGCTTATCAGTTGCGCCACTCGACTGGCTGTTCTATCTGGTGACATGTCCTATACCTCCGTCATATGTTGTGCCCGCATCATGGATTTGCCAACCAAACAGGTTTATTTTTCATATTTTTCTGCAAACCGATCATCTGGTTAATATTCTTAATCTGATCAAAGAATTAAAGAACCATGTTTCGTCTGTTTCAGCTTTTCTCTCGATATATTGGCCACAAAATGTGTCTCAAAAAAACAGCCTTAATATGAGACACTTTTTAATGGAAACACTATCGCTATTGCCTCAAAGACCGCCCAAAAGT
>DIKH01000198.1 GCA_002424495.1 Desulfobacteraceae bacterium UBA5623
AAAGAGGCGGGGTTTTGTGTTTTTATCACTAAGGAGGCATCATGAAAAAAATTGTTTTGACGATTGTCGTCATTTTGTTTCTGCTGACTGCTTATTTGACCCTCTGGCCGGTGCCGATTAATCCTGTCAGCTGGAATGCGTCCATGCCGCCCGGCTATACCGTTTCTACGTAAACTCACTCTGCGTCTACCACGTGCGATGTGGCCGGTGCCGAAGGCCTACGGCCATGTGATGGCTTTCACGGAAGACGGCAAGGTGGTGGCTGATCTGCAGGACCCAAGCGGTGCTTACCCGGAAACGACAGGGGTGACGGAAACTTCTGACCGGCTCTACATCCAGAGCCTGCATGCCAAGGGGTTGGGCTGGATGCCTAAATGATTGTTCACTTTAAAGATGCATTACGTCCTGATCACATGGGGGGATTAAGATAACATGATCAATTTGAGGTGAAACCGAGGATCGTTTCCCCCTGACTTTACATTCTCATAAGAGCGTTCACCAAACATAACTCCTCTCATAGCTCAGTAAACCCATCAACCTTCTCCTTAACCTTCAGGAATCCGCCGTGAAAAGGTATTATCGAAAAGTACCGATATTTAGGCTTCCACGGAGGTAACCATATCTCTATGGGAGCTTACGTTTTACGGCACTCGGAGTATCTATTTTCATATAAAACAAACTCAGGCATTCACCTGCCTTTAACAAAGGAGGTAAAGAAATGGTTACCATCGGAACGGTTGCTTTTCCCACGGAAAGCGGAAAGGAGATGGGCAAGTGTTTTATGAGTTTACCCACTCTTCCTCCATACATGACCAGGAAAGGACCCTATGTGGGCAGTGCATTAGGGGTGGGCATTAAGACCATCTCCATCTTTGAGTATGACCCCTCAAAAAAGGCAGAAGCCACAGAATTTCTTGGCAATTACTATGCACATTTCATCGGCGTACCTGGCTTCACATATTCCATTGAAACATGGTTTGAGATCAGTGAGGCCTTCAAGATGATTGGATTGGCTTAACATGTCCAATCCAGCGGATGATCGCAACGCAAAAGAATTATGGAATGACGCACAGAGCTCAAGAGAAGGGAGGTTATAGAAAATGGCAAAATTCTTGGTGGTTCACCCGGTTGGCAAGGAATTGACCCTGGAAGTCACTGCGCCCATTGCCAAGGCCATAAAGGCAAATCTCACAGTTGATGCATACTGGACTCAAAGCAAGTATGTACGCGAGGAAGGTAAACTATACTGTGAGTGGGATGCGAAGGATGCACCGTCGATACAAAAAGTCATTGATAAAGCGGCTCCGGGCTTTCCGACTGAAATCTACAAACTGGATAATGCGTTCATGGTGCAATCAGAAGACTTCAGATAAGTAACCGACCCGCAGGATGCTTCCTGTGGAGCCGGATGATCTGAAATATGGTGATCCGGCCGCCGAGGCAGGATTGTTTTTGCATACGGACAGCTGGATAATTCGCTTGTTGGAACTACAGCCACCTGCGAGACTTAATCAAGAGGAGGAAAAGCTATGGGAAAATATCTGTATCTTTGGGAAATTGACCGGACAAAAATACCTGTGGATCCAAAAGAGCGTGGGGTTGGTTTTAGCATGCTGATGGAGATGGTCAAGCAGGATATAAAAAAAGGAATCACCAAGGATTGGGGAGTATTTCCTGGCGAGTTTAACGGATATTCAGTCGTTGAGGGAACAGAGGTAGAAATTATGAACCAGATACAACGGTACACTCCCTTTGTCTATTTCAAGGTCCATCCCATTGCTTCAGTAAGTCAGGTGGATGAAATGATAAAAGCCCTGACCAAGTGATTATGCAAATTCAACCGATTCTGTAGCGGGGTGGTGCTGTCAATGATATTGGATCGGGGCACTGCCCCTCTACAGATGGGGAAGGAGAAGAACCATAACCCATAATCCATAACCCATAACCCAATTACCATCTCATTTGAGGTGAAGAAATGAGCAACGACATTTATGAAAGGCTCAGAGAATTTTTGGACACATTGCCGACAGGCTTTCCGGTGACACCTACAGGGGTCGAAATAAGGATCCTAAAAAAGCTCTTTACCCCGGAAGAAGCTGAGTTGACGATGAAACTTAAGAACGAACCGGAAGAAGTCTCCCTGATAGCGGCACGTATTGGAATGGAAAAGTCTGAGCTCACCGCGAAGCTGGAAGAAATGGTCATGAAGGGGCTTATTTTTAGAGTCCGGGATGCTGGCCGAACGTTTTATCAGTCCTACCAGTTTATGGTTGGTATTTATGAATTCCAGTTGAAAAATTTGGATAAGGAATTCTGCAAATTGTTTGAGGAATACCTCCCCTATCTCGGCATTTCCTTGGCTTCCTTAAAGACGAAACAACTGCGCGTTATCCCGGTTGAGTCGGCGGTAAACACCCTTAACAGTGTGGCCCCATACAATCAGATCAAAGAACTGGTCCGGCAGCAAGAGCTGATTTCGGTGGCTGAATGCATTTGTCGCAAAGAGCAGAAACTGCTGGGCAATGAGTGCGATCGCCCGAAAGAGACTTGTCTGGCGTTTGGGGATTTTGCCAGATTCTATATTGATAACCAATGGGCGAGGCAGATTAATGTTGAAGAAACCATGAATATTTTGGATTTAGCGGAGGAGTCTGGTCTGGTACTCTCTCCCACCAATACGCAGAAGTTGGAGGCTATTTGCTGCTGCTGTCCATGCTGCTGGCCCATCCTGAAAACCGTGAAGTTAGTCAACAAATCTAAGTATGTGACAGTGTCCTATTATCATGCCAAGATCGACTCCGATCTTTGCCTGAGTTGTGGTCTTTGTGTCGATCGATGCCAAGTGGACGCCATTAAGGATCAAGATGGGTGCTTTGAGGTATTGAATGAGAAATGTATCGGCTGCGGACTTTGCGTCAGTACTTGTCCTGAACAAGCCATTTCATTGACCGAAAAACCCCAAATGGAACCTCCTCCAAAGGATTTCCGTGCGACTTTGAGAAAAATTGAGACTGAGCGGCTTGCAATTCAACATAAATCCTGATTTTTTTATCATGGGCAAAGAGCCCATGTTGCCCTGGGAAGAACGAAGGAATGCTATGTTCAAGAGCCGGATCGTTTACTTCACCGCTAAAAAAGCAGATTGCGCTCCTTGCTTTAATGGTGATGACATAAAGTGGCGATTATACTGATGAAAGGATATTAAAATGGGAATCAACATATATCCAATACATCTGGGCTTTGATTGCTGTTACCTTATTCAGGATAAAGGCATTATTGTTATCGATGGCGGGACTCCCGGAAAGATAAAGGCTTTCCTGAAAGGGATTGGGAAGTTATCTATCAGGCCCGAACAGATAAAGCTCATCGTCATTACCCATGGCCATTGGGACCATATCTCCTCGGTGAAAGATATTAAGGAAAAAACAGGAGCAAAAATTGCCATTCATGAGACGGAGAAAGAGTGGCTCGAAAAGGGCTTGAAGTCCATGCCTCCGGGAGTAAATCTCTGGGGAAGATTTTTAAGTAAAGCCATGACAATGTGCCTGCCGCTCATTAAAGTCCCAGCCGCCCCAGTTGATATTGTTATCGGCAATGAAGGGTTTTCCCTTGCTGAGTATGGAATTTCGGGCAGGGTTATCTACACCCTCGGCCATTCGTCTGGGTCCGTCAGCGTTTTATTGGACACTGGAGATGCCTTTGTCGGGGATATGGCGATGAATGAGTTCCCTCTGACACTTAGGCCTGGGCTTCCAGTCTTTGCTGAGGATTTCGATAAACTTCAGGAAAGCTGGTTGATGCTTCTTAATCAAGGTGTTAAAACCGTATACCCATCTCATGGAAAACCTTTCCCGGCATCTATAATTCGAGGTTTGTTGTCATAGGGAGAGGATAAGGGAGTGGCGTTCATAGCCAGCTATTTTTTCCTACAATGGCGCATGCACAGAGTGGGTTGAAAGGGGAGGCGAGTATGGAAGAGATAAATGCAAAGACACAAATGGCTAAAATCCGGTCCTTCGAAAAGGGTTTCATGGCTACCCACCTGATCAACTTGGGTGCCGAACTCGGCATATTTACGGCCCTCAATGAAAACAAAGAGGGCCTGACCGTATCGGAGTTGGCTGTGAAGTTAGGCCTTCATGAGCCGTATTTAAAGATCTGGTGCCAGACTGCCTATCATTTCAAAATTCTTGATGCCGATGATCAGGTTCGGTTCAAGCTACAGCCTTTTCTCGATGAGATCCTGGGAGACAAAACGAATTTCAAAAACTACCTGGCCAACATTTCGCTGGTCGTCAAGGTCGGTGAAATGATGAAATTATTGAAGGAGTCTTTACAGACAGGGAAGCCTGTTGACAGTTATAATACGCCCGAGTTCTCAGAAATGGCATATGAACCTACGAGGAATATTCCCTTGGCTTTCCTTTTCATGATTCTTCCAAAAGCTGATCATTTGAAGCGGAATCTTGAACAGGGTATCCGGTTCCTCGACATCGGCTGCGGAAACGGTAATTTGATAATCCAATTGGCTCAATCGTTCGAAAACAGCACATTTGTGGGTATTGGCCTTGATGCTTACGGCATTGAATCCGCCAGATCGACTATCTCTCAATTGGGTTTGGGCGACCGTGTCGCTGTAGAATATATGGGGGGAGAAGTCATGCCGTACGAAGATGAATTTGACATGGCAAGCATGGTATTGACGCTCCATGAGACCAGGCCGGATGTACGAGAGGAAGTCGTCAAGAAAGCTTATAAGGCATTGAAAACAGATGGACATTTTCTCGTTCTCGACTTTCCCTATCCCAGCAAATTGGAGGATTTTAGAAATCCCGTATTCGACATGGGTATTTCCGATCAGTTCTTCGAATGCAGTGGCGGGTTCTTTCATCTCGACAATCAACAGCAGAATCAAGTGATAGCAAATGCCGGATTCAAGGGCATCCAGCGTATGCCCATCGGCAAGGGGATGTTTGATTTCGTTACGGCCACAAAATAAAACGAATTGTGAGCTTGAGAGGATGTAAACTTCAACCCAAAGCCCTTGTCAGGATACTATGATCGCAACGTCATGATCTGTTCAGGCCAAAGGGGGCAGTCCACGGTAATTAAAAAAGTGAACATCTAATTTTAAACCTTTTTGTAAGGGTGATGCCATGAAGAGATTATTGAAGCCCTGTTTCTCAGAAGAGAGCGGGGTTTTGTTGTTTTATAGAGTTATCGGGAGAAACCGACCTGCTCAACTCAGTGATGTTTAACTGAAGCAGGCCCAAGAGGCGTTAGCCTCGCTGAATTAGGAGGAAATAAACATGGCCACATCAAAATTATTCAAAAAAATAATCGTTGTCCTTGCCCTCCTGATTCTTCTTTTGTTAATCCCATACTGGGCCTTCAATGAAGAATCGAAGACTTTGGATGATAACATACGCCGAGGTCTTCCAGGTCAATTCATCAAACTGTCCGATGGCTACGTCCATTACGAATTATCAGGCCCTGACAACGGTCCAGTGGTGGTCCTGATACATGGCATCTCAACTCCTTATTTTATATGGGATGATGCCCAGTCGGCCCTTACAGAGGCAGGGTTTCGGGTGTTGCGGTACGATCTCTATGGGCGTGGGTTTTCGGACAGACCAAATGTGACCTATGACGAACAGCTCTTCGACCGGCAACTGCTTGAGCTTCTTCCTGCTCTGAAGATCAGGGAGCCTGCCGATCTGGTAGGATCATCTTTGGGTGGGGCCATTGCCGTTATCTTTGCCGCACGGCATCCGGAAAAAGCAAGAAAGTTATTGTTAATCGCCCCTGCGGGATATCCTGTTAATCTTCCCCTTGCAGGACGGGTTGTTCATCTGCCTATTGTTGGAGATTACCTGACGTATGCATTTGGCAATCCAATTATGCTCAAGGGCTTCAAAAATTACTTTTCTAAATTGGATAAACTGTCCTCATTTTCTGAGAAGTATCGTCAGCAGACGCAATATACCGGCTTCAAAAGGGCCATGATAAGCACACTTAGAAACTTCAATTTGGATAATCAAAAAACGGCCTATGAAACGGTGGGGAAACAAAGGCGTCAAATGATGCTCATCTGGGGCAATGAAGACAAAATTATTCCTTTCAACAACAATGAAATGATCCGGGCGGTGATACGCGATGTTGACTTTCATACCATTGATGCCGCAGGTCATTTGCCCCATTATGAGGTGCCAGAGAAGGTAAATCCTTTGATGGTCGAATTTATGAAACGATAATATTTTATTCGTTTGTAGTTAGAATATTTTGCACTATTGCTAAGATTTTAATGAAGTGTCCGGTATGCCAGTATGAAAATCCCGAGAGTGTGCGTATGTGGTTTGGTCTTATAAGTTAAGACTACACTTCAAATGGAAATCCGTACTTCGATTCCATATCAAAATTTGAGGCTTAGTAGATAAAGTGTAAAAGTCAAGCACTTCCCGGACAGTCAGCTTCTCTCCGGTGGTGATATTTAAGCTACCTGTTTTAGTGTCTCCTGCTCTTTGATAACCTTGCTGGCCTCGATGGTTTCAATCGGCCGTCGGCCCATGTTTCTGTACCCTCTGTGAGGCCTTTTGTAATTGTAAGTATGGAGCCATTTATCCAGGTCCTCCTGGAGCTCTTCCACCGTGGTATAGAGCTTCTCCCGGAAAGTCTCCCGGAGGAACTCATCGAGAACGGTTCTGTTGAATCGCTCCACAAAGCCGTTGGTCCTGGGCCGGGCCACCTTCGTTCTCCGATGACCAATGTCGTTTAATTCCAAATATATCTGATAGGGATGGATCATTGGGCGTCCGCAGTATTCCCGGCCATTATCCGTGAGGATATGCTCGATTTTGAGCCCCTGCGATCCATAGAACGGCAGTACCCGATCATAGAGGACATCCACGG
>DIKH01000149.1 GCA_002424495.1 Desulfobacteraceae bacterium UBA5623
ATAATAGCCATATGAAAAAGCGAACACCTTACGTTAATGTGTGGAAAGAATTATCCGATGACAAAGCGATGATTTTTTTGGCCGGACCCCGCCAGTCGGGTAAGACGACGCTTGCAAAGATTATTGCCGAATCGTTTAGCAATAGTCTTTATTGGAACTGGGACATAACGAATAACCGCACGCAACTTCTACATGACCCTGGATTTTTTTCACATCTTGTCAGAAAAGACAATTCAATCCCTCTGATCATTTTTGATGAACTTCACAAATACAAAGACTGGAAAAATTATCTTAAAGGCGTTTATGATGAATTCAGTGACGAATTCAAATTTCTCATTTCAGGCAGTGGACGTCTGGACATCTATCAGAAAGGCGGCGATTCACTGGCTGGCAGGTATTATCTTTTTCATCTCTTTCCCTTTACGTTCTCTGAAATGTGCGGCGCGAATCGCCCAGTTGCGGATTTCGTTAAGGAGCCCCTGAAAATTTCCATGAAAAAGGCGAATGCAGATCACTGGCGACAGCTTGCTGCCTTGTCGGGCTTTCCTGAACCTTTTCTTTCCGGCCGCGAAACAACCTATCGCCGCTGGTCGAACACATATGGGAGGCAACTGATCAGAGAAGACATTCGGGATTTGACGGGAATAAAGGCTGTGCAGGATATTGAAACACTCTATACGCTTTTACCGTCTAAAATCGGCAGCCCGCTTTCCGTGACTTCGCTTGCGGAAGATTTGAAGGTCTCGTACAACACCATCCGGATGTGGCTTGATATTCTGGAGAAATTTTACCTGTTATTCAGTATCCCGACCTGGACCGGAAAAATCGCACGCGCGATCCAAAAAGAAAGAAAATACTATCTCTGGGACTATGCACGGATAGATAATATCGCCGCCAAGTTTGAAAATATGGTCGCCTGCGAACTGTGGCGCATGGTGACGCTTTTGACTGACATTGGTTCGGGCGATTTCTCTCTTCATTTTATTAAGGATAAAGAAAAGCGGGAGGTTGATTTTGTTATCGTCAAGAATCGAGAGCCGTTTATGCTTGTTGAAGCAAAGCTGTCGGATACGCACCCATCAAAACCACTGACCACCTTTCAAAACAAGTTGGGGATTCCCGCCGTCCAGTTAAACGATGAAGGCGAAGGCTACCGCATCATTCCGAACGGATCAAACAAGATACTGATCGCACCTGCATGGCTGTGGTTTTCCGGACTTCCATAAGACAGCGCAGAGAAAATTTAACCTGGCAGCTATTGCAGTCTGTCCCCAAGTCTAGTGTAGATCAACTCTTTCACCTTCCTGGCGTCGGCCTTTCCCTTGGCCTTTTTCATTACCTGGCCAATAAGAAAGTCAATGGGTTTGGACTCTCCTGCCGATATTTTTTCCACAACCTTCGGGTTTTCCGCCATTACCTCGTCTATGATCACTCCCAGGCGACCCATATCCGAAAGGGGCTTAAGCCCTTTTTTCTCAATAATGGAATCAGGGTGCTTTCCGCATTTAAACATCTCATCCAGTACGGTCCTGCCGATGCCTTCGGTGATATGCCCTTTTGAGATGAGATTAATAAGATGAGAGAAATCTTCAGGGCTAACCCTGCAATCCTCTATCTTTGCTGAGGCGTCATTGAGCAGCCTGAATAATTCCTTGATGATCCAGTTGCTGAGCCTTCTTATGTCCTCACACAATGGGGCGCAGGCGCCGAAGAAATCCGAGACTGCCTTGTCTCTTGTAAGGATAATTGCATCATTTTTTGGTAGTTCAAACTGGTCCATGATGCGGTTTAGTTTCTGATCCGGAAGCTCTGGTATGTCTTTTTCAACGCGGCTGATAAATTCGCGGTCAATTTCGACCTCCACGAGATCAGGATCAGGAAAGTACCTGTAGTCAGGGGCGTTTTCCTTGCTTCTCATGGGAAGGGTTGTTTTGTTTGCCTCGTCAAAGAGCCGCGTCTCCTGGTCAACCTTGCCTCCGACATCAAGGATGCCGGATTGCCTTTTGATCTCGTATTCCAGCGCTTCCACGATGAACCTGAATGATGACATGTTCTTTATCTCCGCGCGGTTGCCAAAAGTCTTTTCCCCCTTCGGCCGGATGGAGACATTGACGTCATTGCGAAACTGTCCCTTTTCCAGCATGCAGTCACTGATGCCGATATATTTCAGGGTTTGCTTTAGTTTTTCAAGATAGGCGCGGGCCTCATTGATTGACCTCATGGGGTTTTTTTCATGATCGCAGACAATTTCAAGCAGAGGCACGCTTGACCGGTTATAGTCAACCAGGCTGAACTCCGATCCTTCAAGAGAGTCTGACGAGTGTACCAGCTTTCCAGCGTCTTCCTCGAGATGTATCCGTTTTATCCCTATTTTTTTGGACTTGCCGTCATCACAAATGATCTCAAGATGTCCGTCTTCACAAAAGGGCCGTTCATATTGGGATATCTGATATCCCTTGGGGAGATCAGGATAAAAGTAGTTTTTTCTGGCGAACCTGGACTGACTGTTTATGTTGCAATTGAGGGCAAGACCCGCGCGAATGGAGTATTCAACGGCCTTTTTATTGAGCACGGGCAGCGCGCCAGGCTGACCGGTGCAAACAGGGCAGATCTGGCTGTTGGGAGAGGCGTCATACAGCACCCTGCAATCACAGAATAGCTTTGTTGCTGTGTTTAATTCCACGTGTGTTTCAAAACAGATGATGATGTCGTAGTCCATGTCATTTAACCATTCGCTCACAGGCGCACCCCACGTTGAGCACCTCCATCTCATCAAAGGCCTTGCCGATAATCTGGATACCAACGGGCAGGCCGTCTGCGGCGCCGCAGTTTACGCTCATGCCGGGAAGCCCTGCAAGGTTCAGCGAGACAGTGTATATATCCACAAGGTACATCTGCAAGGGATCAGACATCTTTTCACCCAGCTTGAAAGGCAGGCAGGGTGAAACCGGGGTAATCAGGCAATCGGCCTTTTCAAATGCCCTGTCAAAATCCTCCTTGATCAAAGTCCTGGCCTTTTGCGCCTTGAGGTAATAGGCGTCATAATAGCCTGCCGAAAGGACATAGGAGCCAAGCATGATCCTCCTCTTGACCTCCCTTCCAAATCCCTCGCTCCTTGTTACCTCGTACATATTGACCAGGTCTGGGTTGTCACCCCCGTACCTCCTGCCGTATCTTACGCCGTCATATCTGGCAAGATTGCTGCTTGCCTCAGCTGTGGCGATAAGATAATAGGCGCTGACCGCGTATTCCGCGTGCGGTAGGGAAACTTCGATAATCTCTGCGCCCTCTTTGGCCAGAAGATTCACCACCTCCATGATACGGTCTTTTACACGCTGATCCAGGCCCTCTACAAAATACTCCCTGGGTAGACCAATCCTCACACCTTTAACCCCTTTATCAAGTGAGCGTAAAAAATCCGGCCGCTCCACATCCGCCGATGTCGTATCCATCCTGTCATGGCCGCATATGCAGTTCAGCATCATGGCGCAGTCTTCCACTGTGCGTCCTATGGCGCCTATCTGGTCAAGTGAGGATGCATAGGATATTAATCCGTATCTGGACACCCTGCCATAGGTAGGCTTGATCCCTGCCACACCGCAAAAGGCGGCAGGAAGACGAATGGAGCCGCCCGTATCAGTACCCAGTGAAATTATGCTCTCGCCCGCGGCGACCGCTGCTGCTGACCCGCCACTTGAGCCGCCTGATACGCATGTGGTGTCAACAGGGTTCCTTGTAGGGCCGATGAAGCTGTTTTCTGTAGAGGAACCCATGCCGAATTCATCCATGTTGGTCTTTCCTATCAGGACCGCACCGGCATTTAAGACCCTTTGAACGGCAGTTGCACTATATGTGGGGACAAAGTCCTTGAGGATATTTGACCCGCAGGTGGTCCTTATTCCCCTGGTGCAGATGTTGTCTTTTATTGCTATGGGTATGCCGGTTAAAGGAGAAATGCCTTCACCTGTCAGCAATCTCTTGTCTGCCTCGTCCGCTTGTCTTAAGGCTGCTTCCGGGGATAGGGTGATAAAGGCATTGAATGTCCTTTCCTTATCATCTGCCCTTTTAAGAGCAGACTCCGTGATCTGCCTGGAGCTGACATCTCCTTTTTTCAGCATTTCCGAAAGCTCGAAAGCGCTTCTGTCGCACAATTCCATGTCTTAACCTTCAAGTATTTTTGGTACCCTGAAGTAGTCCTTCTCCCGCATGGGCGCGTTGGATAACAGGGGTTCAGGGTCTTTTGATCCGCAGACTGTGTCCTCGCGCCATACGTTTTTTAGCCCCAGCACATGGCTCATAGGCTGGACTCCCTCAGTATCAAGCTCTTCCAGTGTCTTCACATATTCCAGTATGGAGTTCAGATCTTTTTGATACAGGACCACGTCTTCCTCATCAAGCCTGAGTCTTGCAAGCCTTGCCACGTGTAGCACTTCTTCCCTTGAGATCCTTTGAGCAGCCTTTTTACCACGCTCTACTACGCCCCCTCGTGCCGGTTTTGATCGCCCGGTAATCATCCTGGCGCCAGCCTCATGGCCAAGGCCCAGTTCCTCAATCTGGGCCTGATCCGGGATATCGGGCGCACGGGTAAGCGGGCAGACTGCATTGCGGTTTTTTGGAAAGGCTATGACATCCCGGATCGAAGATGCCTTTAAGATCATCGCAACAATCCGGTCAATGCCTAAGGCCAAACCCCCGTGCGGCGGGGCCCCATATTCCAGGGCATTCAGAAAAAAGCCGAATTTGGCCTCTGCCTCCTTCGGGCCAAGCCCAAGGGCCTCGAATATCTTTTTCTGTACATCCATATTGTGGATGCGTATGCTGCCGCCGCCGACCTCCTCACCATTAACAACAAGGTCATAGGCCCTGGAATTGATGCTGACAAGATCGGCAGTGTCTTTGGGATCAAAATCCGTCCTGTCCGGCATTGTAAAGGGGTGGTGTTGGGAGCGTAGCTCTCCATCCTTGAGTTCAAAGAGCGGGAAGGACGTCACCCATAATGGTTTGTAGCTTTCCCTGGGGATCAGTCCCAGCCTGTTTGCCACGTGAAGGCGAAGACTGCACAAGACGCTGTTGACCTGATCCTTTGCAAGGTCAGCAATCATCATGATCACATCCCCGTCTTGCGCGCTAAAACGCCTGATCAGGTCCTCCTGCTCCTTTAGGCTGAAGAACTGGACAATATTTGACTGGAGCCTGTTGCCGGAGACCTTCATCCAGCTCATGCCCTTCCCTCCCAGCTGTGGCACGATCTTAAGGGCGTATTCGTTCTGGAGCACATTTTTGCTCAGAGCCCGGGCCCGGGCCTTGACGCAGAACCCCTTTACCAGCCCCCCTGCCGCAATGATCTGCCGGAAGACCGCATAATCAGAATCCAGGACAATTTCGGTCACATCTTCAAAGGCCATGTCAAAGCGCAGATCAGGCCTGTCCGTGCCGTAATGGTCCATTGCATGGGCGTATGTCATGCGGGGAAAGGGTTTTTTAAGCCCAATCTCCCCGATTGAAAATATCCTGATTGTCAGCTCCTCGATGATTTCATAGATAAACTCCTCATCAATAAAAGAGGCCTCAAGGTCCAGTTGAGTAAACTCCGGCTGGCGATTGGGACGCAGGTCCTCGTCGCGGAAGCATCTGGCTATCTGAAAGTAACGGTCCATGCCGCTCATCATGAGGATCTGTTTAAACAGTTGAGGAGACTGCGGGAGGGCATAGAACTTTCCATGGTGCACCCTGCTCGGGACCAGATAATCCCTTGCGCCCTCAGGGGTGCTCTTTGTCAAAAAAGGCGTTTCGATTTCGACAAAATTTAACCGGTCAAGATAGTCCCTGATGGATTTGATGATCTGATACCGCTTCAAAAAAAGATCCTGCACCGTAGGCCTGCGAAGATCAAGATATCTGTATCTTAGACGTAACTCTTCGTCCACGTTTTCAGGAGTCAAACTGAGTTGTTCACCAAACACCATTGCCTTTTCCGAGATCTGAAAGGGCAGGCTTTTTGATCTTGAAAGTACGGTAATTACTTCAGCCACGACCTCGATGTCGCCGGTCTTGAGATTCGAATTTTCAGTGCCTTCTTCCCTTAACGCCACCTCCCCTTTAACCTCAACAACATACTCCTCCT
>DIKH01000313.1 GCA_002424495.1 Desulfobacteraceae bacterium UBA5623
GGAATAGCCCTGGCATTTGTCTGTGCAATCCAAGGCTACAGGCTGATACTGACCATGCCTGAGAGCATGAGCATTGAGAGGAGAAAACTGCTTAAGCACCTGGGTGCGGATCTCGTGTTAACACCAGCCGTTGAGGGCATGAAGGGGGCCATTCAAAGGGCGCATGACATACTTGCTGAAACACCAAATGCATTCATGCCCGATCAGTTCAGCAACCCGGCCAACCCCGAGATTCACCGAAGGACCACGGCAGAGGAGATCTGGCTGGATACCAAAGGCGGGGTGGATATCCTGGTGGCAGGCGTAGGGACGGGCGGAACCATCACCGGTGTATCCGAGGTCATCAAAAAACGAAAACCAGGCTTTAGATCAGTGGCGGTAGAGCCAAAAGACTCGGCAGTGCTCTCCGGAGGCAATCCCGGCCCTCACAAGATACAAGGCATAGGCGCGGGCTTTGTACCGCAGGTGCTGAATACCGGCATTATAGATGAGATCGTCGCTGTTTCCAATGAGGAGTCCTTTGAAATGGCCAGGCAAATGGCCAGACAGGAGGGGATCCTCTGCGGGATCTCTTCCGGCGCAGCGGTTGCCGCGGCGCTTAAGGTCGCAGGAAGACGAGAGAACAAGGACAAGCTGGTAGTAGTCATACTCGCCAGCACCGGTGAGCGATATCTGAGCACAGATCTTTTTGCGGTTTGAGGATGACAAAATGATACTAAAACTCAGTTTTGATGCTGAAAAGGTCAGGGCAGCCTTTCAGAAAGCTGTAAACTGGGCCGATGAGTTTATGTCAATGCAACTGAGTGAGGGCTGATAATGAGCATATTTTTGTTGGTGGATATCGGCGCAGGCACAATGGATATCCTCTACTTCGATGAGGGCTCGGATCTTCATTATAAGTCGGTGGTCAAATCCCCTGTGAGGGATATCTCCCATAAGGCTGCCGCCATACAGGGCAATCTTGCAGTCACTGGTTGCGAGATGGGCGGGGGGGCCATATCAGATGTCCTGAAAGAGAGGGCCAGAACCCACGAGGTAGTGATGTCGGCTTCTTCCGCTGCAACTATCCATCATGACCTTGACAGAGTACGATCATCCGGCATCAGAGTTGTTGCGGACATGGAGGCGGAGGGGTTCAGGGGCAATCCGGACTTTCATCCGCTTGTCCTTCAAGACCTTCAGATGGAACGGCTTAAGGGGATTGTGGAAGGCTTCGGAGTGCCGTTTGCGTTCGATGTTGTGGGCGTCTGCGCCCAGGACCACGGGATATCTGAACCAGGGGTTTCACACCTTGATTTCCGGCACGACATCTTCAAGGCCGTCTTGGACGACCAACCCTATGCCCACGCCCTGCTTTTCGCAGGGAATGAGGTCCCGCATTATCTCAGCCGTCTTTCATCCATCGCTCAAAGCGCTATGAGTATTCCCGCCAAAGAGATCTATGTGATGGACAGCGGCATTGCCGCCATCCTGGGCGCCTCCATGGACGCTGAGGCAAGGTCCAGGCAAAACTTTATGATTCTGGATGTCGCCACCTCCCATACGTTGGGTGCGGCCATTATGGGCCGGGAAATTGCAGGGTTTTTCGAGTACCACACCAGGGATATCACCCCGGGCCGCCTTGAAGTATTATTACGTGAACTGGCGGATGGCAGGATTGATCACAAAAAAATTCTGGCAGAGGGTGGCCACGGGGCCTATATCAGAAGACACTTCGGCTTTGAAGCGACAGAGGCGATCATTGCCACAGGCCCAAGGCGCGCGCTGGTGCAGGATTTGGGCCCGCCAATGGTACTTGGAGCTCCCCTTGGTGACAATATGATGACTGGCACAGTTGGTCTGTTGGAAGCGATAAGGAGGCGCAAGGGGCTTTGACAGCCTTCTTGCATCAGGTGTTAGCCTGTAGATATGACTTGAACCATTCGATAAAGGCAGTTAATACCCGCTGATCGCGCCTCAGCTTGTGACCGGCGATGTCGAGCACCACGAGTTGCTTTGGCTCACCGGCCTTCTCATACAGCCTGCGGGCATGGCTTATGGAAACGGTTTCATCGTCTTCACCGTGAATAAGAAGCAGCGGTCGTGGCGCAAGTTGCGACACATAATCTACAGGGCTTACCAGCCTGAAGCCGTCAAGCCACTCTTCGGTTGAGAGGGGGAAATTATCATCCCTTATCGCCCCGATTTTGCGGAAGTGGTCTATCCAGGTTGCGGCATCTCCTGCTTCGATCAGACGATAAAACTCGGCCGGGCAGGCACAGGCTGCGACATGGCTAATCCGATTGTCCCCGGCAGCAACACATATCGATACAGCGGCGCCGCCGCTGAATCCCAAAAGGGCGATATGAGAGCTGTTTACCTCCTGCAGACCATGGATATGGCCAATGACAGCCTCAAGGTCTTTTGTCCAGCCCAGGAGGTCAATATTGCCGCCGCTTATACCAGTGCCCCTGAAGTTGAAGATCAAAACGTTAAAGCCGTGACAACAGATTTTTTCCGCCAGCAGTGGATAGCCGCCGTCATTGGGCTCCGGCGGGTTTCCGGCTGGGATGCCGTGGCAGATACATACTGTAGGATATGGGGGATCTTGCCCAGGGACAAAAAGCTGTCCGTTTATGGCGATACCATCTACATCCAGTGAAATGTCTTTTTTAATTATGGAAAAATGGTCCTGAATCAATAATGCAATCCTTTATCTTGTTGTGAATTATATTGCATGATTCCAAACAAACTGATGAAAGGTCAAATAACGATAGATAAATGGCGAGATCCTGTCAAGCAGCAAAGACAAATGAAATAATTTTCCTACAGATGGTCCTCTCTGTCTGTTCGGTGCCTTGATCAATGTTATGGGGGCATTGTAATAGCTCTCGTAAATTTTGATGCGCCTTTTAAAAAAAGTACCTCGCGGCCCTTGTATCAACTGTATTTGAGTTAGACTAATGTTTACTACATACCCCGCAACGATAACACTTTCCTACATGGCAAATCTCTGATTCTTCCGCCTCAAGGGCGAGCCTGTACTCTTTGGCCAGGTGCTTTTTTTCAATGCCATTATCTATAAAGTCCCATGGCAATATTTCATCAAGCCCTCTTGGACGGTAGACAAAAAAATCCGGGTTTATTTCAGAAAACCTCAGAGCCTTTGTCCAGTCTCCGCCAAGACTATGTGCCTTAAGCAGAATTGATCCGACGCGCCTGTCTCCTGTCGATAACAGCGCCTGGACATATGCCCACCTGGGTACATCAAAGTTTACCTTTACTCCGCCTTCCTTGCCCAGTTCTTTTTTTAGCCACTTCTGTCTTTCTTTTAGAAGGCGCAAATCTTCCAGGGCAAACCACTGAAAAGGGGTAAATGGTTTGGGGACAAAGCAGTTAATGCTAAGCCTTATCTGCCCGATTCTGCCACGTAGCGCGGATTGCTTGACCATGTGGTGTTTGATAACCTTTACAAGATCTACAACCGCAGCCATGTCATCATTTGTCTCTGTGGGAAGACCGATTAAAAAATACAGCCTTATGGCAAAGTCTTCCGTTCCTGCTATCAGCCTTACAGAATCAATGATCTGTTCTTTTGTAAGGTGTTTGTTAATCACCATCCTTAACCTTTCAGAGCCTGCCTCGGGGGCGATTGCCAGGGTCTTCTGGCCTGAACTGTCCAAGTGTCTTAAAAACGTCTGGCTCAGGGTATCGGCCCTTAGAGACGATACGGAAAAATTACAGCCCTTTTCCAATATCAGTGAGGTGATATTTTCTATGCCTGGAATGTCCGAGACATTGGAAGCAAGGAGCCCCAGTTGATTATTTATCTGTAGCGCCATTTGAACCGAATCCATGAGATCTGATTCTTTATGAACCCTTGGTGGACGATAAACATAGCCTGCTGCGCAGAATCTGCACGAACGGCCGCAGCCCCTCCCAAGTTCGATCAGGATACGGTCTCCAAATTCAGTTTCGGGGGTGGTGATCTTGGACATCCTGACTTGCTCATCCACTGAACGGGCCACCTTAATCCTTGCTGGCGCCGGACTTTCCCTGGGTGTAAATGATCTTATGGTGCCATCGTTGTTGTATTCCGGCTTATAAAGAGACGGGGCGTAAAGGCCAGGCACGTTTATGCAGAGATCGCGGATAACATCTCTTCTGTTATTGGACCGTGATTTGAACTCCTGAAAAAAATCCAACATTTCGTCCAGATTGCCCTCTGCCTCACCCAACAGAAAAAAATCCATAAATGACGACAAAGGTTCCGGATTCAAAAAAGTGGTGATACCGCCTGCCATTACAAATGGGCATCCTGGGGGCCTTTGATCCGAGAGCAAGGGAATTTTTCCAAGCTCCAGAATTTTTAGGATATTGGGATAATCGTTTTCAAATGACAGAGAAAAGGCGACGAGGTCAAATCTATTGAGGGGGCGCTGGGATTCCAGGGAGAGAAGCGGTTTCCCCGACTGAAGGAGAAGGGACATTTCTTGACATTCAGGCAGGAAAACACGCTCCGCAACAACATCCGGCCGCTTATTGAAAAGATGGTATACAACCTGAAAACCCAGGTTTGACATGCCCAGGCGGTAATAGTTGGGGTATGCCAAGGCGACAGAGATCTTGTCTCCCCAGTTCTTTATTACCGTTCCCTTCTCACGCGACATCCTGGCGCGGTAGAGGGAAATTATATCTCCTGGCACGTGTCCAATAGCCTTTCAAACAAAAAGGACCTGTAAAGCAATTACTTGAAGTCCTGGAGGCCTGTCAATCAGCCTTTAACCTCAAAAATGTCGGATAATCCAGGCTGTCTTTTAAATTGAGATTGAATTTGCCGAAAAGCCCCTTTTTCTTTTTATTAAGGCCGTCCTGGTCCTGAATTATAAGGGATTCTTTCGGCTGGCGCTGAAACGTGGGGATGTCGAGTTCGTCAATGACTTCCCCATCCTGCTTCTTTACGACCCATTGTTCCTCTTGTTCATCAGGGGTAAGATCCCTGATCTTTTTAAGGGCGACCACGTTGCTGGAAGGCTCGCCGCACCTGGTCTGATGGCGTTTGTCACGAGAGATTACGGGGGTGCCGTAAGAACTGTTTATTCCGGTTGCAATCACTGTTACTCGGATCTCGTTTTCTGTGTTATCATCAAAAACTACCCCCCAGAAGATCTCAGCGTCGTCGTTTACCGACTCTTTAATGTAATTGGAGGCTGTGTCAATTTCCTCCATGGTCATATTAGAAGGCCCGGTAATATTCATCAGGAGGCCTTTTGCGCTGTCAATGGAGATATCCTCCAAAAGAGGGCTGTTGATAGCCATCTGCGCCGCCTCTACTGCCCGGTTTTCTCCGCTTGCATTGCCCATCCCCATGATAGCGCTGCCCATCTTTTCCATGACCTTTTTTACATCGGCAAAATCCAGGTTGATGAACCCACTGCTCATAATTAGATCCGAAATGCCTCTGACCGCATGAAGAAGAACATCATCAGCGCGTGAAATGAGGTCTTTGAATGAAGTGCTCTTGTTGCCCAAGGCCTTCAGACGCTCATTGGGGACAATGATCAGGCTGTCAACCTCACTCCTCAGGTTGGTTATCCCTTCTATGGCCTTTTTAAGCCGCTTGTCTCCCTCAAACTTGAAGGGCTTTGTTACTACAGCCACGGTAAGCGCACCAGCCTCTTTACATTGCCTGGCAATAACGGGAGACGCGCCCGTTCCGGTTCCCCCGCCCATGCCTGCTGTAATGAAAACCATATCGGCGCCGTCTACATACGCCTTGATATCGGTAACGCTTTCCTCCGCCGACGCCCTTCCGATGTCAGGATCAGCGCCTGCGCCAAGACCCATTGTAATAGAAGGCCCCAGTTGGATCTTGTCGGAGCAAGCGGAACGGTCAAGATCCTGGGAATCTGTATTGGCGACAATAAAATCCACACCTGAAAGTCTTGAGTTAATCATGTTGTTGACGGCATTTCCCCCTCCACCGCCAACGCCAACCACTTTTATTGTGGTCTTATTGTTATAAACTTTGTTATCATCCACTAACTCGAACTTCATGATGTCCCTCCTTTTTGCGAATTAGACCCTAAATTACCTCTTTAAACCATCTTCTCATTATTCCAATAACGCGGTTAAATATGTTAGCGTCCCTTATCCTGAATTTCTTGTTTTTTTTACCTGACCTTGAGCCATATATAACAAGTCCTACAGATGTTGCATACATAGGTTTATTGATGACCTCCACCAACCCGTTGATACCCATCGGGTACCCTATCCTGGCAGGGGCGTTGAATATCTGCTCCACTATCTCAGTGACCCCCGGCAATTCTGACGAGCCGCCCGTTATCACCACTCCGGAATTGATCTTGTCCTGGTGACCCGAACGGACAAGCTCGTTGTAGATAATGGTGAATATCTCCACGACACGAGGTTCCAGGATTTCACCAAGGATCTTCCGGGACAGAACCCTTGGCTTTCTTCCCCCAACATCCGGCACTTCAATGGTATCGTCTTTGCCTATCAGTGAAGAAAAAGCACATCCATATTTGATCTTTATCTTTTCAGCCTCCTGCTTGGGGGTTCTCAATCCTATGGCAAGATCATAGGTCAGATTATCCCCTCCGAGGGACAGGACCGATGTGTGTTTTATGGTCCCACCGGAAAATATCGCCATATCAGTTGTCCCACCGCCGAAGTCTATCAGGGCGACACCTAGGTTTCTTTCCTCCTTTGAGAGGGTAGCCTCGCTCGATGCAAGGGACTCAAGCACGATATTGCATACATCAAGTCCCGCCCTGTTTGCGCACTTGATGATATTCTGGGCGGAAGTGACAGCGCCCGCCACCATATGAATCTTTGCCTCCAGGCGCACACCATGCATACCTAAAGGGTCCTGTATACCGTCCTGGTTATCTACAATATACTCCTGCACCAGGGTGTGAATAACCTCCCGGTCCATGGGTATGGCCACTGCGCTTGCGGCCTCGATAACACGTTCAATATCTTTATGGGTTACCTCCTTTTCCTTTAATGGAATAACCCCGTGAGAGTTAAAACTCTCAATATGACCGCCGGCTATCCCGGCGTAGACAGAGGTTATTTCACAACCGGCCATGGTTTCTGCCTCTTCCACGGCCTCCTTTATGGAATTGACCGTTTGTTCGATATTGACAACAACGCCTTTTCTCAGACCTTCTGAGGGATGGCTTCCCATGCCGATAATCTCTATTCCGTCAGGGCGAACCTCACCCACCACCGCACAGATTTTTGTCGTTCCGATATCCAGACCAACGATTATGTCTTCAGGCATTCCTTGCCCCCTGATTATACTTATCCTTTCTTAAAGGATACCATGGCACCATCGGAAATATTAAGGTTGATGCCGGACACATGGTCAATTCGACCAGTATCTTTAAGAAGTTTTGTTATCTTTATTAATCCGCCCATTTTGTCAGACAGCTCTCGACTCATAACATGTATAGCTACAGGAAGGTTGTTAAAATAAAGAGAGATTTCCTCGTGCGCTACATTAATCTCCGAAAGCTCTTTAAATGACCAAGGCTCTTTGCAGTTCTTAAGAATTTTTATGGCTTCAACCGCACGATTCAATTTTTGGGTTGCATCCGGTTCATTACGCGATACTCCTGTGATAACAGGAAAGTTCAAATCATCAGATGAATCAACAGGCTTAAAGACCTCGCAGTATTGATTCATATAATACACGCCGTCCATGAGCACCAACGCGGTAGGTACGTGTTTTTCAGCCTGAACAACAAGTGTGCGAGGAAGCTTTTTTTCCAGTTTGACCGACCTGATCCAAGGATGTGCTTCCATCCGTTTTTCCATATCTTCAATATTTAGGAACAGCAGATTTGAATAGGAGTCAAACCTGCATATTTCAATCAGACTTTTGCTGGTCTCATCATCAACTCCTCTGACCTCAACATGCTCAAGCCTGAGATAAGGCGTGGTTTGTAGATAATGAAAGAGGTACAGCAAGGAAATACTTATTCCGCCTGCAATAATAAGGATGAAAGAGCCCATAAAAAAGCCGGTAATGACGCGACGAAAGCCTCTTAGCACAATAAAAAAGGCCTTTTCCTTTTTCCTTTTTTTTACGGTCTGATTACTTAAAACCGATCGTCTTTTCATAACCAGCACACAGCCGCCTGTAAAATAAGTCGAGCCATTAACCGAAGGATTGTAATCTATTTGCAATTGACGAATTGATGAGCGCAGCGACTTCAACAATTCTTCAATTTTCAATCGTCAATTTTCAATCTTTTCATCTAACTTCAAGCTAGTTTCCCACAATTTTTATCTCCGGCTCCAATTCAATGCCGGTCTGTTCTTTTACCTTTGATTGAGCAAGGAAAATCAGATCCAGGATATTTCTTGCCGAAGCATTACCTGTATTTACTATGAAATTTGCGTGTTTTTCGGAAATCATCGCGCCTCCGATCCTCATTCCCTTTAGCCCCGCCTGTTCAATGAGCCTGCCTGCATATTGACTGGGAGGATTTTTAAACACTGAACCTGAGCTGGGATATTCCATGGGCTGGCCGATTTTTCGCTTCTTAAGATAGTCTGCAATGCGGCCTGTCACGACCTCCTTTGACTCCCTCTCCAGTATTATCCGGGCGCGAACCGCCACTTGTCCATCTTCGATTTCAAGTCTCCTGTACGAGAACATCAGTTGAGCCCTGTCCTTCTGAATCAAGTTGCCTTCCCGTGTAATCATTTCCAGTGTCTGCACCCTTGATCCGAATTCATTGCCGAAGGCGCCGGCATTCATTATGACTGCTCCCCCAACAGTACCTGGTATGCCTGCAAAACATTCAAGCCCGCCAAGGCCTGAATTACGACAGAAGGTGATAAGGTCTACAAGGGGAAGACCAGCGCCCGCAAGGACTGTCAGATCATCTCCATCTTTCCGTTCGATTCCTGCAAGTGATCCCTTGAGCAATATCGCCACACCTTCAAAGCCGTTATCCTTTATCAGGAGGTTGCTCCCCCTGCCTATTATGAGATATGGGATATGCTCACTGTTTAAAAACGCTATCAAGAGCCTAAGCTCATCCAGCTCATCTGCTTTGTAGAGCGCCTCACTCGCACCTCCAACGCCCATCGTCGTATACTGGGCCATCGGACAATTAAAAACCACTTTGTCTCCGGAAAGCCTGATAAGGGCCTCTTTATGCCTTTTATCCATATAAAGTCAACTACCATCGGCTAAAGCCCATGGGTTGAGGGATCGAGAATTCAAGGGATCAAGTGAAACCCTTACATACACTCGAACCCTTTTTGTCTGTCCACTGCGGCCCTCATTTATCTTTCGCCAATTGACTCAAAAATTTTTCACCTTCGAGATAGATATTGCCTGCCCCCAGGGTAAAAACCAGGTCTCCTGCCTTTGCAACAGAAGCCAGCGTAGGAAGTATATCCTGTTGGCTCGAACAGGTGATCACCTTCTTATGGCCGTGTTCCCTTATCCCCTGGCAAAGCCATTCAGCAGTCACTCCGGCAATTTTATCCTCTCCTGCTGCATATATTGGGGCGACAATGAGGATATCCGCTTCATTAAAACTGATTACAAATCTATCATATACATCTTTGGTCCTGGTGTAGCGGTGGGGCTGAAACACAACCACGAGCCTTTTTTCCGGCCAGCATTCCTTGGCGGTTTTTAGTGTCGCCATAATCTCCGTGGGGTGATGACCGTAGTCGTCCATGACAAGTATGCTATCTTGCTCACCCTTGATCTGAAAACGCCGCGCAAGGCCACCCAAAGTCTTTAGGCCATCTTTTATCACCTCCATGTTCAGATCCAGTTCAAGGCCTACCGCCGTTGCCGCAAGCGCATTGAGCACATTGTGATCGCCAGGCATTCCTACAGTGATGCGGCCTAGGGACCGGCCCTGGAATATGACCTCGAAACTGACCTCCAACTCTTCCTTTTCAATGTCCCTTGCCTTAAGATCGGCCTGTGAGGTCATCCCATAGGTCAGGTACTTTTTTTTCAGACGCGGAATGATCCCCTGGATTTCTTCATTGTCCAGGCAGAGCATTGCTGTGCCGTAAAAAG
>DIKH01000416.1 GCA_002424495.1 Desulfobacteraceae bacterium UBA5623
AATGGGGTTAAACTTGGGTTAACAAGATTCTGGAGTTCCCTTATGTTGCCAGGCCATGAATAATCTGTCAAAACCTGCTGGTACTTATTCAAGATTAACCTTATAATCATTCGGGTTTCTGTATTTGTGCAGGATTGATGTAAGAAAGAATCTGACAGTGGTAATATATCTTCGGGACGCTCACGCAAAGGAGGGATCCTCAACTGCAGAACATTCAAGCGATAATAAAGGTCAGACCGGAATCGCCCATTTTTTACAGCATCTTCAAGCTGCTGGTTTGTAGCGGCAATGACTCTCACGTCTACGGGGATAACCTTGATATCTCCGATGCGCCTGACCTGTTTTTCCTGAAGTACACGAAGCAGCCTTAACTGAGCATCCTGTGGAAGTTCGCCAATTTCATCAAGAAATATGGTCCCCCCATGGGCGAGTTCAAAGAGCCCTTTTTTGCCCCCTTGTTTGGCCCCCGTAAAAGAACCCTCGGCATACCCAAAGAGCTCGCTTTCTAAAAGTGTTGGTGGAATAGCGGCGCAATTGACCCCAACAAAAGGGTGGCCCCTGAAGGGGCTCTCATTATGGATGCTTTGAGCAAATATTTCTTTTCCGGTACCTGTTTCGCCCGTGATAAGGATAGTTTCTTTTGAATTGGCAAAACGTTTTGCATGATTAATAATCCCACGTATCGTGTCGCTTATTGTAATGATATCATCAAAGGTCATTATTGCCGCGAAGTCATTGTTATGGGTGGTTCTACGAACCTTTTCTTCAAGTGATTCTATTCTTTTTACCTCCTGCAGAGTGAATATAGCCTCAGTGAGTTCCTTGTGATCATAAATGGGAACAGCATTTATGATAATATTTCCCCAAGAGAAGGCCTTTACCTGATCAAGTTGCGCCACGCCGTTCTCGATAACTGGAGGGAGTATGTTTTCCGGTAATACGTCACACAAAGCGTTGCCGAGCGCCTTCTGTGCCGATATGCCTAAGATGTGTTCTGCGGCGGGGTTGAAAACGGTTATCCTTTTTTCTTTGTCAACTGCAATGATACCATCGAAAGAATACTCAACGACACATCTGAAAACCATCGCCTTGTGTCTTTCTGTTTGACGGGCCAGCACTACCTGCTGCGCTTGGTCGTAAGAATACAAAACAGCCTCTTTTTTAGGGATTAATAACACTCTTTCGCAGCCCACCTGTTGCGCCATGGTATGAACCAATCCACCTCCCACAATAACTTTGAACCCTTCCTTTTTTGCCTGAATCAATTTATCACGGGCATCGTCTTCGTTTTGAAATATAAACTCCTGAATGCTGCAATTAATAATCTCCTCGAGGGTTGGCAAAAGGGGGTTATGATAGAGAAACTGGAAAAGGGCAATCGGGAAACCATATTTAGTATTTGCCTCTTTCAGTGCGCATACAGTATCAAAGGCTGTAAAGGGTATAACGACAATGGGTATGTTGAGTCTGGTTCTAAGATACCGGGCATTGTTTTCTGTGGTAACAAAAACTTCAATACCCTGTTCCAAAGAGGTGTACGCCACTGTTTCAGCAGCAGCAATGGCTGCTTCAATAACAAGCGGCGGCTTCGGGGCCTCAATAAAGCATTGTTGAATTAAGGAGGTAAGAATAGGATAAGGTGAGATGTAACAAATTTCATCCTTTTGCATTCTCGGTCACCCCCCCTCAGTCTCGGACTTAAGGTTACTATTTGGAAAGTGTTTAATGGTGTTCCATATATGAAACATAAAGTTCCATCATTGAAACCTTATGATATCTACGCCATAAACTGTAGCACAGATAAGAATTTTTGTAAATACAAGAATCTGATTTGTCCATCTGAACCATAGAGTACTGTTGAGGGCGGCAGGGTGCGTGAGTGTTCGATAATATCTGAAACAGGATGGACAGAGCTTCAAACCATAGTCATAACATGCGGGTATTTTTGTATGTTGAAGAACGTCCAGGCCGAGGTCATTAGATGAATTGGAAGGAGTTGATAGGGAACAACTCTATACCGCTAATGGAGTTTGGCATGCGTCTTGCTTTCTATGGGACTAAAATGTCAGCAATTAAAAAATTCAGGAGGTTTTTATGGGTGAAAAGAAACATTTAGCGGATATGCGGTCAACAATTGAGTACCTGCAAAAAGAAGGGGAGCTGCTGGTGGCCAAGGAGCCTACCGATCCGATACTGGAAATGGCCGGTATCCAGGTAGCATTAGAAGAGGGACCTGCTATTTTCTTTGAGAAAGTCAAGGGTTACCCTAATATGCGAAGCGTAGGGAATATTTTTGCAAGAAGGGACCGAATTGCAAAGCTTTTTGGCGTCGATGACTGGAAGCAGTTCAAATGGAAATGCCTTGAAGCCCTGAGGAAACCATTACCCCCGAAGGTCGTGGACAAGGCGCCGTGCCAGGATGTGGTTATGACCGGCAAAGACATCGATATACTCAGCTTCCTGCCTGTTTTGAAGCACACAGCAAGAGATGGCGCCAGGGTAATGGGTAGCGGCAATGTTCTTATTTGTGACCAATGGGCACGTGGAGGCAAAGAATTCTCCTATAAAAGGATGCATTTCAGAGGCAAGGACTGGGGTTCGATCACATCCAGTCCCGCAACACATACAGAAGCGATTGTGTTCATGGACCATCGTGGAAAAGATATACCGATGACTATCAATATCTGCAATCCACCAGCAGCCATGATGATGGCTGCGGCCGGTGGGGTTCACAGCGTGGTTCCCCTTGGAACGGATGAACTTGCTATTGCAGGGGCAATGCAAGGCTTCCCGGTGGATATCGTCAAAGCCAAAACAGTTGATGCCTATGCCGTCGCCAATGCAGAGATCGTCGTTGAAGGTTACTGGACAAAAGAGACAATCTGGGAAACAGAGGAAGCAGAAAAGGACGGCAGGCAGGATGTTGTTCCATTCTTCCCTGAGTGGACCGGATATCTCGGCAAAACATGGAAGAGTCGGAAGTTCCAAATCACCGCTATCACCCACCGGAAAGACCCAATATTCTACAACCAGCTTGCAGCCTCTTACGACGGCGAATTCAATTCCTTTGATCTGAGAGAGGCCATGTTTTATGAACTCGCCGACAGACTTGTTCCCGGCATGGTGATTGATACACACTGCCCCTTTGCACTGAGATTCTGGGGTGGCGTAATATACCAGGTCAAGAAGAGAAGGCCGAGGGATGAGGGTTACCAGCGCAATATCCTTGTCAATACACTTGGGGCCTGTCCCGGCATACGTCTTGTTATCGCCGTTGATGAAGATGTCGATATTTATTCCATGGATGATGTTATGTGGGCGATTATGAGCCGTGCGGAGCCTGCTGTTGATTTTCTGAGAGGTGCAACCGGTTCAAGAGGTGTTGCAGCCCAACCAGGTGAAGAGGCAACGCGACTTGATATTGGAGGTTTTGGAGGAGGTTTGGGCATAGACGCCACAGTCCATTTCATGGAAAAATGGCGTTACGAAAGGGCACATTATCCTTCCGATATGGTAGATCTGAAAAAGTGGTTTTCAGACAAAGAAATAAAAGCAGCCTTGGCACAACAGGGCGACTACGCAAGGTCTATGGCAAGATTTGGTTGGGGTTAAAAATTATTGCATAGCATACATCGTTAGAGGAATGCGGTATTATTCAATAACTGCATTCCTCTAACGGAAATGATAAACATGTTCATATGCGAATTTTGCAGGTGGCTATCTTGAAGACATAATTGTTTGGCAAAAATATTGATTATAAAATATAAAAAAGGGAGGGATTATGATGAAAAAAAAATCATTCAAAAAAGTGATTTTAGTGTCTAGTTTGTGCTTGTTTATCGTATTATTAGCAACATGGCCTAGTACTATCTATGCAGCACAACAAGATGTAATAAAGCTTACGTACAGTATATTTTGGCCTTCCGAGCATTATCAAACTCAAGTAGCCACAAATTGGGCAAAGGAAATTGAAAAACGCACAAACGGTCGAGTCAAAATTGTTCTATATCCAGCAGAAACGTTAACACCGGCAGCACAAACTTACGACGGAGTGGTTAAGGGCATTTCTGACATAGGTCAATCATGTCTTTCGTACACTACGGGACGATTCCCCGTATTAGAATCTATCGACCTGCCCGTTCAATTTCGTAGTTCTAAACAGGGAAGCCGCGTAGCTTGGGAAGTCTATAAGAAATTCAGACCTAAAGAATTTAACGATACGAAGTTGCTTTTTGCTTTCACGAGCAGCCCAGGACTATTCCAGACACGGAAACCCATTCGTAGCTTAGAAGACATAAAAGGGATGAGGATTAGGTGTACGGGAGGAAACGCCCCCATGGTGAAAGCGTTAGAAGCTGTTCCAGTTGCTATACCCATGCCTGAAACGTATTTTGCTTTACAAAGAGGGGTATGTGATGGCACGCTTTGCCCATTTGAATCACTCAAGGGTTTTAGACTGGGCGAGGTAATAAAATATACCACTGAATTTTATGTTTATGTAACATCATTTTTTGTGTCGATGAACCTTGATAAATGGAAAACATTACCCACTGATGTCCAAAGGGTTTTTGAGGATGTCAGCGAACAATGGGTCGACATAACGGGAAAAGCTTGGGATGATGCGGACGAGGTTGGTAAAAAATATTCATTGGGTTTGGGAAATAAAATCGTTACCTTACAAAAGGGGCAACAAGCCATCTGGACTCAACGGTTCCGTCCTATAATAGATAAATACACTACGAATTTGGAAGCTAAGGGACTTCCCGGAAAAGCAGTTGTTGATTATATTTTTGAGCTTAAAGGAAAATATAATTTTTAGGAGATGTTTATTAGCCATTAAATAAAATTCACTTAATTACTAAGGGAGGGAAAAATGAAGCTTGACGGAAAAATCGCAATAATAACAGGTGCAGCAACTGGCATAGGAAGTGCCACGGCTAAATTATTTGCTAAAGAAGGAGCAAGGGTAATTATAGCGGACATTAATGACAAGGAAGGTAACGAGACGGTTAAAGCGATTGAGAAAGCAGCCGGAAATTCTCTGTTTATCCATGTCGATGTTGCTAAAATGGCTGAACTTGAGAATATGATAAAGATCGTACAAGATGCTTATGGTGGGCTTGATATTTTTTACCATAATGCAGGTATTGCGGGACCAGGAAACCTTGAGAACACCGCCGAGAAGGACTATGACATATCCATGGCTATAAATTTAAAAGCGGGATTTTTCGGTGCTAAATATGCTGCTCCTTTAATAAAAAAATCTGGCGGCGGATCCATACTTTTTACCAGCTCATCATCAGGAATACACCCCTCGCCTGCTGGATCGCCAAGCTATTCTGTGGCTAAAGCGGGCTTAATAATGCTAACAAGAGCATTAGCCTTATCTCTTGCCAAAGATAATATTCGAGTTAATTGTATATGCCCGGGTCCGATCGTGACAACTCCTTTATGGCCAGATTTTGTTTCACGTAATCCAGGAGTAAACCCTGATGACCTTACGAAAACCATTGTGGAACAGACTGTACCCTTAAAGCGCCCGGGCACACCTGAAGAAATGGCACAGGCAGCTTTATTCTTAGTATCTCCTGAAAATTCTTATATCTCTGGAATATTTCTCCCTGTAGATGGTGGTAGTTCGGCGAGGTAAAACTTGAATAACATATCTTAAATGGTTTTGTAAGTTGCTATTATGAAAGTAAAAAAATACGTTGGAAGGTGAGTTATCGTTTCTCCAGGTGATAGTTGGAACCCTTCGCCTTCAGGCGAATAAAATATTATAATTTTTGCTATGCGAGATCACGCGTTCAGCCGCAATACATGTGTACTTGTGTAAAATAGGAATTAGAAAATGAGTCAATAGCAAGGGAGGCGTAAACGATGGAAAAGTTCCTCGGCATCGTAGAAAAATTATGTCGTTATCTCAATGTACTGGGAATAATTTGCATTACATCTCTTTTATTACTGACAGTTACAGATGTTATATCAAGGTGTTTTGGAAGCCCCGTTGAAGGATCTTATGAATTGGTGAGTTTTTTGGGAGCAATGGTTATTGGTTTTTCTGTCCCTCTTACCTCTTGGATAAAAGGGCATGTTTTTGTGGATAGTTTTATCTTAATACTCCCGAGAAGAGCAAGGAGCACAGTTAACATTATTACAAGATGTCTCGGTATATTTTTATTTATTTTTATCGGATTGAATTTAGTGCTATATGGGATCGATTTACATAAAACAAATGAAGTTTCTCAAACCCTAAGGATACCCTTTTACCCCGTTGCTTATGGATTGGGAATCTGCTGTTTTATTCAATGTGTTGTGCTGTTTTGTGATATAGCGAGGACTTTAGGGGGCGGACATGAGTGAACCAATAATTGGAGTTTTAGGAATACTGATATTATTAATTTTGTTCATCACCGGAATCGAGATGGGTTTTGCCATGGCATTGGTTGGTTTCCTTGGTTTTACCTACATTGTTTCCTTTAAGGCTGCTTGCAGCATTTTAGCAAAGGATGTCTACAGTGTCTTTTCTGGATACGGTTTTACGGTAATTCCGTTATTTGTCCTCATGGGTCAGGTTGCGTTTAATGCAGGAATAGCAAGGAGGTTATATGATTCTGCATATAAATTTATCGGTCATATTCCAGGAGGACTCGCCATGGCCACTGTTGTTGCAGCCACAGCTTTTAAAGCAATTTGTGGATCGTCACCAGCCACGGCAGCAACATTTGCAAGTGTAGCTGTTCCCGAGATGGATCGATACAATTATGGTCAAAAGCTGTCTACTGGAGTAACAGCCACAGTAGGGACTCTAGGTGTTATTTTACCACCAAGTGTGACCTTAATTATTTACGGATATATAACGGAGCAATCGATAGCAAGCATGTTTTTGGCTGGGATAATCCCTGGGATAATAATTGCCTTTTCTTTTATGGTTATTATTTACGGGTGGTGCAAGATTTCTCCTTCACTTGGGCCTAGAGGCAAAAAATCAACATGGAAAGAAAGGATAAGTTCTTGTCCAGAGTTTGCAGCCGTTACCATAATTTTTCTTTTGGTAATCGGAGGAATGATGTCAGGTTTCTTTACCCCCACAGAAGGTGGAAGTATTGGCACTTTTGGCGTGATTCTTTATTCTTTTATAAGAAAAGATTTGAATTTCGCTGGATTTATACAGTCTGCAAGGGAATCAATTTGTATAGGTTGTATGATATTAATGCTTCTTGCTGGGTCTACCATTCTCGGTCATTTCCTTGCTGTTGCCAGATTGCCTTCGATTGCTGCGGATTGGGTAACATCACTTCCGCTCAATCGTTATGTCATTTTGACACTTATTTGTTTTGTGTATCTTATAGGTGGTTCATTTATTGATGACCTTGCTTTCATGATACTTGCTACTCCTATTTTTTATCCAGTTGCGATAAAACTTGGCTTTGATCCATTATGGTTCGGCATAATGATCTGTATCACTGTTATGGTAGGGGTCATAATTCCTCCCGTAGCGATGAATGTCTTTGTGGTAAAAAATATCACCAAAGTACCAATGGGCGTAATTTATAAGGGATGCTATCCCTTCTTGATTAGCATTATATTGTGTGCTGTTCTGTTTGGTTTGTTCCCGAGGCTCGTTACCTTTCTCCCTTCGGTATTGATGAATATAAAGTAGCTGAATAAACGAAGAATAGAGTAAGGAGGGAAGCATAATGAACAAAGGCTATATAGGGAAGATACTGTTTGTCGATTTAACAACAGGCAAAATTGAAGAAAACTTACTCTCTGAAGAATTTTATAGAAGTTTTCTCGGTGGGTACGGACTTGGAGTTAGAATCTTATATGAAAGAATGAAAGCTAATACTGACCCATTAGGACCAGACAACATTATCGGTTTTGCTCCTGGGATATTAACAGCAACAGGCGCACCTATGAGTTCGAGATATGAAGTGTTTGCTAAATCACCACTTACCAATGCTTGGGCTCAGGGTAATTCAGGTGGTTATTTTGCTAATGAGTTAAAAAAAACCGGTTACGATGCAGTTTTTTTTAATGGCACTTCTCACAAACCGGTATACCTGCTAATACAAGAGGACAAAGCAGAGCTAAGGGATGCCGCTCATATTTGGGGTAAGGATACAGTCGAAACACAAAATATTTTACAAGATGAATTAAGGGATAAATCGTTGAGAGTGGCCTGTATAGGACCCGCAGGTGAATCGCTTTCATTAATATCATGCGTAATTAATGAAGGCGGGCGTGCGGCAGCCAGATCTGGGACAGGCGCCATAATGGGTGCAAAACTCCTGAAGGCAATTGCGGTTAGAGGTAATAAAAAGATGACAATTGCTGAACCTAAACGGTTAAATATTTTGCGAACAAATTTTCTAAAAAGCATTAATGATTCACAGGATTTCCTTGCTAATGTGCTAAAAAATTATGGCACCTGTGGCACATTCTTTGAGTTCATCGCAGGGGGTGATGCACCGATTAAAAACTGGAGTTTACAAGGCATCGAAAATTTCCCAAATGCTGCCAAAATACATAAAGATAACGTTATCAAATATCAAATTAAAAAATTTGCTTGTCATGGCTGTCCTGTTGGTTGTGGAGGTATTGTCGAAGTAAATGGTGGGAGTTATAGCGTAACCGAGGGGCATAAGCCGGAATATGAAAGCTTGGCGAGTTTTGGTAGTTTATGTATGAACGACGATATAGAGTCAATAATCAAAGCTACTGATATCTGTAATAGGTTTGGGTTTGACACCCTTTCGGCGGGTACCACAATTGCCTTTGCTATCGAATGTTATGAAAACAATATAATTAATAAAAAAGAAACAGATGGGATTGAGTTGACTTGGGGCAATGCTGCAGCGATAGTTGAGACGTTATTAAAATTGGCCCGGCGAGAAGGATTTGGAAACATACTTGCAGACGGTGTGCGGAAGGCAG
This sequence comes from Desulfobacteraceae bacterium UBA5623, assembly GCA_002424495.1. Lineage (GTDB taxonomy): Bacteria > Desulfobacterota > DSM-4660 > Desulfatiglandales > Desulfatiglandaceae > UBA5623. The sequence goes on from DIKH01000416.1 coordinate 8,941, forward strand.
CGAATCGAATCGGGAGAGGAGCCGAAAAATACGCTATACATGTGTCCGGTGAAGAACCTGGGTGTCGAGACGCACGATTTGTTGCAGGTAGAGGAATAGGATATATTGCTGATCCGGCACCTGGCAGGCATACCGCAAGTACATTACAGACTGTATTTGAGCAAGGTGCTCCCCTCGGAAATTATCCTGAATTACGTTCAGCCCAAAAAGAATTTAAGGGTGGAAAGCTGTCTTCTGTAGCTAACAAATATCAGACAATGGTTAGTTCGGCTGGGTTGTGCACTTTCAGTGCATTTTTTACTTATCCGGCAATTGAATTTATTTCCGCAGTAACTGGTTGGGATTTTACTGCAGAAGAAGCACTCAGAATAGGTCATAGGATTAAAACTCTGCAACAAGCCTTTATCATCCGTGATGGTATATCACCGAATAATTTTCAAATGCCTGATAGAATGTCGAGGATGCCAACTGATGGACCATTGGCCGGTGTATCCCATAATTTCGATTCTTTACGGAGAGATTTTTTTGAAGCAATGGGATGGGATGAGTCTGGACATCCTCTTGAGTCGACATTGAAACAATTAGAATTAGATGACTTGGTTGCAAAATTTGGGGGATAGGAAGAGTTAAAAATGGGGATTTTGGGCATTAATGCTAATATCATATTTTCTATCGGTTGTGCTGTTTCTCAGTCATTGGTCAATATCTTGATAGGTAGAGGAGGATATACGACGGAACAATGGACAAAAGAAAAGAAATTATGTTAAATGGATTTAAACAGCAGGTTTCAAATCAAACCACTATTTCTGATTTATTATCTCTCCATAATGAAATAGACAACTATTTTATCGTGATACGAAACGGCGATTATGTTTTTCCACATAGCTACTCATCGACAGTTATTAATGAGGGCGATAAAATAGAATTTGTTAAACTCTATTCTGGTGGGTAAGGAATATGGATTATGCTTCCCGCTTTTAGTGAGATGCTTTTGAGAGAAGTTGATTTGAAATATGGACACATTTTATTCACAAATTTAATATGAGGAGGCGTGCCGACCATGGCAAAACATATTGAATATCCAAATTTGGAACCGCTTTTCAGGCCAAAATCAATCGCTGTGATAGGAGCAACCGAGGATCCCCGTAGAGTTGCAGGTTTGCCGCTGAAATTTGCCATTGAGCACAATTACAAAGGGAAGCTTTTCCCTGTAAATAATAACCGTGAATCTGTCCTTGGGCTCAAGTGTTACTCTAGTATCCTCGATATTCCTGAGGAGGTCGATGCTGCTATGATAGTGGTACCGGCTGCTGTAGTCCCTGATGTGATCGAACAGTGCGCACAAAAAGGTGTTAAAGTGGCTGTAATCGGTGTTTCAGGATTCGCAGAACTGGACAAAGAGGGCAAGAAACGGCATGATAAAATTGTAGAGATAGCAAAGACCAGCGGGATGAGGATTTGTGGACCCAATACAAACGGATTGCTGAATGTGCACGAAGGAATCTCCCTGGGTTATTCCTACGCCCAGGAAGTTGTTATCCCGGGGAGATTAGGCTACGTCACGCAGTCGGGCGCTTTGCTCAGCGCTACTGTCCCGCGCTTTGCAAGAAGAGGGATTGGCATGAGCTATTTTGTTGGGGCAGGAAACCAGGCAGACCTGGAGGTTTTTGACTATGTAAGATATCTAATCAATGATCCCAATACGGATGTCATCGCTGTCTATGTTGAAGGTTTCAAGAACCCGCAAAAATTCATTGATGTTGCCGGCCTTGCCATAGAGAAGAGAAAACCAATAGTGATGTTAAAAGTGGGGCGCTCTGAACTGGCAGTGAGTGCCGCAAAAAGCCACACGGGGTCGTTGGCAGGTTCAGACCCGATCGTTGACGCAATTTGCAAACAAAAAGGTGTTGCCAGAGTGGATGATTTTGATGAATTGATTGCAGTGTCATCGGTTTTTCTCAAATGCAAACTACCGAAAGGCAATAGGGTTGGGATAATATCGAGTTCAGGCGGGGCAATTGGTCTGGTGGCTGATCGTGCCATGGGATCAAGGATCAGCTTCACTGATGTATCTGCAAAAACAAAACAACAGGCATTAGCTGTTTTACCGTGGTATGGAGAGTTTAAAAGTCCCTTTGACATTGCAGCGGCAGGATCGAAAGCAACACAGGATGTAGAGCTTGCCAGAAAAGCAGTGGATTTTATTCTGTTCGATGAAAATGTTGATATATTACTTGCCATAATAACGCCAATGGAAAGACGGGGAACTCAAAACTACATTCAAGCGATAATTGACGCCTCACGGTCAAGTGATAAACCGGTAATCCTTTTCGCCCCTATGGGAGGCTTACGCGAGGAGGAGGAAACAATCTTCTATGAAGGCAATGTGCCTATGTTGACCGACAGCGCCGAATGCGTGATAGCATTAGATGCTATGCTTGAATTTGCAGAGGCAATTAGACGACAAAAAGACGCTGAAGAATTGCCTGATATTAATAGCCATGTTGACAAAGAAAAGATAAAAAAGGAACTTTTCGACAAAAAGAACAAAACCCTCTCCGAACATGAGAGTAAACAGCTGCTGTCGTACTACGGTATACCCGTCGTCGAAGAAGCAATGGCAGTTTCTCCTGATGAAGCCATTAAAATAGCGGAAAAAATAGGATACCCGGTTGTTTTGAAGATAGATTCCCCGGATATTGCACATAAAACCGAAGCAGATGCAGTTCGTCTTGGCATTACAAACAGGGATAAACTGGTACATGCATTTCATGAAGTAGAGAATAATGCAAGAAAATACGCTCCACATGCATCGATAAAAGGTGTATCGATCCAGAAAATGATCAAGGATGCGAGGGAGGTTATTGTCGGGTTGTCCTATGACCCTCAATTCGGTTCTGTTGTTATGTTTGGTCTTGGAGGGGTATTCGTGGAAGTCCTGAAAGATGTTTCTCTTCGGGTAGCCCCGTTAAGTCGGGCCGATGCCGAAGAAATGATAAAGGAGATTAAAGGTCATAAATTGCTTGAACCTTTCAGAGGCAAACCCGCAGCAGATACCGAAGGTATCGCTGATGTTCTGTTGAAGCTTTCGGCTATGGCCACAGATCTCGGAAATGTCATAGCCGAAATTGATATAAACCCGCTCATGGTGAAGGGTGAGGGGGTTATGGCGGCGGATGCACTGGTTATCCTAAAGTAGGTAGGGAGGACGGCAAGTACTAAGCGGAGACTAAGGAAACAAAACAGAATGTTACTCGATCTTCTAAAAGGTTTTCCAGAAAAGAGGCAAACGGATGGATAGAACGAACAGGGAGATTACTGAAAATGCATTAAGGGCCCACAAACAAATTGTAGATCTCCTTAAGTCCGGTAATTTGGAAAAGGCTAAAGAAATTAACAAGGTTCATATTCAGGATTTAAACGATCGTTTGACAAAGAAGTATTTACAAGTGAAAGGTATCACGGATACAAAAAAATAAGGAGGAAGGCACTATGGCTTATCGAGATCTGAGAGAATTTATCAATCAGTTGGAAAAAGAAGGGGAGCTTCAGCGCATTAAGGCTGAGGTAGATTGGGATTTAGAGCTTTCTCACATATCTAAGCTAAATGATGAGAAGGGTGGACCGGCGCTGCTCTTCGAGAATGTGAAGGGCTATTCGACCCCTGTCTTTGTCAGCGCCCTGGCCTCACCAAAACGATTGGCCATTGCCCTTGATCTCCCGCGGGATCTAAGTGTTATGGGATTGGCCAGAGAATGGATGCATAGGACAGTTAAGGCAAGGATCCCGCCGGTAGAAGTTGCAACAGGTCCTTGCAAGGAAAATATCGACATGGGAGATAAAGTGAATCTTCTCAAATTTCCCGTTCCAAAATATTACAAAAAGGATGGTGGGCGCTATATCGGCACAACACACTGCATAATCTCAAAAAGCCCGGAGACCGGCTGGGTTAATCTCGGAACGCACAGGATGCAGGTCCTTGATGAGAAGCATGCGGGTATCTGGATGATTCCCGGTAAACATGTGCAACTCCATCTGAAAGAATATGAAAAGCTCGGGAAACCCATGCCCATTGCGGTTGCTATCGGATATGATCCTACTGTCTTTCTCTGCGCCAGCGCGCCATTCCCGCCGGGCGAAAGTGAATACGATTATATCGGCACCTTAAGGGGGTTGCCCGTTGAAACAGTGAAAGGGGAAACGGTTGACCTGCCCATTCCCGCTACCGCCGAGGTTGTTCTGGAAGGAGAGGTCGATCCTGTTGCATTGCGCGATGAAGGTCCTTTCGGCGAATACTCGGGTTATTATCAGGCAACATTCCCTAAACTGATCTTCTACAGTTGCCCAA
>DIKH01000256.1:0-634 GCA_002424495.1 Desulfobacteraceae bacterium UBA5623
GCAGCTTCCAGTTTGAAGACAAGACTTCGCCGATTATCGCATGGTTTATGCCGAACTTTTCCTCCTCGATATCATACAGTGGAAGATCATATTTTCTGGCTTCAATATGAACCTGACCATATAGCTCAGGGAATTTCTCTACAAGAAGGATTTTTCCGAAATCATGAAGCAGTCCCGCTGTAAACACCCCAAGCTTTCTGTATTCAGGGAAGCTCTTGCATATGTTTTCGGCAATAAGCCCTGTACTCATGGAATGACGCCACAGGGCCTTTGGGGAGTATACGCCTTTAAGATGTGCAGGCTCAAAAAGTTTTGCGGTCGAAATTCCAAAGGCAAGGGTAATAACTTCTCTGGTTCCCAGCAGCATAACCGACTGTTTTACTGTTCCAACCTTCTGCGCAAGTCCATAAAAGGCTGAATTGACAACCTTGAGAAGGCTGGATGTCAGAGAAGGATCATTGATGATCACATCTGTAAGATCAGAGGCGGATGAATTGGGGTCGGAAGCAATCGCCAATACACGACTGGCTATAGAGGGAAGTGTCGGCAGGGACTCCAGTCGATTGAGAATTGAGAGTATTTTATCCTGATTGTTTTTGCGCTCACCAAGCCCCTCTTCGAGCTCCATATAATA
>DIKH01000256.1:648-16688 GCA_002424495.1 Desulfobacteraceae bacterium UBA5623
CTGGGAATCTATGGCCTCTTGCAATATCGGCACAAGCGGAGAATCAAAGGGAAGTCTTGCTAGAAACTCTCTTTGTTTATCCTTGGAAAGTTGGCTCAGTCCCAGCAATAGACTTTGAGGATCCATGTTCAAGATCCTTTTAAAGATCTTTCCCCGTGCCTCAGTAAAACAGACCTGAATTGGCGTAAGCGTGCCGCCGGCCCTTGAAAAAACATATGGTATGTTGCCAGAAAAGTCAGGCTCTTCAGCGCCAATGTCTTTTTTCCTGTTTATCTCCGCAATCTGCAGTAACTGAGGTAGGCTTCGGCCATCTTCAGGATACAATGAATATCCAACACTCACCCTGACCCCTGTCAGGAGCTCATTTAAGACAGCCAGAATTTTTTCCCTTAAATAGTCCGCACCCTCCCTGGCGGTAGAAAGCCCGATCACAATAAAGCGGCCATCATCAATGCCAATGACTGTATCGCTCCCCCTGAAATATTCAGACAGCCTATCAGAAAAAGGCCCAAGCATGGACGGAATGACCACTCCTTTCCCGCCGGGCTCTACCTGAACTAAAAACAGGATCATGCTCACTTTGGCCCTCATGGCCTTGCCCAGTTCCCCCTTTATTGTCCTGTGGTGTTGATCAGGAATAGGGAACGGATATGCCGAACCGGTAACGACCGGTTCAATCCTGGTGTGGCATCCCAGTTCCGTGAGCCCTGTTTGGATCTTTATTGCCTCATCACGACTGGTAAAAATATGGAGCACACGGGGGGGATTGTTCAGCATGTCCTGGATTGCCTCTTTTGAAATTGCGGTTTTTTCCGCAAGGAAAGCCGCCGGCTTTTGAGGCATTACGACTTTATCCAGCTCTTCAAATATCAGACAATATTGCATCTCACTCATGGATCTCGATATGCCGCCTTTCAAGGAGTCTGTTGCTTGAGATCATAAAATGTCGCCCGATTTATTAATGTGGATATAAGCTACCTTACCCCCTCTTGTCGAGGTACTATAAGGCAAACCGAATTGGGGGTCAATAGAAATATATCATTAATTATTCCTTAAAGATCGCCAGAATGATTCATTATTGACACAGATATAGGTCTTACCTATACTGGAATCGAAATTAGATGTAATGTCTCAATATCATGTTCAACCCCCCGGCTCAGGCTGCTTTTCGTCAGGCGCAGTTCAGGGATCAACCTCTATCAATCAGGAGATAAACAATGAAGGAAAAGCCGGTTAGAATGATTCGCCTCAAAGACTTCAAGACAATTAGTCATGCCCTTTCTACCTACGATGAATTTTCTTTGATGATCAATCATTTTATTGAGGCAATTATCCGTGCATTCAATGTAAAAGGATGCAGTCTGTTGCTTCTGGATGAGGCGGAAAACCAGTTGTTTCATGTGAGGAGTCAGGGCGTCAGTGAAGACTATCTCAAAAAGGGCGCTATATTTGTAGATGAAAAGTATTCTTCTTTTGTCACAGGTGAACCGGTCTTTGTTGAAGACCTGCAGAATGACCCCCGTATTCAATATCCTGAGGCCGCTGCAAAAGAGGGTTTTGTCTCCATGCTCACATTTCCTATCAAGTGCAGGAACGCAATAGTCGGGATGATCAGAATATATCATACCAAATCCTGGGCGCTCCATGAAGAAGATATTGACTCATTCTGTGTCCTTGCCGAGCACCTTGGGCTGGTCCTTGAAAACAATGGATTAAAAAATTTTTTAGAAACCATAAAGGCCGCAGTTGATAGCCTCCCAGGTCGAATGCTTAAACGGCCTTGACCTATGAAAGAACGGGTATTTACAGACACCTCAAATTTTCTTTCCATTGATTATGGGGATATTATCCTGATTGGTGATAAGCGCTATAAGGTCACGGGCCACGAGCGGGAGCGACGTTTCGGCATGGATGACCCCAAGCTCTGGGTGAAAAAGGCAGTGGATCTGGACACAGGGGAGAAAAAGATCATAAAGCTGACGTATTTTGAGACATTCGAGACCGTCCTCGGTGGAATCAAGATAAGGCGCTTCAGAAACCCGGATAAGGAAGGAACGGTCCTTAATCTGGTAAAAAATCACCCATATTTTATGCAGGGGACAGTGCATATAGACGAAAAAGGCAACAATATAAGGGTATTGGATATCGTCAATGGACCTAATTTCTATGTCTATATCAGCTCTCTGGAAATGGACTACGAAACCTATTTTCAATCTGTCCTGCCGGGTATACTGAGGAACCTTGTAAAGGCGTTTGAGGCAATCCGTTTTCTTCACATAAATGGGCTGACCCATGGTGATATAAGGAATGATCATGCCATAGTCGAGGAAAAGACCGGAAACTATGTATGGATAGACTTCGACTATGACTTTGAGACCACTGAAAATCCTTACGGCCTCGAGATATTTGGGCTGGGCAATCTCTTGACATATGCAATAGGAAAAGGATTTCACACCTATTATGCGATACAGGATAAGTCCGTTTATGGGGATATGATTGACCGCGTGGAGGCAGATGACTTCTCTATTCTCACCAAGGGGAGGTTCCTGAACCTTAGAAAATTGTATCCGTGTATCCCCAGCACACTCAATGACATACTATTGCATTTTTCCAGAGGCGCAAACGTGTATTATGAGTATGTCGAAGAAATGTTAGAGGATCTAAACCGCTGTATATACGCCGTTTTTTAATAATAGGGGGAGACATTGAATAATTCCATCCTTGTAGCCTGGAACGAGTCCATGAGTTCACGCGCCGCACTTGATTATCTTGTTTCTTTTGCAGTGTGCACTGAAAATGTACAGATTACCTTGCTTCATGTATTTAGGAAGGCTTCCGCCAGTGAGGAACTCATGGGCAAGATGTTTACTAAAGAAGAGGAAAAAAGGCTGTTGGACCTTCTTAATAAGACAAAGGACTTTCTGGTCGAAAAGGGATTTCCGCCTGACAATATCCATGTAGAGATGTCGCTGGAACCTTATCCGACCATTGCAGACGGGATCATTGATCATTATAAAAAGGGTAAATACGACATGGTGCTGATCGGCCGGAAAAGGATGTCCAAGGCCGAGGAGTTTGTGATGGGCGACATAAGCATCAGACTGGTCCGGGCGCTTGAAGCCGGGGCGGTTTTGGTGGTAAAATCCCGCTGATATTCCGTTTTAAGACGTCAAAGGAAATAAAATATGCCTATATATGAATTCAAATGCAGTAAATGTGGCCATGTCTTTGAATACCTGCATCTTAGACGTGATGATGCCTACGCCCCATGTCCGGTTTGCGGAGAAGATAAGGCTGAAAAGTTATTGTCTACATTCTCGTCTTTTTTCTCCTCGCAGAACCATGGTGTTGGTAACATAACATCTTCCTCGTCATGCGGTTCCTCCGGCGGGTTTTCCTGAGCAAAATAGGAGGGGGCTGCCGTGTGCTGTCCGGTAATCGAGAGTGTCTGCCTTTATTTCTTGCTGACCGGCTCTCGTGCAAATAAATCTTCTCCGTCACGTCTGATTAACCATCAAAAATTTGATAGACGTTCTGGCTTTGAAGGTTAAGAATTTTTTACCGTGCCCCTGAATGGGGTTGCATATCTTGGAGCTAAAGTTTGAGCTGTTTTGATAAACATGGATAAAGACACTGCCAGGCAAAAAAAAGAAGTTTTGATTTCAAATCTCAAGGATCTACGCTCGTTGGTGGTGGCCTTTTCCGGTGGCGTGGACAGCTCGTTTCTTTTGGCCGTCGCGTACGATGTCCTGAAAGGAAAAGTCATGGCTTCAACTGCCAGTTCTGCCATTCACCCCTATAGAGAGACAGAAGGCGCCTTGGAATTTGCACGGGAAAGGGGAATCCGCCATGTTGTTTTTAAATCAAAAGAGATGGAGATTCCGGACTTTGTCCGTAATGGCCCCGACCGTTGCTATCACTGTAAACGACAACTGGTTGAGACGCTGTTTGATATAGCCCGGCGGGAGGGTATGACCCATGTGGCCCATGGGGCCAATCTGGATGACCTTTCCGATTATCGTCCCGGATTCAGAGCCGCTCAAGAGGCAGGCGTGATTTCTCCCTTGATAGCTGCGCATCTGACTAAGGAAGAGATTCGTTACCTTTCCATGGACTCCGGCCTGGCAACCTGGGACAGACCTGTGATGGCCTGCCTTGCAAGCAGGATTCCATATGGAAGCGCAATTACGGAAGAAAAATTGAGGATGGCCGAGGAGGCGGAGCTTTTTTTATTGGAGCATGGGTTTAAGGATGTCAGAGTCAGGCACCACGGTTCGGTTGCCAGGATCGAGACTGGAATCAAGGAATTTGAAACTTTGATGGAAGCTCATCTCAGACGTGCGATTGTGGAAAGGTTTCGAAAGATTGGTTTCCTGCATGTCGCAATGGATCTGGAGGGTTATGTGCCTGGGAAGTTGAATCGGGACCTAGGAAAAAAGGTGGAAATTTAAATGACCGATTGCGTGTTGTGAGTTATGAATTTTAAGAAGGAGTAACAAATGGATCATAGAGTTGTCCTGCGAGATGCATACAAGGGCTACACCGTGGATCAGGACAAAATTTATACACCGGAGGAGACTGTCAGGAGGTTTAAAGAACGGCTCAAGACGGTTGATCTTGATATACTGGAAGGGACCGTCAGGATTGATAACAGACGGCTGGACATCCCTATCTATTTCAGCGTGTGCGGCGGAGATGCCTATGAGATAATCGGAACAAAAAAGCAGATGGGAAAAGGGGGAACCCCTCATCAGTCAGAGGCCAGCGCTGTTATGGAACTGGCTGAGAGGTTCAGCTTCTTTAGCTTTGTCAAGGACGATAAAAACTTTTTTGTGGAGCAATACAGGAACATAAAAGATCGTGCTCTTTCCTTTGACGCCATTGCCAGGTCCGTGCATGACGACTCTGAAAACCTTGACAGGGCGGCTGAGATATTTTCAAGCCTGCCTCTCAAGTGGACTTGGGGCTATAATATAACCAGGGACAAAGAGGTTCTCATTCCTTTTAACTGGTTTTTTACCATCAATGAATTCAATGGTCCTTCAGCGGGCAACTGCGTGGAAGAGGCCGTCCTTCAGGGGATCTGCGAGGTAGTGGAAAGACATGTCTCATCCATTATAAGCAGAAACAGGTTGAAGACGCCTTCTATTGATCTTGATTCTGCTACCGATCCCCTGGTGGTGGAGATGATAAGGAAATACCGTGCAATCGGGGCCAATCTGTTTATATCTGATTTTTCTCTTGACACAGGTATCCCTTCCATCGGGGCGCTCGTATTTGATCCGTCCACATTTCCCGAAAAAAGCGAGATCGTGTGGACCGCAGGCACAACACCCGATCCCCAAAAGGCCCTTTCCCGCGCGCTTACAGAGGTGGCGCAGCTGGCAGGTGATTTTAATTCCGGTTCCAATTACGTGGCAAGCGGTCTTCCAAAATTTTCAAACCTTGCCGAGGCCGATTTTGTTACCAGGCCTGATTCCGTAGTCAGAATTGCAAGCCTGCCGAATCTTTCAAATGATAACATCAGGATTGAGGTGGAAAATTGTATTGAGTCTCTTGCCAAAATAGGCATGGAAGTGATTTTGGTTAATGTAATGAACACAAGGCTTCAGATCCCTGCCTTTTATACCATTGTCCCTGGCGCCCATTTCCGGGAAAGGGCAGCCCATACCAGTGTGGCGATGTTTTCCGCTAAAATGGTGGCGGAAAGCTCAGATCCTGGCTGGGCCTTTAATGAATTGATGAGGATGGACAGGCTTCTATCCGACCAATATTTCATCAAGTTCTTTCTGGGGTTGACCAGCATCTCCATGAATAACCCCCTTGGTGCGCTGACTTATTTTGAGGAGGCATTGAAACTGGGGCCTACGGAGGAGGATATCCCAAGCATCTATTCCTATATGGGGGTCTGTCTTAAAGACCTGGAACGTTATAACGAGGCCCTTGAGGTCCTTGAAAAGGGAAGATATCATGACAATGAAAGGACAGATATCCACAACCTGATGGGTTTTTGTTATTTCAAACTCAAGGAACACCAAAAGGCGATTGATTGTTTCAGGCAGGTCTTAAGGTTGAACCCCGCCTCTGCCATAGACTATGCAAATATCGCCTCAAACTACAGAGACATGGGCGATATTGAAAAAGCGGTCAGTTATTATCAATTGGCTATTGAACTTGACCCGACAATAGATTTTGCAAGGGAAAATCTGATACGATTGGGTAAATAGTGTCTGAACGGAAAGGCCGTTCAGACATAGTTTTGAATTTTTGATCGTGAATTTTGAATTTAAGAAAGAAAGTAACATGTAGCTGTTTCCGTTCAGTTAAAGCTCATAATCATGATTGTTCAAATCTATGAAATACAAGAGCCCTCAGAGGCTCAAAAATGCATTGAACTGGGCGTAGACCACATGGGAAGCGTGCTCTTATCTGAAGACGGCTGGCGGGTTCCATCAATAAAGGATGTTTCCGAACTAACCAACGGCACCGGTGTAAAAAACAGCCTGATTCCACTTTTCAAGACCCCTGATGTCATATACAGGGCGCTTGATTTTTATCGCCCACACTTTGTCCATTTCTGCGACTCCCTTACAGATAAAGAGGGCGCTAGGATTGATCTGGCCTGGTTTATCAAACTCCAGTCCGAGGTTAAAAAGAGATTTCCGGAAATCGGTGTCATCCGTTCCATCCCTGTTCCCCCAAAGGGTGCATCTGTGAGCTTGCCTACACTTGAGATAGCTGAAGAGCTTGAACCTGTAAGCGATATCTTCCTGACTGACACATGGCTGGGTGTGGAGCCTGTTGAAGGCTACATAGGGATAACAGGAAAGACAGTTGATTGGCGGACAGCCAAGAGCCTTGTGAGTAACAGTCGCATCCCTGTAATCCTTGCAGGGGGGCTATCCCCATTCAATGTCTACGAGGCCATGGTGGAAACAGGGGCTGCAGGTGCTGATAGCTGTACAAAAACCAACATGCTGGATGGAAATGGAAGACCTGTCAGGTTTAAGAAGGATTTTACAAGGGTTGAAAAATTTGTAAACGAAGTGAGGCGGGCAGGGGATGAAAAAGCCGCCATGTCGAGGGAGGGCCGTGGCCATTATAGAGCAAATCGACTGGATCACGCGTGAATAAAAAGGCACATTCTTATTTTTTCATGATCAGGTGTTTGACTCCCTCTATCTGTCTGAAGGTCGCGCCCTGGCAGATACACTTGATTGTCTTTTCAGGATCAACAACCATTGAACCGGCGATCATGTCCACTCCGTAGTCAAAGAGGACAGGGCTGAGAGGGGTGGTGGCGCCTACCATCATTACAAGGCTGTCCTGCCTGCACAGATCAAGTAATTCGTCCACAGTATGGTTTATGAACGTTGTGCCGGTAATTGCAACCACGTCGGCCTGTGGAAGTATTCTTTTTGCATCTTCTGCAGGCAGGTCTCCTTCCCTGGGGTCTTTTTCTATTACCCAAAGCCTTTCCGTAATATTTCGCAAATACGGAACAAATGGGAAATGCCCGACAACGGCCAAGGCTTTGCCCTCTCCCTCTCGGGCCAGTACATCAAATGCATTGAGTTCAATAAGACGGTCCTCATCAATATCAATAAGCGAATTCAGGGCGGCCATTCCAATTGATGCCTCAAGCTGAACCTCGGACCTCGCATATCCAACCAACTCCAGCGCGGACTTCTGATCAAGCCTCCCGACATCTCTGACATGTCCATGAACTGGTGAGTTCACAAAGGTTGAAGACAGGCCGCATCGCCTGCTTGTCACAGATGTCCACCGTATTCCGCAAAGAACCTCATAGACCTTGCTGTCTTTACATATGGAAGATATTATATCGTTGAGAATCTTCATTTGGCGTTCTTCATCTTTCCCGCATCCCATCCTCGTTCTTGGGCGGTTGTCCAAAAATAGGCCTTTCTCAATGGTTCAAGCGAAACGGTCTTCATTTATCAATGTTACACCCAATGTAATTAACTTGCAAAAAGAAATAAAAGTGTGCATATAGTCCATATCTTTTTGATTTTATACTGTTAAATGGTTTCACTTGAAGTCTTCCCCATATTCATGCTACATTTTTAGCCATCTGTTATGCAACTACATCGTTGACTTTGAGTCAGCAATGGGTGATCAAAGTGTAGATATGCTGAAGGTAGCACAGAAAATCAACCGCAATTTCGGGCTGTTGATGAAACACTTAGGCCAATGCTCTTACAAATACTACCTCTGACGCTTTAGTCCGGCTTTTAGCTTAACATTCAAGAAGGTGCGTCCTGAAAACGCAGATATCTAAGTTAGTGCTTATGCCCTTGGATGCGGCAGATAGTTCATGGGTTCATAAATCATGTCTTACGAAGAGGGCTTGACAATGTGCCTTGCAATTCCTTCCAAGATCATACAGGTTGAAGGTAATGTCGCAACCATTGATGTTGACGGGGTCAGGAGAAGCGCCAGTGTGCGGCTTCTGGAGAATGTAAAGGTGGGGGACTACGTTATCGTTCATGCAGGCTTTGCAATTCACAGGATTGATGAAGAATCTGCAATGGAATCCTTGAAGATGTTGCGTGAGGCTGCCTCACTTGTGGTCTAATTGACAGGAGTATCACTGACTTCCGTGGAAGAAAACTACATAGCAAGAAGGCTTGAGATAAGCGGCATTGTCCAGGGGGTGGGCTTCCGGCCTTTTGTTTACCTCCTGGCGGCTCAATTTGGAATTAAGGGCGAGGTCGCCAATACATCTTCCGGTGTGTCTGTCTTTATTGAAGGAGGGCGCAGAGATGTTGAATCCTTTTGTTACGACATCATTAACAACACTCCCCCCCTTTCCCGCGTAACGGAGATGTCAATGCACCCGGAGTCTGTTAAAGGATATGGGTCCTTTACAATTACAGAGAGCAGAAAGGATGCTGAGAGATACACCCTGATATCTCCTGATGTCTCTGTATGTGACGATTGCCGTTGTGAACTGTCAGATCCTGCTGATCGGCGTCATAATTATCCGTTCATAAACTGCATAAATTGCGGTCCAAGATACAGCATCATCTCAGACGTGCCCTATGACCGGTCAAATACCTCCATGAAACATTTTGCGATGTGCAAGGAGTGTCAGGCAGAATATGATGACCCAGAAAACAGAAGGTTCCATTCACAGCCCAACGCATGCCCTAAATGCGGCCCCAAGATTACTCTGTATGACAACAAAATAGAAATACCGGGGGATCCGATCAAGAGGGCGGCAGGGCTGTTAAAACAGGGATATATCCTTGCTGTAAAAGGCCTTGGCGGTTTTCACCTGGCAGCGGACGCTGAAAACAGCCAGGCGGTTTTGCGGCTTAGAAATAGAAAACACAGAGAAGAGAGGCCTTTTGCGCTGATGTCTTATTCCCTGGAGGATATCCGAAGCTATGCCGTAGTCGGTCCCGCTGAAGAAGCTCTCCTTGCCTCGGTCCAAAGACCGATTGTCGTGCTTGATAAAAGGACCCCAAACCCGATTGCAGAAGAGGTTTCCCCACGAAACCGAACCTTCGGCGTCATGCTCCCTTACACACCCCTGCACTATCTCTTATCAGGCCATGGTGTTACAGCCCTTGTGATGACAAGTGCAAACTTAAGCGATGAGCCCATTGCCATTGACAATGAAGAGGCGTCTAATCGCCTATCGGATATTGCCGATTATTTCCTGATGCACAACAGGGACATCTATAACAGAAGTGACGATTCTGTTGTAAGACCAATTGCCGGCGCAACAAGATTTTTAAGACGTTCAAGGGGCTATGTCCCCACACCTGTTTTTTTAAGACAAGAGGTCCCCCAGATACTTGCATGCGGGGCCGGGCTCAAGAACACTGTTTGTCTCACAAAAGGCAACAGGGCTTTTTTGAGTCAGCATATAGGAGACCTTGAAAACGCCCCTGCATATGATTTCTTCACCTCTACAATTGAGCATATGAAAAAAATCCTCGATATCAGGCCCGAAATCATTGTCTGTGACCTGCACCCAGACTATCTGAGCACCACTTATGCCCTAAGACAACAGGGGATAAATAAGGTCGCTGTTCAGCACCATCATGCACATATTGTAAGCTGCATGGCCGAAAACATGCTGGAAGGGCAGGTAATAGGCCTGGCCTTTGACGGCCTGGGTTATGGAAGCGACAGTGCCGTATGGGGAGGTGAGGTGTTGATAGCGGATGAAAGAGAGTATTTCAGAAAGGCGCATCTTTCCTATGTGCCAATGCCAGGAGCCGGCGCAGCCATTAAGGAGCCCTGGCGCATGGGGGTCAGCTATCTTTACCACAGCTTTGGCAAGGCCTTTCAGGAACTTGACCTTCCTATATTCAAAGGAATGGACTGGAAAAAGCTCAATATTATTGTTCAAATGATCACCAAAAAGGTGAATTCGCCTGACACATCCAGCCTTGGCCGCCTATTTGACGGCATTGCAGCCATTATCGGGATAAGAAACAATGTCAGTTTTGAAGGTCAGGCCGCCATGGAGCTTGAGATGATATCTGAAGAAACAAAAGGGTCATATGATTACAAATGGTCTCAGGGCAGGGCACATAATGTCTTACTTGAACCCATCATCTCGGGCGTGGTCCAGGATGTGATCAGGGGCGTTGATCCATCCCGGATAAGCGGAAAGTTCCACAATACCCTGATAAGGCTTTTTACAGGGCTCTGCGAAGATATTAGGTCAGAGACAGGGCTAAATCGAGTGGCTATGAGCGGTGGCGTATTTCAAAATGCGATTATCCTAAGGGGACTCATCAGTGAACTCGGGAAAAAAGACTTTCAGGTCTTTACCAACAGACTCGTACCAACCAATGACGGGGGCATTAGCCTCGGACAGGCGGTTATAGCTGCTCAAATGCAAGACAAGGATCGCTAAATGTCAATCAGACACCTGCAGGAATACAGAGCCCCGGAGATCTCAAAGGGACTGGTTGAAGGTATCTTTAGGGCAAACCATAAACCGGTCCGCCTGATGGAGTTATGCGGCACACATACCATGTCTGTTTTCAGAAACGGCATCAGGTCTGTCCTGCCGGAAACAATCACCCTTGTCTCAGGCCCGGGTTGCCCGGTGTGCGTGACCCCGCAAAATGAAATAGACGCCTTCATAGCCCTTTCCATGATTGACAACGTAATAATCACAACCTTTGGAGATCTGATGAGGGTGCCTGGGACACAGTCCTCGCTTCAAAGGGAGAAGGCAAAAGGCAAAGATATACGGGTGGTTTATTCTTCGCTGGATGCATTGAATATTGCAAATCAAAACCCTGACAGAAACGTGGTGTTCCTTGGTGTTGGTTTTGAAACCACTGCTCCCACGATCGCCGCTTCAATTGGTATGGCAAAGGAGAAAAAAATATCCAATTTTCATGTCTTTTCCGCCCACAAACTGGTTCCACCAATGCTCGCAGGCCTGATGCAAATGAATGATGTCAGGGTAGACGGTTTTATTCTTCCTGGCCATGTTTCCGTGATTATCGGCTCAGAAGCCTACCTGCCTTTTGTCGAAAAATTCCATATGCCATGCGTTATAGCAGGATTTGAACCTGCCGACATATTGCAAGCAATATACATGCTGGCTGACCAGACAGGCTCTGGCGCAACGCGCCTTGAAAATGCATATGCAAGGGCGGTGACATCCAAAGGAAACCAAAAAGCCCGGGCGGTGATCAATGAGGTCTTTGAGACGGTTGATACCTGCTGGCGTGGTATAGGAGTGGTCCCTTCAAGCGGCCTTAAGATAAGAAAAGAGTTCTCCCAGTTTGATGCCCAAGAGGTATTTGAAATCAGCGTCCCTGACTCGGAAGCTCCGAAAGGCTGTATATGCGGCGATATACTGACAGGGGTAAAGACGCCGCCAGACTGTCCCTTATATAAAAAGGTCTGTACACCGGCTGAGCCTGTGGGCCCGTGCATGGTGTCGAGCGAGGGGTCATGTGCCGCCTATTACAAATACTGTAGATTTTAGATTCTTCTTTGCCGATAAGGAGTTGAGATGAAGCCCAAACAGATCCTGCTTGATCACGGCAGCGGCGGCAGGTTGTCCCATGAGCTGATTACAGGGCTTATGCTTCCTGCGTTTAACAACGCCGCCCTCTCAGAGTTTCATGACGGCGCAAGGCTTGATTTCGATGGGATGCGCCTTGCATTTTCAACCGACTCCTATGTGGTTGACCCCATTTTTTTCCCTGGCGGCGATATTGGGTCGCTGTCAGTCAACGGGACAGTCAACGACCTTGCCATGTGCGGGGCCACTCCCTTGTATCTGAGCGCCGGTCTTATTATTGAAGAGGGCTTTTCCCTTGATGACCTTGAGAAAATTATAGCCAGCATGAGCGCAGCAGCAGAAAATGCCGGAGTGAAAATTGTGACCGGAGATACGAAGGTCGTTCCCTCTGGTATGGCGGACAAGATTTTTATCAACACATCCGGAATCGGGCTCATACCGGAAAATGTGGTCATATCGAGCAACAGGGCGCAACAAGGAGATAAAATTATTGTCAGCGGGACCATCGCTGATCATGGGGTGACAATCCTTATTCAGAGAAAGGGCATGGAATTTGAATCTGAAATCACAAGTGATACTGCTCCGCTTAACATGATAGTTAAAGGTATGATTTCAGTAACCCCTGATATCCACGTACTTCGTGATCCGACCAGGGGCGGTGTCGGAACTGCATTGAACGAGATAGCACAAAAATCCGGTGTCGCAATAAAATTATATGAAGACAAGATTCCGGTCAGAGATGAAGTTGCAGCGGTATGTGAGCTTTTGGGCCTCGATCCCATGTATATTGCAAATGAAGGGAAATTCCTGGCCTTTGTCAGGCCTGAACATGCGGATGAAGTTCTTTCTGTCATGAAAAGATACCAGTGCGGGCATGACGCATGCGTAATCGGAGATGTAGTAGCTGACGATCAGGCCAGGGTTGTTATGCAGACCCGGATTGGAGGGACAAGGATTGTTGATATGCTGGCAGGAGAACAGCTTCCCAGAATCTGCTGACGGCGCTGGGTACAATCATGCATGAGTTGTCAATCGCACAAAACATCATTAATATTGTCAGGGCGGAGATGAGAGGATATGACGGTAGGATACTCAAGTCTGTTCGCCTTGAGATTTGAGGTGTCCTGCAAGACAGGTGAGGGCCTTGCGGAATGGTATGACTGGCTGCGCGCAAGGGTTAAGGAAATATGAATCAGGCGCGAAGGCCGGGCAATAGTGGAAGTTTTAATACACCATTAAATAGAAAGGGCAAGCCATGAAAACCAATATCATTTTAAAGATTGTGAACCCGCTTTTGGCCGTAGCGCTCGTTTTTCAGGTAGTTACAGGTCTTTTGCATGGAATCCTTCCCCGTGAGATGTTTGAAACCATCCATGGCACAAGCGCGGGGATACTCATGGTCTTCGTTATCCTGCATCTGCTTCTGAACTGGAATTGGATCAAGGCGAACTATCTTAAAAAGGATTAAAAGAATCGCCGGAGCCACGGTCAGACGCTGGAATTTATGTCCGCCATTTAATAATTGTAGCCTCTACCGGTCGTGTATCGGCTGTCCACATAAGACATCCATTTTTTATCGAAAATTTCAGTTTGCAATAATCTGCTTTACTGCTTCGCTCGACACCTCAACGATGGCAGTGGGATCCCTATGTCCATCGAGACTGAACTAAATAAAAAACGCTTTTAACACCCGAGTAGTTCGAATGCAAGGTTGAATGGAAGAAGCCGTTTCATTGATTCCATCGGATTTTCCGATGCCAAACCAATTTATTATCGGAACTTCCAGTTTGACATAGCCCTGTCATAAAGTTACAGGCTTCAATAAAAGTGTTGGCAAGACCATAGGGAGGAATTTCTCATAAGAGTAGCGCCAGCATTCCACCTGTGACGGGATTCTGTGAGACTGTCCGATAATACAGCCCCAAATCCATAACTATTAAAGCCTGTTGCTTTAATAGATTATATGACCAACCTGAAGGAGCTTATGACATGGGGACAGGATTAGGGCAGGATGACAGCCTTGATTATACGCTGGAAACCATTATAAATCATTGCATCAAATGCGGACTCTGCCAAAAAGAATGTGAATTCTTAAGGCGTTACGGCACCCCAAAAGAAATCGCCGAGACATACTCCCAAGATGACGCAAATTGTCAAACCATCCCGTTTGAGTGCAGTTTGTGCTGCTTATGCGCTGCGGTCTGCCCAAAAGAGATCAATCCGGCAGATATGTTTCTTCAAATGCGTCGCAATGCTGCAAAACAAAAAGATGACATCACTAAAAAATACTCAGGTATTCTGGGATATGAAAAACGCGGTACCTCTAAACTTTATACGTGGTACAGCCTGCCTGAAAATTGTAACGCTGTTTTTTTCCCCGGTTGCACCCTTCCCGGTACACGACCAAAAACAACATTAAAGATATTTTATTATTTAAAAGAACATATCTCTGCACTTGGCATTGTTCTTGATTGCTGCACGAAGCCATCCCACGATCTGGGAAGAGATTCCTATTTTCATGACATGTTCGGAGAAATGAAAAATTTCTTACTCCAACATGGTGTAACGACAGTCTTTGTTGCCTGTCCGAACTGCTTTAAGGTGTTCACAAAGTATGGGGGTGATCTTCAAGTCCAGACCGTTTACGAATACATGGCCGATAAAGGTATGCCTCCAACTAAAATAATAGACCAAACCGTGACCGTCCACGATCCTTGCTCGCTTCGTTTTGAGACAACCACTCACAATGCCATAAGGCAATTGATAGAAAGACAGGGCATACATGTTAATGAAATGGTCCACTCAAAGGGAAAAACCCTTTGCTGTGGGGAGGGCGGCTCAGTCAGTTGTGTGTCCCCTGAATTATCAACAAGGTGGGCAACATCAAGAAAGCAGGAGTCAAACGGCAATCGGGTCATTACTTACTGTGCTGGTTGTGCAAATCAGCTTGGCAAGCATATGCCCACTTTGCATATTCTCGATCTGATGTTTCAAGCGGAGGCCGCGATCCATGGAAAGATAAAAGTCTCACAAGCGCCGATAACTTATATCAATCGTTTAAGGCTGAAACGTCATTTTAAAAAAAATATGCAAAGATCAGTAGTGCGGGAGAGGGTCTTTCAAGTTGAGGAAAATAATGCTAAAGGAAAAAATATCCTAAAAATATTTATACTCCTGATCATTATTGCTGGCATTATTGCTTTTCGGATGACCGGCGCACTTCAATATCTGGAAAAAGATACCCTCAGGAATATGATTGAAGGCTACGGCATGCTTGCCCCGTTCATCTATATGCTGATCTACGCTATCGCCCCATCACTGTTTATGCCGGGCCTGCCCATTACCCTGGCAGGCGGCATCCTGTTCGGGGCCTTCTGGGGAGTTGTATATTCTATCACAGGCGCAACCGTTGGGGCCTGTGTCGCATTTCTGGTATCGCGCTACCTTGCCAGAGACTGGGTCGCGTCAAAGCTCAGAAGTCCTGGATGGCAACGCCTGGACAATGGAGTTGAACGTCACGGATGGAAGGTTGTGGCCTTTACCAGGCTGGTACCGTTATTTCCTTTTAATCTATTAAATTATGCCTTTGGCCTGACCAAGATTAAGTTTATTCACTATGCCGTAACCACATTTATCACCATGCTCCCGGCATGCATTGCATTTATCGTATTTTCCAGTTCCCTGTTGGATGTCTTGAATGGAAAAATATCACTGAAGTTTATTGCAGGGGTTTTTTTGATCATATTGGTTTCGCTGATTCCATTTTTTTATAAGCGTTACAAAGAAAGGAAAAAAACAGAGCCGTTCCCCCCAGCAAGATGGTTTGACCGGATCTGAATGTAGAAGAGTTTGTGGAATTTTCACCGAATACTGCACAAAAAGTTTTTGATGCGGCAACCGTTGATTAACTTATATTATCAAGCAAAGGGAGCGACCTAATGAAGACCAGAATTTTTGTCGGTCTTTTAATGACACTATGCATGTTAGTGCTGAACACGACGACGTTGTTCGC
>DIKH01000256.1:16735-25261 GCA_002424495.1 Desulfobacteraceae bacterium UBA5623
GAAGAATTCGACCGTAACGGCGACACCCATGGTATGGCATGGAACGGTGAATTTCATGATTTCAACATGAGTTACTATGGCGAATACGGCGTGACTGATGATCTTACGATTCTTACGTCACTATATTATAAAGACATCCAGCAAAAAGATGATTATTCCAAATACGATAATAGCGACATGGGAGATGTGGATCTGGCCGCACGCTATTGCCTGCACAACAGCAACGCCGGCGTCTTTTCAATCCATGGCCTGGTAAAAATTCCGGAACTATATGATGAAGAAGATGCGCTGCCATTAGGAAACGGCCAGTACGACTATGAATTACGATTGCTGTATGGTCGCTCCTTGTGGCCAATTATTCCGGGATACATGAATCTGGAGGCAGGCTACCGCTGGCGCACGAAAAAACCGAGTGACGAATTCCGCTACCTGGTGGAAGTAGGCTCTGATCTGGGTAAAAATTTCTACGCCCGGGCCAAATTGGACGCCATCATCGGGATCGGTAACGGAGATGCAGACATGGATGCCTTCGGCAATCCTTCCAGCACGCTGGAATATGATCTGGCCAAACTGGATCTGACCATCGGCTACCAATTGACAAGAACACTGGGTTTAGAGTTGGGCTTCACCCCGGCTCTATGGGGAGAAACCACTGCAAAGGGCGAAACCTGGACGTTTGCCATCACGTTTCAGCCAAAGCGTTAACATGGTCAAGCATCACCGCATCGCCCTGATCATCCCCGCACACAATGAAGCCGAATCCATCCGGCAGGTGTTAGGCAACATTCCCGAAGAGGTGGATCAAGTTATTGTTGTTGACAACGGCTCAACCGATGGCACGGGAGATATCGCCCGCGCCATAGGCGTTCACGTCGTACGGGAAAACCGGCTGGGATACGGTCAGGCCTGCCTTTCCGGAATCAATAGCTTACGGCTTGATCCGCCGGAAATCCTCGCCTTTGCCGATGGAGACGGCAGTGATAACCACGCTGCCCTGACTGAACTTCTTATCCCTCTTATCCGTGACGGGCTGGATCTGGTATTGGCCCAACGTATCCCAAAA
Organism: Desulfobacteraceae bacterium UBA5623; assembly: GCA_002424495.1. GTDB lineage: Bacteria > Desulfobacterota > DSM-4660 > Desulfatiglandales > Desulfatiglandaceae > UBA5623. The sequence continues at coordinate 17,799 of DIKH01000256.1, forward strand.
AACCGCACGGCGCTCAGTTTGCAACAGCGGCTTGGTAATCGTCTGGCCACTTCGCTCATCGGATTTTTATGGGGTTTTTATTATCAGGATCTTGGCCCCATGCGGACGTTGCGATGGGAGACCTTGCAGAAACTGAACATGTGCGATAGTAATTATGGCTGGACCATAGAAATGCAGATCAAGGCGTTGCAACACCGGTTGAAGGTGCGGGAAATCCCGGTATTATATCTACCCCGTCGTGCGGGAAAATCCAAAATCAGCCGTACAGTTGGCGGGGTGATAAAGGCGGGCGGTAAAATTTTATGGATCGTGGCCAGGGAGGCATGGATGGATCGCAAATTTATCATGAATAAGAAAAAAAGGAGACATAATCATGCCCTCTGATAAAAAAATAGAACGATCTACGGCTCTTTCATTCGGAATATTTTTTTCATTGATTATATCATTTCTGATGGTTGTTTGCTCCCATTCCTTGTGGGCATTTGATTTGCAGCGTATCGAGACGCCGCAGGCAGCAACAAAACTGCGCCAGATGATCGTTCTGGATGCCAGACCTGTGACAAAATGGCGGGAGGGACATATTCCAGGGGCAATGTCATTTTCCTGGGAAGAATACACCCGCACGGATGCAGACGGTGTCAAATACCGCATTTCCCCCCCCGAAGAATTGGCTGAGGCCCTAGGCTCCATGGGCGTCAGCAATAGCGATGCGGTCTTAGTCTATGGGGATGCAGACAGCAGTTGGGGCGGAGAAGGCTGGCTGGCCTGGATGCTGGCCTGGCTGGGACATAGGGGATGCGTTTATTTTCTCGACGGCGGCATTCAGAGCTGGGAGGAAAGCGGACAGCCAATTCATTCGGATAGTAGTTCTAAGCGGCCAAAAACAACATATCAGGTTAATCTGCAGCAGCAGGTAAACATAAGCAGTGAACAATTGGAGGCGCAGCAGGATCATATAAATCTGATAGACACCCGCGGCTATCTAACCGAGTGGCTCCCAGGACACCTGCCCGGGGCTATCCATATCCCCTGGGAAAAATTTTATCAGGGCCTGTATCGAAAAACCTTATCCGCTGATGCGCTCAGGTCGCTGCTCCAAAAAAATGGGGTGGATTTGAAAAAACCGGTGGTCTATTATTGCAGCGGGGGCATTCGATCCGGTTATGCATGGTTGGTTCATCAGCTTAGCGGATTGCCGTCCGCGATTAATTTTGAAGGCGGCACCGAGAAATGGGCACGTAAACGACCTCTGGCTGGAGGAGCTGAGGCAGATGAGGATAAATAAACATGAACGAATTGCCAACCTGTTACAGGTCCACCGGGATGACATATACCAACCCCCGAACCTTGAACCTTTCAATTTGTGGGCCCTTAAGCTCTTACAAAAATAACGTTGATATCTGCCTCAGGCATGAAAACGCAAATACTACATTTTTTGACGGCAATACACTTCCTCTCCATTGGGGGGCTTGCTATATACGGAATGCATCGAATCTGGATGATTATCTGCTGGTTTAAGAGGCCTTCAACAGAGATTGATCCCCTGCCGGCATGTCCATCAGTGGATGAATTGCCTGTTGTTACTGTTCAGATCCCGCTCTATAACGAATCTTTGGTTGCCTGCCGCATTATTGATGCGGTTGCGGCGCTTCATTGGCCGGTCAAGAAGTTGGAGATCCAAGTGCTCGATGATTCAACCGATAATACCTCCCGCATTGTGAAAGAACGAGTGGCGTATTGGTCTTCAACAGGGCTGGATATTTATGCTATCTACAGAAACCATAGGACAGGTTACAAGGCAGGCGCTCTGGCCAATGGTTTAAAACGATCAAGAGGGGAATTCGTCGCCATATTTGACGCTGATTTTGTGCCTCAGCCCGATTTTTTAAAAAAAACAATCCCACATTTTAAATGTTCTGATGTGGGCATGGTCCAAGCAAAATGGGGTTTTCTCAATACTGGATATTCATGGCTTACACGCCTTCAAGCGCTTTTGCTTTCAACGCATTTCGGAGTAGAGCATGAGGTGCGGTATTCACTGGGCCTTTTTTTTAATTTTAACGGAACCGCAGGGATATGGCGAAAAACCGCCATTGAAGCAGCGGGAGGATGGCAGCCGGATACAGTGACCGAAGACCTGGATCTCAGCTACAGGGCGCAGATGGCAGGGTGGCGGTTTGTTTACGTCAACAATGTAGTAGTTCCGTCAGAGCTTCCAATAACCCTTTCCGATTTCCGGTGTCAGCAGGAACGCTGGGCCAAGGGCGCCATTCAAACAGCCAAAAAGCACCTTCCCAAATTGATAACCTCGTCTCTATCAGTCAACATTAAAATTGAGGCAATGGCCCATCTGTTGGCGAATTTTTGCTGGATGTTTGGTTTTATTGCCACCCTCACGCTATATCCTGTGCTGCTGACCCGAATAGGAATCGGGGTTTATCAGATCATCTGGATTGACCTGCCTCTGTTTTTGCTGACAGGGGTCGCTGTCTTAATGTATTATGCAGTTTATGGATTACGGACCAGTCAGAAGATTCCGTTTAACATATTGATGATACTACCGGCTGCGAGCATCGGGATGGCTCCTTTCTTTTCTTTGGCTGTCTTAAAAGGACTGTTCAGAAAGGGGGGGGTATTTAACCGAACCCCCAAGTTTGGGGTTTTGGACAAGACACGCATCAAAAGGCTTCATTTTGCCGTTCAGCCGCATATATTAACGAATCTGGTGATAAATATTCCGTTATTGATTTATACGCTTGTGCCGGTTCTTTTCGCGTGGCAACGTGAAACCTGGCCCGCGATCCCTTTTTTATGCTTCTTCCCATTGGGTTTTTGTATAGTGGTGGCCCATGATTTACATGAATTCTTTAATGTTCTTATCCGGCGATAAAGTTTATTCAAAAAAAGTGTAATGGAATTTCAAATAAAAAACTGGCTGCGTTTAGAATATGGGGATGTCCCGATTTATGTCCGCGCCGATGAGCCTGACTGGTTTGTCCCCAATCGCGCAGGTGACAAGATTTTACAGAAATTACAGCAAAATATTTTCTTTAATAATGATCTTTCCGCATTCAGGTTTCTAAACCGGTTATTGGACAGCCCTTCGAGCAATTATCAGGGCCGCGCGGAATATCTAAGACTTCAGCATTTGAATGAAATCTGGTTTCATCTGAGCAACAGATGCAATCTGACCTGCGCCCATTGTCTGTTTGCATCATCTCCGAAAGCCCAGACAGGCTTAGCCTGCAGACAGATACTGGACATTGCCGATGATGCTTACAGGTTAGGCGGCCGTGTTTTCGCGATTACCGGCGGGGAACCATTTATACACCCTGAAATTCACGGAATAATTGACGGGCTGCTGAGATATGAAGCAAGCCATGTGGTTGTTCTTACAAACGGGATGAGCCTTCCGGCGATTCCCGGTCTTGCTACATGGGATTTTGACCGGTTTCATCTGCAGATCAGTGTTGACGGGCTGGGGGAGAGACATGATCAGATCCGCGGAAAGGGCGCCTTTGAAAAACTGAAAAAAAATCTTGGGTGGCTGCAATCAAAGAATATCCCTTATACCTTGTCTATGTGTGTGACAAGAGAAAATGTTACGGATATGCCTGCCCTAATAGATTTTGCAGCTGGTTTTGGGGCAGGTAATGTCCACTTTATGTGGTACTTTGTTCGCGGCCGGGGGGACAGGGCCATATTTGTTTCAAATGAACATATATTCCCTTACCTCATACACGCGGCAAAAAGGGCTGAAGCCCTTGGGATCCGAATAGATAATATTGACGCATTAAAAACACAGATTTTTGCCCCTCGGGGAACGATTCATGACGGCACCACGTCTGCTTGGGAATCACTCGCCGTGGGGCCTGATGGGCAACTCTATCCCTCGGCAGCCCTGACCGGCCTCCCTGAACTTGCGACGGATCTTTCCCAAGGGCTTGAATATGCCTGGCGCAATAGCGCTATTCTAAAAAAAATTCGGAGTATTACAGCACGAGATCTTGGATCCCCTTTTCGGTTTTTACTGGGCGGAGGCGATATTGACCACAGTTATATCTTTCACAAGACATTTATCGGAAATGACCCCTATGAACCGCTTTACCGGGAACTGGCATTATGGCTGATTGCCGGGGAGGCATCCGGGCAACCGGAGGAGGGCAGCGTGCCGCAATTAAGACTGCGTATGGGAGAGATCCTTGAAAGCTGCGGCGCCCATGGAAAAGTGGCACTGGTACACTCCAATTGTCTTCTTGCCATAGTCCAAAAAAACAGTCTGGACGTCGTAAAATCATTTTACTCCGATGCTGCCGGCGATAAGAGGACGGACATCCTGAATCCGGTCTGTTACGAGGAAGACCTGATCTCTCACATCCCCAAGGAATACCGTTTCCGCGGATATGGGTGCGGCAGTCCCATCATGGATGCAGGGATTAAAGAGGGGGAGTGCATTCTGGACTTGGGCTGTGGCAGCGGAGTTGAATGTTTTATCGCCTCACGCTTGACCGGAAGATCAGGGTATGTCATCGGGATAGATATGCTCGATCCCATGCTCGCGCTGGCAAACCAGGGTCTTGAAGGTGTCTCTGAAAACCTGGGGTACATGAATATCGAGTTTAAAAGCGGCCTTCTGGAAGCTCTCCCCCTTGAAGACAATTCAATAGACGTTGTGCTGTCCAACTGCGTGATGAATCTGTCTGTAAACAAGCGACGGGCCTATAAAGAGATTCTCAGGGTTCTCCGCCCAGGCGGCAGAATGGTCATCTCGGATGTGGTCTGTGAGTCTGAACCTGATCCAGCCATTCGAAATGATGAGGTCTTAAGGAGCGAGTGTATAGCCGGCGCACTGACCCAAGGTCATTTGATTGAGTTACTGGAAGAGACCGGATTTGAAGCCATTCGAATGATCAAGCGATTCCCTTATCGAATCGTTCAGAATCATCCCTTCTTTTCTCTGACTTATTCCGCTCACAAAACTTCGGTTTCAGAAGATGTAGTGGTGATAAGCCGCGGTCCGTCCAAGGCATTGTTGCTTGATAACGGGATCATACTGCTCCCGGGCATCCCGCAACGCATACCCCGTTACAAGGCTGAAATGCTGGGGGATCAGGTCTTCATCCTGGATAAATCGGGAAACGCAACCAATATTGATGCCCAAAATACCTGTGTCTGCCTTATATCGCCGGAAGACAGGGGCAGCATGAAGCCGCAGCCTTTATACGAAACAGAAACGGCACTTCCCCGTTTGCGGTCAGGATGCATGGTCTGTGGTAAGCCCCTGATGTATTTTCCTGAACAACGTAAATGCCGGTGCATCTACTGCCATAGAACCTTCTATGCAAATAGCTCATGTGAAAACGGACACTTTGTCTGCGATGTCTGTCATGCAGAGGATGGCCTTAAAATTATTAGACACATTTGCGCGCAAACTATAGAAACAGATATGATTCTGTTATTCGAGCAGATACGACAGCACCCCGCCATCCCCATCAATGGCCCGGAATATCATGCCCTTGTTCCGGGGGTGATCCTCGCCTCCTACCGTAATCTGGGGGGAAATATATCCTCTGCAACAATTCAAAGTGGTATAGAACGTGGCAGTTCTGTTACGGGCGGCTACTGCGCATTCATGGGCGTGTGCGGTGCGGCCGTGGGTGTCGGCATAGCATTCAGTCTCATATTGGGTGCAGATCCCCTGAATCCGGGATTACGAAAAACCGTGCAGGGTGTCACGCAGGCAGTACTGGCGGGAATCGCTGAGCTGAAGGCCGCCAGATGCTGCCAGCGTGATTCATGGATCGCACTAAAAAAAGCGGCTGAATTATCTGAAGTCTATTTGCCTACAGCCCTCTGCGCGGATCATCCGTTAATTTGCCGTCAGAAAGAAATCAATAAGGAATGTTTTGGAAAGGCATGCCCGCTTTTTTGAGTTGACTCTACCCCAGCGTCCTAACGAACCCCTGGTCCAGACCTGGGTTTGCCAGTACCGGAAATCCCATCGAGGCGTCGCGCCAGGGAGGTTCTGAACCTCTTAAACCCTGAACCAGTGAACGTTTATAAACATCTCATGCACGCAGGGCTCCCCATTCCCATGATTTCAGCCTGCCTGAATCTGTCAACAAGGGAGAATTTACACCCTTACTGTTTCCTTCAGCTTTACGGGTGAACCTGTAATTTACGGTTTGTTCTTAAAATGGTGACGGCTTTGTGATCAACAATCCAGAGCACTATAGGATTTTCCTATAGAATAGCCGATCCGCTATCGTATTTTCCAGTTTGACATCACGTCTCCTATCTCATATTCATTCCACTAATTGTTCGCTAAGTCTACAAGACCTCGAATAATTATTAAAGCGGAACGCCACGTTTGAACAGTCATTTTAAAATAGTGTTTTGGCATATGGCTGCATGTGTTTTGATTTGCTTGATTTCCGAATGCTTCGAAAAAAATGGGCGATCAAAAAGGCTGTTAAAGGGGCGATGAAGATCATCAATGGAATTGCGCTGTTTTCAACCCATTTGCCAAGTATCGTATATGGGATGAGCACCTGATAGGAGAGAAAAACCGACCAGCTGAAGACTAATCCGGCAGGTCCTGCTGCAAATGGCAGAAAGCTTATGAGATACAGGGCATACCAAGGGTGTAGCGTGGGAGTGAGAAACAGATAGGCCATGCTGACACTGTAGCAGCCCTTAAGCAGTTGCAATAGCGTTGCATTGGTGACAGTTGGGTTCAGGCCCGAAGAGTTGTGTCTTTTGAAGGATGGTTTAAAGAATATTATCAATAAAGCAAAGAAAAAGGAGAAGGCGAGTATCAATCTGGAAAAGTCTCCTGAGCCAGTTATCCTCCGCAGTGTGCGAAAGGCAAAACCTGAAAATTCCCAATGGTAGATATAAAGGCTGAGTGTGCTCAAGGCATTTTTGAGATCCGGCATGAAAGGGGTTATCAGCAATATCGCGCCAAGTATTATCCCGGTCACAAAAGGCATGTTGTTGCATATGCGACCGACGAACAGACAGCCTGGCAAAAATATCAGCGGGAATAATTTTATTAGTGCACTAAGGCTAAAGGCCAATCCGGCTGTGATGTTAAGGAAAATCTTAAATGAAGACTTATTAGAGATTCCGGACCAAGTGGATGATACTGCACCATGTGCGAGTAATAGAAAGGTAAGAAAAAAGAATAGGACGCAAACGCCGTCAACATGACCGGAGGCGGCAATCTCCAGGATTGGAAGGGGATGCCACGCATAGAGTACTGCCCGCCTGGACGGGAGTTCAACTAATGAAAGCAGACGCAACAGCAGTGCGCATGTGGCAAGGTCCATGGCAATAAACATGGCCTTTATTCCCAACACTCCACCTCCAATTGACGAGCCCGCGGCAAATACGAGTTGTGCGGCAGGGGGGTAAATGGTCACGAGGTGCGGATGGTTGATGTCTTTGATCAACAGTGCAAA
>DIKH01000318.1 GCA_002424495.1 Desulfobacteraceae bacterium UBA5623
AATCTATCCAATTCATCCATCATTGTCTGTCTGTCCGGCATACTGCTAACTATTTGCCGAAACCTGCTGGAACCAGGCAAGCCTTTGGTATACCAGAGTAAATGTTTGCGAAAACTCTTGTCGGCAATTTTTTTTCCACTGAATTCAGCCTCCATTTTCCAATGAGTATTAATTATTTCATACCTTTGAGACAATGTCGGCAAATAGTCTTCCCCGGCTCCGGAAAATAGCTGGTGAATGCCTTTAAATATCCAGGGATCGCCTAATGAACCTCTGCCGACCATTACAGCATCGCAGGAAGTCTCCTGGCGCATCTTCATTGCGTCCCGGGGATACCAGATGTCGCCGTTTCCAATTACCGGAAGGCCGACCGCCTTTTTTACCTGTGCAATGATACTCCAATCAGCTTCTCCACTAAAACCCTGATCATAAAGTCGGGCATGGATAATAATGGCAGCCGCCCCGCAATCCTCAGCAATTCGGGCAATGTCTACAGCATTGATCGAACTGCGATTCCACCCGGAACGGATTTTTACAGTTACAGCAACAGATACAGCTTTTTTTACTGCCGTAATAATGCTTGCCGCGCGGTCAGGATCTTTCATCAGAATTGCTCCGGCGCCGGCTTTAATGACCTTTTTCACCGGACAACCCATATTGATGTCAATTAAAGCAGCCCCCTGATCGGCAACAATACGGGCGGCTTCCGCCATTATGTCCGGTTGCGCTCCAAATATCTGCACACCCAGAGGTCGATCCTCCGCATTGGTCCTTAAATAATCCAGCGTTTTATCTGATTTTCTGATGAGACCATTGGCACTGATCATCTCAGTAAAGGCTAAAGAACAACCAAAAGAACGAGCTACTAATCTGAATGGTAAATTGGAAATTCCCGCCAGTGGCGCTAGAAGCGCTTTATTCTGCAGCCAATTAATATCTTTAAACACTACTCAAACCAGATACTTTCTGTTTTTTTGTAAATAAAGACCAGCTCGGGAAAGTTCATCTGGAGTATTTATTCCCATTACTTCAATGTAATCAGGAGCTATGTGCGGCTTCACTTTTCGGCCTTCACGGCAGGCTATTTCCACAATATCCGTAAGATAGTATTCCTTCTGATCATTATTATTTGTAACTTTTCCCAAGGCCTCAAACAGCGAGGGAGTATCGGCACAGTAAATGCCGGTATTAATTTCGCCGATTTGCTTTTCGGCAGCTGTTGCATCGCGCTCCTCAACAATTTTCGTTATACTACCATCAGTATCCTTAATAATCCGGCCATATCCCCGGGGATCGGGGGGGATGGTTGTTAAAACAGTAATGGCGGCGCCTGTGGCAATATGGTTTTCGATCAAAGATTTAATTGTCGAAGGTTTAAGCAGAGGCACATCCCCGCACAGAATAACTGTTTTACCCTGATAACCGGTAAATACCTCTTTAGCCTGCAAAACAGCATGACCTGTACCCAACTGCGGTTTTTGCTCTACAAAGATACAACCGCTCCCGGAAAAATCATCCTTTACCTTATCAGCCTGATGACCAATAATAACGACAATCTTTTCGGCACCCGCCAGGTGAGCTGATTGCAGCGAATAATGCAACAGAGGCTTGTCTTCCAGAACATGAAGCACCTTAGCCAAATCCAATTTCATGCGGGTGCCCCTACCCGCAGCCAGAATCAAAGCGCAAAATTTATTTTCTTTCACCTTATCAACATTACCTCGCAAAATTATTTAACCGCAACTTCATTCAGCAGAAGCTGTAAAGAGAACAAATAACGCCAGAACGAAAATCGTTTTCAATGTTACCTCCTATGCCCAACGACTGAAATCAGCCGGAGCGTAGCGATCGGCTGGATGGCCTTAGGCTTTCTTCGCCTTTGCTCTATACTTTTGGGGCAGTAGCGGAATTAAACAACGCAAAGCCCTATTCACAGATTCCGAGTCTGGAAAATATACTCGAATATCTGGTTCCAAAATAACGGCACCCTTTTGGGGTACCACGTCTTTAACAACAGTTGTGCCATCCGCCTTATGAACAGTGATCGTATATCCAGCTTGCATGGCCCTATAATGCTTACCACGCACTCCGCCCGTAAAATCATATTCGGCACGCATATCGTTGTCTTTTACCTGTACCATTTTAGTCACCACCTTTTTCATCTGAAAATGCAGATCTAAGTTATTGTTTATATTGTTATTTAAAATCTATCCTCATCAAATCCCCCTCAATCCCCCTTTTCTAAAGGGGGAAGTTCCCCTCTTTGGTAAAGAGGGGTTAGGGGAGATTTTCATTGTCCTTTGTGACGGGTACCGTCATGTGAGTTTCATATAATTTCCGTTCCGATGAAGTTGCCTTGCGGCAATTGATGATACGTATGTTCGAGCCGCGTTCGGTATAAACCACTACCAACACACGGCCTTTGTCAGAACTACCGAGATCAATATACCGTTGCTCATCCACTGAGTGGTAAGGGTCAGGTACCGTAGTTGAGAATGGATCGATAAAAACCATTGTTGCTTCATCAAAACTGACTCTGTGCTTTTTGAAATTCGCTTTAGCTTTCTCTTCGTCCCACTCAAAGTTTAGTTTCATTATGGCTCCTTTGAACCATACCGTATCATTATAAGCCTAACAATTAATATAAGTAATCTTTAATATACCGGCTTGAAACAAAATCTGTTCTTAAGTAGAGACCTTTGCATAACCCCCACTTTTGCCCAATTTTGGTCATTGCGAGGAGCAAAGCGACGCGGCAATCTCGTGACTTATCAATGCGTTATGAGATTGCTTCGCTTCGCTCNNGGAGTTATGCAAAGGTCTTAAGTAGTATATTTTCTACACGAATATTTGTTTAAAATCAAATAATTATTATTGAAGTCTTCCGTAAAAAGTGTTTATTATCAGAAAAAGCATAATACTTATAATCATGGATTTTTGCCAACATGAGATTGCTTCTTCGCCCACCGGGCTCATCGCAATGACAAAAAGGCGTAACACCTGCCCCCCTTACACCCCACTCTTCACGCATTGCGCTCTCTTCCAAACCCTTCGCAGGCGCAAAAGCAGCCTAGGAGGCTGTCCGAGAATGCACCAAAGTTGTCATTTCGAGCGGAGCGAGAAATCTTGTTGCATTGAAAATGCTTCGATTTTAGATTTCTCCCGGAGCCTGCCCTGAGCGTAAATATTAAGATTCCTCGCTTCGCTCGGAATGACAGAAGCGAAGGGGTCGAAATGACATCAATAATATTGGGGACGTCCCCAATATTATTCCATTCCATTCAATTGAACCGGAAAAATTACCAGCACTTCTTTTATAGATTTCTGATCGGCATTTTCAATGATAAAGGTAATGCCGCTGTATTCCATTCTTTCTCTCCGTTTAGGAATCCTTCCCAGTCTATCCATTATAAAGCCGCCGATAGTTTCATAATTGCCTTCCGGGAATCTTGTAGCCAATAGTTGATTTAAATTATCCATATCCATACGACCATTGACCAGATACCTTCCGGCAGCGATTTTTTTATACAACTTCTCACCGCTGTCATATTCGTTATCAATACTGCCGACAATCTCTTCCCCAATATCTTCGATAGTCACGATACCGACAGCGCCGCCATATTCATCAACGACAACGGCCATATGCTCCTGCCTTTTTTGCAGATCCATCAATAATTCACTGGCTTTTTTCGTTTCGGGCACGTAGAACACCCCCGTTTGAAGACAGGAAGCGATAGTCTCGCCAGCAGATTGATTTCCTGATTTTTTATATCTTTGTATCGCCGCCAGCAAATCAAAATAATGCAGAATACCGACAATATTAATAACCTGATCCTGATACACGGGAATTCTTAAATATTTTTTACCGGTCACGAATCCGGCCGCTTCGTCGATCTTTGTTGTAATCGGCAACGCTGTCAGTACCGAAATGGGAATCATTATTTTATCCGCGGTCAACTCGGAAAAATCAAATACCCGGCTGACCATTTCCCTTTCCGTTTTCAAGATATCGCCGCCTTTGGTGTTTTCCCCCAGAAGATACTTCAAGCCTTCCTTGGTAATGTAAGAATTTTGATTTATTTTCTGCCCCGTGGAAATGCTTACAGCCCCTTTGGATATCAGAGCAATAATATAGGCCAGCGGATATAATATTACGGAAGAAATGCGGATAAATAAAGCTACTCTGATCGCCATTGTTTCAGCCCTGTGCAGGAAAGTCCGGCGAATCATAATCATCATAAAAAGCGTCGGCAGCATAACGAAGAAAGAAATTTGTTCCCCGCGCGCCGGCCCGAAAGCGCCGATTAAGAGACCCGTTGCCAGCGTGGAACCGACGATAATGGCCAGATTCGTTCCGATCAGAGTCGTCGAAATAAACCATTCCGGCTTCTCCATCAGTTTTACCGCCTGCCCTGCGGAAAATGAACCACGCCGGGCAAAAAACTTCACTTTGTTAATATCAGATGCAATCAGCGCTATTTCGCCGCCGGAATAGAGGGCTTCCAAAATCAGACAGATAAAAATGACGGCAATGACCAAATACGTATTCATGTCTCTTGATCCGGCCCCTTTTCTGTTGGTGATGATATTCTAATCTTCAATATCCTTGCCCTGCCGACATTCTCGATTAAATAAATGACCAAGAATATCCTCCAAAGTAACCAGACCGGATACACCTCCGTACTCATCCACGACTATTGCAATTTGCATTCTGTTTTCCTGAAAATCATGCAAAAGACCATTGACTGTTTTTCCTTCAGGAACAAAGTAAGGCCTGATGAGCAGTTTTTCAATGCCTGTCTGCCTGCCCAAATTTACGGCGGCGAGCAGATCACGTGCAAGGAGTATCCCTGATATATCATCACGATCATCCGTGTAAATGGGAATTCTTTCGTGACGCTCTTTGACCACCACGGCAATTATTTCCTCCACGGGCATATTGACGGGAAGGCAAAACATGTCCACACGAGGTATCATAATATCGGTCACCGGCTTATCACCCAGTTCAAATATCCTGTTGATCAATTCTTTCTGGGATTCATCCACAACACCTGCCAGCTTTCCTGCATGAACCAGAGTTTTGAATTCGTCCTCCATTAAAACATCGGCATCATGAGATTTGACGCGGCTATAATTAATAAAGCCGGATGCCTTCTCCAAAATGGCAACGACAGGGTATTCCAGCCGGTATATAAGCGTAAGCAGCGGAGAGATTGTCGAAGATATTTGCATCGGATAAGTGACGCCGAAGATCTTGGGAATTGCTTCACCGGCAATCAAAAGCGCCAGGGATGTAAAAATAATGGAAACCCATTGACCATTAGCGCCAAACAAACCGATAAAAAATGAAGCCGCCAGAATAGAGATGACGATATTTACCGCCTCATTACTCGCGACAATAGTTATCAGCAGTCGCTGCGGTTTTTCCAGCAACTTGCTGACAAAGCCGGCGAATGGATAATTATCTGATTTCATCTTGTGCAGATGTAAATCCGTGAGCGAAAACAAGGAAGCTTCCGCCGAAGCAAAAAAGCCGGAAAGCAAAAAAAGAATAAATATTACAAATATATCAAAGCCCAACTCGAAGTCTCCATCTGCCTCAATTGTTCTATTATAGATAGTAATTTACCAGATTGAGGTAAAAAAAGATACATCGATTCGAGACCTTTGCATAACCCCCAC
>DIKH01000221.1:0-3622 GCA_002424495.1 Desulfobacteraceae bacterium UBA5623
GTTCACCTTTTGGGTGGGAGCGCTATGCACCCGCCAGCACCGCGCTCGGGGCGCCATGCGGCGTTGCTCCTCCTTGCGGGCAGTACGGGCAGTACGGGCAGTAAGCCCGCCGCGTCGTCGCCCTTGCAGGGTGCAGGCCTGGCGGAGACAGGCCTTCTTCGCGCTGTCCAACAGCACGCAGGTGCTGTTGGAGCCGCAGCGCTCAGTCTTGCCTGGCACCCCGATCACGGCACCGGCGGGCGCATCCAACTGCCGTTTTTAGGTTAAATGGTTAAGCAATCTTTATGAAATTCAAATTCTTCGCCACATGTCCCAAAGGAATTGAGGAACTTCTTTACATGGAGCTTGCCGGCCTTGGGATTCAAGTGTCAAGGCAGACGCGGGCGGGCGTGTATTTTGAAGGAGGCCTGGATGCCGCCTACCGTGTCTGTCTGTGGTCTCGTCTTGCCAACAGGGTGTTACTACCGCTTGCCAATTTCAGTGCCAAGACCACTGACGAGCTATATGATCAGGTTCGATTTCATGTCAATTGGAATGACCACCTTGAGGTGGATGGATCGCTGGCAGTGGACTTTGTGGCGACCGGCTCAAACCGGTTCCATTCCCATTACGCCGCCCTCAGGATAAAAGACGCAATTGTTGACCAGTTCACCGAGCGTTTTGGCAAAAGGCCTTCGGTTGATACAGAACGGCCTGATATCCGGATAAACCTGCATATGAAGTATGACAGGGCGACTCTTGGCCTTGACCTTTCAGGAGAGAGCCTCCACAGGAGGGGTTACAGGGTGGAAGCCGGCGCGGCGCCTTTGAAGGAAAATCTGGCTGCCGCAGTTTTAATCCGGGCAGGATGGCCGGAGTTAGCCAAAAAGGGTGTGGCCCTTGTTGACCCGGTGTGCGGATCAGGGACCCTTTTGATCGAGGCGGCGATGATTGCCCTGGATATCGCGCCGGGGCTGAACAGAAAGTATTTTGGTTTTACCAAATGGAAGCAGCATGACCAGGCGTTATGGCGATTGTTATTGCAGGAGGCAAGACAAAGGGCCAGGGCAGGTGCTACAGGATCTCTTCCAATTTTTGCCGGTTCGGACGCGGACCCTGATGCGGTCAAACTTGCCCGCGCCAACGCAGCCCGGGCAGGATTATCCGAATACATTTCATTTGACGTAAAAGACGTCAAGGACCTGAATGCCCCTGAAACAGCCCAACCAGGTCTTCTTGTTGCAAATCCGCCTTATGGGGAACGCCTTGGTGAAAGAAAGGAACCGGATTCACTTTACCGCTTGCTTGGAGAACGGCTGAAAAATGGGTTCCACGGCTGGCATGCAGCGATTCTTACGGCAAATCCTGATCTTTGCAAAAATATGGGCATAAGATCCAGGAAGCATTATCAGTTCTATAACGGTACACTTTCATGCAGACTTCTTAACTTTGACATTGAAGAATCATGGTACATGCACAATAGAGATCCTAACATCCCTGGGCAGAGGCCGAAGAGAAATCCAGATCCTGGCTCGGAGATGTTTGCCAACCGCATAAGAAAAAACCTGAAAAATGTCGGTAAGTGGGCTGCCAGGGAGGGGATAACATGTTTCAGAATATATGATGCTGACATGCCTGAGTATGCGGCGGCTATTGACCTATATAACGACTGGGTCCATGTGCAGGAATATCAGGCCCCTGAAAGTGTTGATCCCAAGGATGCAAAACGACGTCTGAATCATGTTATCAATGCCCTTAGGGAAGTATTGGATGTGCCAGCCGGACACATTATATTAAAAATTAAAAAGCGGACCAGGGGTAAGGATCAGTACCAGAGGCTTGATGATTCAGGCCGCTTTATCGAGGTGCAGGAAAACGGCCTGCGCTTTCTGGTCAACCTGAGAGATTATCAGGATGCAGGTCTGTTTCTGGATCATCGGATTACCAGGAAGCTAATCAGGCACTACGCAGAAAAAAAGAGCATGCTGAACCTGTTTTGCTACACCGCCGCCGCCACGGTCTATGCTGCTGCAGGAGGAGCGACACGCACCACAAGTGTGGACATGTCTCAGACATATCTTGCATGGGCGAGGGATAATCTTTCGCTTAATGGTTTTGCCAACAGCAGCCACCAGTTAATCCGGGACGACTGTCTCAACTGGGTGTCCAACTGCAGTATCCGCTATGACCTCATATTTCTGGACCCTCCGACATTTTCCAGCTCCAGGCGAATGGAAAATTCATTTGATATACAGAGAGACCATGTAAAACTGCTCACTCAGGTCGTCCGATTGCTTGCACCTGGAGGTCTTTTGATTTTTTCCAGCAACAGGCGCAACTTCAGGCTTGAAAAGGAAGCCCTTTCAGGTCTCGATATCAAAGACGTCAGCCTTGATACAATTCCCAAAGATTTTGAGAGGAATAAACGTATCCATCACTGTTTTGAGATCAGAAACTGACAACGTCCTTCTCTCACCGCGTAAGATAGATCAGGAATTCGCGGTTCCCCTTTGGCCCCAATACCGGTGAGGGGATGTGCCCGCAAACGGCCCAGCCCAGGGTCTCAAAAAAACCTTTGAGGTTTTCTATCACCTCCTGGTGCAGATCCGGATCTCTTACGACCCCGCCCTTTCCTACTTTCCCCTTTCCGACCTCAAATTGGGGTTTTATCAGTGCGATAATAAATGCAGTTTTTTGCAGCAGTTTTGATACCGGAGGGACAACAAGCCTAAGAGAAATAAATGATACGTCAATGACAGCTCCCTGTGGCAATGTGTCAATGTCTTCCGGTTTCAGGTACCTGATATTTGTCTTTTCAAGGACCGTTACCCTGGAATCCTGCCTGAGCCCGAAGTCCAGTTGACCATAGCCGACATCCACAGCTATCACCCTGCCTGCCCCATGCTGGAGGAGGCAATCAGTAAATCCACCAGTGGATGCCCCGACATCCATCACCACCCTGCCCTCCACCTCAACGCCAAAATGTTGTAAGGCAGCCTCAAGTTTCAAACCACCGCGGCTGACATAGGGCGGCCTTGCCTTCAATTGAACAGAGGAGGATTGAAGGACAAGACGGCCGGCCTTGTCGGCCTGTATGCCGTCAACCAGCACATGGCCTGCAATTATCAAGGCCTTTGCCCTTTCCCGGGTTTCTGCCATGCCCCTCTGAACGAGGAGTTGATCAAGACGGGTTTTCTGGATAGACATAGGGTTTATTGGTTTCTTGACACTAAAGCAGTTCCCTTG
The DNA here is from genome assembly GCA_002424495.1 of Desulfobacteraceae bacterium UBA5623. Taxonomy (GTDB): domain Bacteria; phylum Desulfobacterota; class DSM-4660; order Desulfatiglandales; family Desulfatiglandaceae; genus UBA5623. The sequence continues at coordinate 3,226 of DIKH01000221.1, forward strand.
CCTTTTGCATGATGCCTTCGGCATCCAGATAGTAGTTTTTTCTGAGTAGCCCGGATGGTCCGTGTTCGATGAATTTGTCCGGAAGCCCAATCCTTTTGATGCGGACATTTTCTATGTCCATATCATTTAGTAGTTCCAGAAAGGCCCCTCCGAGGCCGCCCTGCCTGATATTTTCTTCCACAATCAGCACTCTTCCGACTTTCCTTGCCGTCTCTGCAAGTTTCCTGTCCAGTGGTTTTACAAAGCGGCAGTTAATCACAGCTGCAGAGCGTCCTTCTTTTTCAAGGCCGGCAGCGGCTTCAAGAGATGGCGCGACACAATTTCCCAGGGCTATAATCACAATCTCTTCTCCCTCTTTGATCACCTCCGACTCGCCGATGGCTATGGCCTTTAACTC
>DIKH01000221.1:3661-5539 GCA_002424495.1 Desulfobacteraceae bacterium UBA5623
TCAATGGCCGTGTAGATCATGTGCCTGAGTTCATTTTCATCCTTTGGTGACATCAGTGTGATGTTGGGCAGGCTGCGCAGATAGGTGATGTCAAAATGCCCGTGATGGGTGGGTCCGTCCTCTCCGACCAGCCCGCCGCGGTCAATGGCAAAGACCACGGGGAGATTCTGCAGACACACGTCATGTACAATCTGGTCAAACGCCCTCTGGAGAAAGGTGGAATAGATGGCCACAACCGGTCTGAAGCCCTCTGTTGCCAGGCCTGCTGCAAAGGTCACCGCATGCTGCTCTGCTATGCCAACGTCCAGAAACCTGTCAGGATATGCCGCTGCAAAACCTCTAAGTCCTGTCCCTTCAGGCATGGCTGCAGTGATGGCAAAGAGTTTTTTGTTCTTCCGGCCAAGCTCAACCATAGTCTTACCAAATACATCGGTATAGGTTTGAGGGGATTTAGGCCTGTGCTTCGGTGGTGAGCCGGTGGGGATCTCAAATGATCCAACCCCGTGAAAGTGTGCAGGATCCTTTTCAGCCGGTCCGTATCCCTTACCCTTTACCGTAAGGACATGGATCAGGACCGGGCCATTTAAGTTCTTGGCATTGGTAAACGCCTCAATCAACTCTTCGAGCTTGTGGCCCTTGATGGGGCCCATATATTGAAACTTGAAGGCCTCGAACAACATCCCCGGGGTGAAAAATGTGATGAATGAATCCTCGCTCTTGCGGACAAGATTTAAGATATTTTCTCCTACCCCTGGAAATGACCTTATGAAATTCTCAAGGTCCTTCTTCAGCCCCACGAATCTCCTGCCGGTCATCTTGCGGCTGAGAAAAGAAGAAAATGCACCAACATTTGGGGCTATTGACATGGCATTGTCGTTCAGGACCACTATCAGATCCCTTTCGGTTTCGCCCGCCTGGTTGAGCCCTTCAAAGGCCATGCCCGCTGTCATGGAGCCGTCGCCTATCACGGCAATGACCTTGTCTTTATCGCCTTTCAGCGCCTTTGCTGTCGAGATGCCAAGCCCTGCGGAGATTGATGTGCTGCTGTGTCCAGTATCAAAGGTGTCATATGGGCTCTCACTCCTCTTGGGAAAGCCGCTTATTCCTCCATAGGTGCGCAGCGTATGAAATTGGTCCCTTCGTCCGGTAATAAGCTTGTGTGCATAGGCCTGATGGCCGACATCCCAGATGATCTTGTCCCTTGGGGCATCAAATACATAATGAAGTGCAATTGTCAGCTCAACCACCCCAAGGCTTGGGGCAAGGTGGCCGCCGGTCTTGGCCACTGTTTCGATTATCTTCTGGCGCAGCTCTCTTGCCAGAATCTCAAGTTCATCAACAGAAAGTTCCTTTAATTGACCAGGATCGTTAATACTTTTTAATAGACTACCTATACCGCCTAACAATCTCATTTTTTTCTCTCAATAATATAGCCGGCAATCTGACGTAAAGGATCAGCCTTGCCGTCAAATGCCTGAAGTGATAAAATTGCAGCCGTGCTCAGCCCTGCCTCTATTTCTTTTGATCTTGACAGACCCATTGCGGAAGGATAGGTAATCTTGCCCCTTTGTTCATCCCCGCCGGGCCTCTTACCCATAGTAATGCTGTCTCCCTCGATATCCAGGATATCATCTGCAATCTGGAAGGTGAGACCTATTTTTTCACCATAGGATGTAATCGCCTCGATCTGGGCCTGATCACCGCCAGCCAGGATTGCGCCCGATGTAACGGAAGCGGCAATCAGGGCGCCGGTCTTGTGGGTGTGGATGAATTCAACAAGGGATGGATCTGCCTTTCTTCCTTCCGATTGGATGTCCACCATTTGGCCTCCTATCATACCCTGATAACCTGCTGCCCTTGCAATGACACCTATCACTT
>DIKH01000115.1 GCA_002424495.1 Desulfobacteraceae bacterium UBA5623
AGATTACAGAAGGAGTCTATTTTATACCTGGACAGGACGGAATGATACCGGACTGTCATGTGTACATAATAGGCAAACCCTCATCAGGCGATCTCACCTTTGTTGACGCCGGGTTGATGGGAAAAGATGATTACAAGATTAAATCCATTTTGAATGCGGGGATTGAGCTTTCAGCCATAAAAAGGGTGATCATGACCCATACCCATCTGGATCATCTGGGCTGTCTTCCGGAAATTCTGGGGAAACTCAACCATGCGGAAGTCTGGATGCATGCAGATGAGGCAGAGCCCCTGGAAAAGGGTGATGAGGCGGTCGCCTATGGGATGAAGATGTTCGAGGGAATGGTGCGGACCATGTTCAGAAAAAAACCCGGAGCCTTTAAGATGACGGTGGATCGAAAACTCGCCGGAGATGAGACCCTGGAGATAGGGGGCATGGTATGGGAGGTGATCCACGTGCCGGGGCATTCACCCGGCGGCATCGCGCTCTATAACCCGGCGGAAAAAATCCTTATCCCAGGGGACGTGGTATATGCAGATAATGCCATCGGGCGATTCGATTTTCACGGGGCAAGCGGCCGGGATCTCAATGAATCACTGCTGGCCTTAAGCACACTTGATGTGGACATATTGCTTCCGGGCCATAACCGCATCGTGAAAAATCTGCCTCCCCGCTATATCCTGGAGACGGAAAAGCACTGGGCGCCGTATCTGGTCCAATGACGATTGAAGATTTATGGAAGTATAGAATTCAGGCCACGGCCCTTAATCAGTTGAGCTTATCAACCAGGCCTTCGTAAAATTTTTCAAGGAACTTTGCCTTCTCTTCATCAGACATATCAAGCCCGGGGCAGCGTCCCTTTATTTTGCAGTAATATACATCATTCTGTTTTTTATCAAAGATACCGCATCGCAGGCAGGCATCCTTGATCTCTGTAATATGTCCTTTGGCCTGATTGAGAATCGCCTCATCTATCAGTTTTATGCCCCGGGACAGACATGCCTTGCAAATGATTATGTCCACAGGCGGTGTTCCGGGTGTCAGAGGGATGGAATATTCTATCTTAAGGTATGCCTCACTCTTTTTTTTGCAAACATCGCAGGCCCGCCATCCGAGTTCTCCACTTTCTGTCTTTGGGTTGTTGATGGTCTTCACTTTAAACATTGTCTGTGCTCCTTTCTGCAATATGATAGAATAGATTTTTTAAAGCATCTTGTTTTGCACACTGTCCCAGGAGGCTGTCATAATATCAGGCCGACTTTGAGCGCGACATGAATTCCCCTGTCTCTGTGTTTACCTGGATGAAATCTCCTGTGGACAGGTATTCCGGGACTTGAAGACTATGACCGTTTGAAAGGGTTGCAGTCTTGTTGCGGTTGGTGACCGTGGCGCCTTTTACGGCAGGGGCCGTGTCAACGATTTCCAGATCAACTGATGAAGGCAGTTCAATGCCCATAATCTGACCGTCAATCAGAAGGGCCGTGATTCCCTCAAGGCCATCGGAAAGCCACTGGACCTGACCCTCCATCTGGTCGGAAGAAATAGCATATTGTTCATAATTTTCAGAGTCCATAAAGGTGTACATTTCCTGGTCCTTGAAGATATAGCTGACATGCCGCCTTACTAATTGCATTTCTTCAAGAAAGTCATTCCCCTTGAATGTCTGATCAAGCTTCTGGCCGGATGGGATCGCAGCAAAACGTACCTTGTATAGGGTGTTTGCCCCCCTGGCCGAGGGTGTCTGGACCTCTATTTTTTTTACCTGATACGGACGGCCGTTTAATTGCAGGATGTTTCCTTTCTGTAAATTGCAGGCCTTCGGCATGACAGGACTCCTAACATTCTAAAGACGATAAGAAAACCCACTTGGAAGATAACATGTTAAATCATCACACCTTATGATATTTAATGTATAGGTAACGTTTATGTGAGTGTCAAACAATAATATTTAATTGGGTTGGAATCTGATTTAAACAATGACATCGGAGCCCTCCCCACAACTCGCAACTCATAACCCTTGGGATTGACAGCCGGATGGAGAAGGGTTATGAAGATGGCCACATTCCAGTATCTTATGATGAGCGACTTAAAGGTATGATCAAATTTTCCGGGAATAAGAACAAAGAAAAGAATAATGACACCCAGCAAAGGGGTTTGTTCCAGAGACTCCGGCAGGGCCTTTCAAAGACAAGGTCCTCCTTTGCCGGGAAGCTTGACAGCCTGTTCTTGGGCAGGAAAGAAATAACCCTGGACCTGCTGGATGAACTGGAGGAGATCCTTTTTACATCCGACATCGGGGTTGAAACCACACAGGAATTGCTTGACGCCGTCAGGGAAAAGGTGGCCAGAAAGGAATTGAACGACCCGGAACGATTGAAGGCCACCCTTAGAGACCATATCCTCTCATTTCTTGATGTCCCGAGAGAGGAGCGTCCCGGCCCTGCAGCAGGAGAACCACTGGTCATTCTGGTTGTGGGCGTAAACGGCGTGGGCAAGACGACTACCATTGGAAAGGCCGCCCACCATTTCAGGTCTCAGGGTATCAATGTTATGCTGGTGGCTGGAGACACCTTCAGGGCCGCGGCAGTCGAGCAACTGGGCATCTGGGGGGAAAGAACGGGTGCAGAGGTGGTCAAGCAGTCTGCGGGAGCCGATCCGTCTGCTGTAGTCTTTGACGCCCTTA
>DIKH01000165.1:0-174 GCA_002424495.1 Desulfobacteraceae bacterium UBA5623
TGCGAGCGGGCAGGGGTGGGTGTCTATTTTGAAATGGCGCATAATTTTTGCTGGCGCTGTTGCAACGCCCCCATAACCTTGAATAACTTGCGGGACAGGCAGAGAGGATGGATGCTCAAGCGGGCTAAAGTTCTATGGGGCTGTTCCGTGAAAATTTCGGGCTTATGCTGCCGT
>DIKH01000165.1:198-11657 GCA_002424495.1 Desulfobacteraceae bacterium UBA5623
GACACCCACCCCTGCCCGCTCGCACACTGACCTTTTGTGAAGTTACCATTCCTTGCAGTAAGCGCTTGCAAATACCTGCCTCAGCCGTTAATATTGGGGCAAGTGTTGCCTAATACAGCCAATCGCCCGGATTGGAACAATGGCCTTAATTACCCAGCTATGTCAGGAGAAACAACATGTACGATGACATCATCTCAAGAATTGACCATATCTCGAATCAACTGGATGAGCTTAGAGGTCATCTTTGACTTGAACACACAGGAACAGGAGCTTGCAAAAATCGAAAATATAATGTCCGCCGCCGACTTCTGGCAAAAGGATCAGGAAGAGATATCCCGATTGGGTCAGGAGCGCGCATACCTGCGTGAAAAGATAGACAAGTGGAACAGGTTTCAACGGGAGGCCGAAGACGCCAGGATACTGGTGGAAATGGCAGTGGAGGAAGATGATCAGTCAATCATAAAAGAAGTGCAAAAAGATATGGCCCGGCTCCAGGAAGAAATCAATCACCTGGAATTTTTGTCTCTTTTTGGGGAGCCGGACGACAAAAGGAACGCCATAGTCGCCATCAATGCGGGCGCTGGGGGCACTGAGGCCCAGGACTGGGTGGAAATGCTCTTCAGGATGTACAGCCGGTGGAGCGAGGAAAAGGCAATGAAGCTCCAGGTAATGGACTACCTGCCGGGAGACGAGGCCGGGATCAAAAACGTGACCTTCAATGTAATAGGTCCTTATGCCTATGGATATCTTAAGTCAGAACACGGCGTCCATCGCATGGTCAGGGTATCGCCGTTTGACGCAACACGCAGAAGGCACACATCTTTTGCGTCTGTCTCTGTTTTACCGGAGGTGGACACTGATATCAGGGTCAATATTGAAGACAAAGATCTTCGCATTGACACATTCCGGGCAAGCGGACCAGGGGGGCAGCATGTCAATAAGACCAGCTCCGCCATACGGATTACCCATCTGCCCACTGGAATCGTTGTTCAATGCCAGAATGAAAAATCACAGCATCGCAATAAGGACATGGCAATGAAGGTGTTGATGGCCAAACTGTATGACCTTGAAAAGGCCAAGCTGGACGAAAAAAAGCAGGAGATGCATGATTCTCAGGACGAGATTGGCTGGGGCAGGCAGATAAGGTCGTATGTATTCAACCCCTACAGGCTGGTCAAGGACCACCGGACAAACGTGGAGATGGGGAACCTGGAGAGGGTGATGGACGGGGATGTCAACATGTTTATTGACGCTTACTTAAAACAGAGATCCAAGTTGCAAAATTAGGGCTTGCGCAAAAATAAGTTGGCATTTGCGCGAGCCCTTAACCGCCACCACCCTGATAGACCAGCTCAATGCCCTTGACGTAGTCCTTTATTCCTTTACAGATGCCTGTTGCAATACAGACATAATATTCGTTCGATAAAAGCCTCTTTCTTTCCGCTGGGTTGGTCAAAAAGCCCGATTCAACCAGGATCGCGGGCATTTCAGCGCCTATAAGGACATAAAAAGGGGCCTGTTTGACCCCGAGGCTCTTGGACATCTTATATTTGGTGTCTGTCAGCGTTACCATTCCTTTCTGGACCTCATGGGCCAACCGGCTGGATTCATTTATCTTGGTATTCATCATCAATTCATTAAGGATGGTCTGAAGATCACTTATGTTCTTTTGAGAAGTGGCATTCTCCCTTGCAGCGACCATCATCGAAGTTTCATCTGTCGCCATGTTGAGGAAATATGTTTCAAGCCCCCAGATATCACTGCTTTGGTGCGCATTGATATGAAGAGATATAAAAAGATCCGCCTTTTTCATATTGGCAATGGCTGTCCTCTGCTCCAGAGTCAGAAAGACATCTGTCGAACGGGTCAGAAACACCTCGCAACCCATCTCTTTCCGTATCTTCGATGCCAGGGCCTTTGCCAGTTTTAATACAATGTCTTTTTCTTTGATCCCATCTCCGATTTGACAGCCGGGGTCTTTTCCCCCATGACCCGGATCAATGACAATCCGCCTGACACTGAGGCCGAGCTGTCTGGCAAGAGACACCTTGGCATCAGGCTTGTCTGACTTTCTTATTCCCTTTCTTAATCGCTCCTTGGTCGTGGAGGCCAGGCTATTGTTTCCGTTTTCTGTCTTTTTGTCCCTGTGCACATCCAATACTATCCTGAAAGGATCAAGGAGCTTGAAGACATTGAAGCCATCCACGCTCTCCATGTCAAGGACCACCCGCACAGTATCACTGGAATATTGGGCAGCCCTTGCCATCTGGAGAAGTCCGTCCTTTATTTCTATCCGGCTGTTCATCTCTTTGGGGACACGGGCGTTTTTCAGGTCAAGATAAAGCCTCCTGGGCTTCTTGATGTCAGGATCGGCCTTTATCAGGTGGTGCTCGTACTGGACTGAATCCTCGAGATACACTACAACCCGGGTGTAATTTGGCGTTGACCAGTGGCGGATATCTGTGACTGCAATCAGGCCTGAATATGGTGTGGCAGGATTGTCCTTATTTTTCTCTTTATTTTCCCCATTATCCTTACCCTTATCTTCATTTTTCTTTTTATTAACCTTGTCACCCAGGGTTACAGATATTTCTTCAAGCCTTTTTTTGGCCTCAGGAACCATATCCCCTGAAGGGAAATTCACCTCTACCTTCAGAAATTCCACATAGGCCTGGGTGGGATCATTCCTGTTTATCTTGAAAATCATCCCAATCAGATACTGTGCATCATCCGCCAGGCGGTGGTCCCTGTATTCCTCGGCCAGGCGTCTGTAAAGTTCAAGGGCTGAATCCAGGTCTTGAAATCTCTTTGAATAATCGAAAAGACCAGTATAAAGCCTTGCCGAATGATACAGCGCCCAGGCTGCCTCGTCACTCTTTGGGTATTTGACATATATGTTTTTATAAAGTCCGATGCAATCAAACCAGTAATTGCGGCTTCTGGTTTCTCCTGATTGATCAAGGCCCTTGCGGCATTGATCAGCCTCGGCAAGCAGGATCTGAACAGTCTGGGGCGTCTTACTGAAGGCATCGGTTGCATGGAAAAACAGAAGAGTCAAAGACAGGCATAACACCAGGCAGCAGATCCATGTTTTCATCGCAGTATTTTGGTTTGTTATATGGCTATATTCGGTCACTGAAAATCCAACATCAAATGGCCTTCTTGTTACTCTGAACCCCCCGGATAATCATAATCCTTTCCGGATATATTTCTGCACATTGTTGAGTTCCGTCAATGCTTCAATAGGGGTCATGGACGAAATATCAAGCCCCGTGATCCAGTCCGAGACCATTCTATCCTGTGACCCGAAAAGACTCAACTGCACCATACCATCTTCATCCTCTGGCTGCAAGGGATGTTGTGAAAACTGCTTTCCGCCGCCGTCAATACCTGCGCCTTCAAGGTTATCCAGAATCTCTTTTGCCCGCCTCAATACAGTTTCGGGAAGACCTGCAATGCGGGCGACCTGTATACCGTAACTCCTGCTTGTTCCTCCAGGCAACAGTTTTCTTAGAAAAATTATATGATTATTCCATTCACGGACCGCGATGTTAAAGTTCTTTACCCTGTGTTTGGTTGAAACAAGTTCAGTTAGCTCATGATAGTGCGTGGCAAAGAGTGTCCGCACACCCTTGCCTTCTCGGTCGTGCAAGGCCTCTGCCACGGCCCATGCAATGCTCAGACCGTCATATGTGCTCGTCCCCCGGCCAATTTCATCCAGTATGACAAGGCTCCTGGGAGTTGCATGACGCAGGATATTGGCCGTCTCGTTCATCTCCACCATAAAAGTGCTATGTCCGCGTGCAAGGTCATCTGAGGCCCCAACCCTGGTGAATATTCGATCAACAATACCAATGATCGCCTTTGACGCAGGCACAAAGCTGCCTATCTGGGCCATCAGGACAGTCAGCGCGGTCTGTCTGAGGATCGTGGACTTACCGGCCATATTGGGCCCTGTAATAATCTGGACCTGCTGTTTATTGGAATCAAGGTGTATATCATTGGGGACAAAATCCTCTTCCCTGACAGTCAGTTCAATGACCGGATGCCGTCCTTCCACGATTTCGATATCTGTTCCCTCATTGACCTCAGGGCATGTATAATTATTGATCTCGGCAGTTTCGGCAAGGGAAGCGAATACATCTGTTTCTGCGACAATCCGGGCCGTATCCTTGATACGCTGGTTTTCAAGCGCTATCTTGCCCCGTATCCCGTTAAAGATCTCCAGCTCAAGCTCAATCCTTTTTTCTTCGGCGCCCAGCACCTGCTGTTCCCTGACCTTCAAGGCCTCGGTAATAAAACGTTCTCCATTTGCCAGTGTCTGTTTTCTTATATAGTCGGCAGGTGCATTGTGCAGGTTGGCATTGGATATCTCGATATAATAGCCGAAGACCCTGTTGTATCCCACCTTCAGGCTTGAAATCCCGGTCCTTTTCTGCTCGGAAAGGCCAAAATCCGCTATCCAGCTCTTGCCGTCCCTGCTAAGCCCGATAAGGCCGTCGAGTTCCTGATTATAGCCCTCTTTGATAATGCCTCCCTCTTTTATCGAGACAGGCGGATCATCATGGATGGCCTCCTCAATCAGGAGTGCAATGTCATCCAGGGTATCCATCTTTGCGGCTTTTTCAGACAAAAGGCTGCTGGTTGAGTCAATCAGGCTGTGTTTGATGGCTGGTAGTCTGTTAATAGATGTCTTCAGGGCGAGAAGATCCCTTGCATTGGCCCTGGCAAGTGCAATGCGGCCTCTTAGACGTTCAAGGTCATAGATCTCCTTAAGGCCTTCCCTCACCTCATCCCGAAACATGGGATCATCCCTGAAGCAGGCCACGGCCCCCAGTCTACCGCGCATCTTTTCGATATTAATCAGAGGATAGACAATCCATTTTTTTAATAGACGGCTACCCATGGGGGTGACAGTCCTATCGAGGATCTGGAACAATGAGCCCTTTTCGGACTGTCTTCGCATGGTCTTCAAGAGTTCCAGATGGGCGCATGTGGGGCCGTCAAGAAACATAAAATCACCTGTATGGTAGGTGATTATCTCTTTGATGTGCGCCGGGCTGCTCTTCTGAGTATCTCTCAAGTAGTAAACAAGGGCTCCTGCTGCTATCACGCCCTGATCCATGTCCTGGCAACCGAATCCCACCAGGGACATGACACCCAGTTGTTCTTTGAGGATAGTTTCGGCTGTCATGGTGTTGAAGGAATCCCGCTTAAGTATCTCCACGCGGTATTCTGACAGTCCTTTTAATTTGGACAGGTGTTCGTTTTCAGGTATAAGGACCTCAGCGGGTGCTATTCTGCTCAATTCGTCAAGGAGTTCGCCTGATGATCTGAGCTCTGTTACCCTGAACTCCCCGGTCGAAAGGTCAACGTGTGCCAGCCCGTATTTGTCGCCGTTTGCGGATATCGCAGCCATGTACAGATTGTTTTTGTCATCCAAGGCCTCTTCATCAATAATTGAACCGGGAGTAATGACCCTGACCACATCTCGTTTTACAATGCCCTTGCTTGCCCTTGGGTCTTCAATCTGATCACAAATGGCAACCTTCCGGCCGCTTTCCACCAGTTTTGCGACATATGATCTCGATGCATGATGGGGTATGCCGCACATCGGGACCCTTTCCCCGTTCAAGGTCCCCCTCGCCGTTAGAGTTATACCAAGCACCCTTGATGCGGTTCGGGCGTCATCAAAAAACATCTCGTAGAAATCACCCATACGAAAGAATAATATCGCATCAGGGTATTCACCTTTAATGCCCATATATTGTCTGAGCATAGGTGTTAACTGATTCATAGCCCATCATTCCATGTCATCGGCCTTTTCCCGGTAGGCAGATTCGACAGGCGCCGACAGATTCCTGAAAGAATCAAACTCCTTGTCCCTTTTTCTGACTTCATCTCTAAGAGACCTTATCTGCCGTTTCATCCGGAAGCGTTCGGCCATTCCATAGAGCCCCATAACTATCAAGCCGGTCAGAAAAGCAATGACCGTAACACTGGCAAGAGACATCCTGGGGGATTCATATTTATAGAATATGATGTCAAAACTAAAAACAAGGGGAGTTTTCAAATTTTCATAATTCTGAACAGCCATAACAAAAGCCAGAACCAGGACCACAATCACCAATAATGCCTTGATGTATTTCATAATACAACCTCCAGGATCGGCGCCAGCCTATTTTGAGTTGAGTAAAACCACGGCATCCTCCGGTGGAAGGAATATACCAATATTACAGAAAAACTCAAGGCATAATGTGGGAACGGCCAAAAACATTTGACTCACTGATTTCACTTTTGTATTTGATCTGGAGTCAAAATTTTCAATATTGAGGTGAAAATCATGCCGATATATGAATTCTACTGCAAAGAGTGTCATATGGTATTCAATTTTTTCTCCAAATCAATAAATACGGAAAAAAGGCCCACTTGTCCCAAATGTAAAAAACCGCAACTCAATCGTCGCATGTCTGTCTTTGCAGCGCCAAAAAACCGTGGCGAAGACGATGACATGCCCATGCCGGATCCGGATGAAAGCAGGATGGAAAAGGCCTTGAGCCTACTCGAAAAAGAGATGGGCAATATGGACGAAAACGACCCCAGGCAGGCGGCCAACCTGATGCGCAAATTGACGGACATGACCGGGTTGGACCTGGGCTCCGGCATGGAAGAGGCCCTTCAAAGGATGGAGGCGGGAGAAGATCCGGAACAAATAGAGGCTGAAATGGGAGACCTGCTTGAGGGAGATGAACCCTTTTCCCTTAAAAAGAGGCTGCTTTCAGCGTCAAAAAATCGCCCTCCGCGGGTGGATGAGACACTGTATGATCTTTAGGCCGTGCTCACAGATCAATCAGTTCAATATCGCCCCAGGCGGCGATACTGTCTCCCACAATGACCACTCCACCAATTATCTCCGGCACTTGGGCGACCCATTGGTCAATTGTCTTTAGGTCGCCTTTACACTTCACCATGTTTCCTATTGCAGTCGCTGCGCCATCGGCGAGTGCTGCACAATGAGAAAGGACGCAACATACATCGGTTTTCCCGATGCTCCGGGAATGGCCCACCTTTGCGGAAGACGAACAGACCCCCAAAGGCATCTGCCTTACAGGGATCTTAAGTCCGATTCTATCGCTTAAGACTGAAGCGCCGGCAAAGATTGAGACTGTCGCAGGCCGATTGGCTTTAAGAAATATGTCTCCACCGTTTTCAACAATGACCTGGTCCGTCAGCCCCAAGAGCCCCTCCGCCACATACTGGGCAATCACGCCGGCCACTGATGCCATTGGACCAACGCCAACGCGACCGGTTACGTCAATCATTTTTTTTACGACGGCAGGCGCAAGCGGGTCAAACTGATATGGGGTGAGAGAGACAACAAATTCCGGGTGTATACTGATATAGGTCTCGATCTGCTGCCGGCAGTCAAATACCAGGTCTCTGGCCTCCTTTTCCAGATTCGCGTCAGCGCTGATCCATAAATCGGTCTCCTTGACCGCAACATGAAAAGATACCAGATCAGTGCTGGTTACCATTCTTCTGTATGTACGCTCCTGGTATGATAGCATAGGCAAGACTGTCAGCGCTTCTAGGAGGCCATCCGAGAATGCCTTTTTTCCAAACTCTTTGTCATGCCCAAAAAAATTATCCTCGGAATATCAGCTATATGCCTGCGGTAATTTTTTCTGGCATTCCTCTATTTTGGAAAAAATTGCTATTCTCGGACAGCCTCCTAAGCCTCGGCCTCTTTAATCAACTGCTCGCCAAAGGTATCAAGAAAGGTGTTCATGTCTTCTTTCCAATCAACCATAACATTAATCGCCTGTTTTTTTAACAGCCTGTTTTCCATCAAACTGTTGGCAGGTCTTTTGGCAGGACGGGCCAAATCCTTTAATTTGCATGGTTCAAGACGGGCCTCCAGTCCCAGCTTCTCCACAATGAAACCAGCGTATTCAAAAGGGCTGCAATATCCCTCGGCAGTGGCATGGTAGGTCCCGATCCCGCCAAAGTTCAGGATCTGCCTTATCTGCAAGGCAAGCCGGTATGCCCAGGTTGGTGAACCGATCTGGTCGTCCGCAAGCTTCAAGACATCTGTCTTCTTATGAACGGCATGTGAAATAATAGCCTTGACGAAGTTTTTTCCGTTTATGCCATACAAACAGGCAGTGCGGACAATAACATAATTCGGGGAGTTCTCCCGGACTGCAATCTCGCTTTCCAGCTTGCTTTTCCCATAGGCGGACAATGGACTCAGGGAATCATCCTCAAAATAGGGTTGCGGTATTGTCTTCTGCCCGTCGAAAACATAATTGCTTGAAATATGGAAAAATTTACAGTTGTATCTTGCTGAGCACTGGGCCAGGTTTCTTGGGCCTTCAATGTTGATTTTCCGGACGAGGAGATCTTCTTTTTCACTTCCGTCCACATCGGTAAATGCAGCGCAGTTGAGCACCACGTCCGGCGATATCTTCTGAAGATTATTAATGACTCCATCCCAACTGGTAATATCCATTTCGTTCTTACTTGGAGCTATGACTTCGTGTCCTTCACTTAAGACTTTTTTGCACTCACTACCCAACATACCTGTACTTCCTGTTAATAGTATCTTCATTTTGGCGCCCCCAAAAATACTTTAATCGTTTCCGTTGATAAGGTCGTGCACAAAAATAACTTGACAGAATTGGCGCACAACCTAAGTTGAAAAAGCACAAGAAGTAATTTTTGGCCTGCTCCCTTAATGGGATTTTATCGAAACAAATCATCTAAATCGGATATATTTACCATACTAAGTTAAAAAATATCCAGAAAATATTTTTAAACTTTAAGATAACAATTTGTTATCAATATACTTTTTAATATTTCAATTAACTGGACGGAACAGGGGAATTTGGCGGAAGTAAAAGTAACGGTTCAGCTCTTTTCAAAAATGGCGGTTGCGTCTACATCTCATATTCGGGAGGGGAAATGCCGTATTTTTTTATTTTTCTATAGAGGGTGGTCAAATTGATTCCCAGCAGATCAGCCGCCTCGGCCTTGTTTCCACCGGTTTTTTCCAATGATTCTCCTATCAATATGATCTCATTTTCCTTGAGATTAAGGGTTGAACCCATTCTTCGCGGGGCCTCTGCAAATTCTCTTATTTCAAAAGGAAGATCTTTGAGCTCGATTGTGTCACCCATTCCAAGCACAAATGCCCTTTCAAGTGCATTTTCCAGTTGTCTCACATTTCCGGGCCAGTTATAGTTCAGCAAAGCATTCATTGCCTCCTGAGAAATGCCTGAAACCTTCCTTTGATTCAACACATTAAATTTATTCAAAAAATAGTTAAGGAAAAGGGGGACGTCCTCCTTTCTCTCACGCAAAGGGGGCATCCGGATGGAAACCACATTGAGCCGGTAAAAAAGATCCCTCCTCATTGCCCCACTCTTAATAGCCTCTTCCAGGTTTCTATTGGTCGCAGCTATCACCCTTGCTTCAACGTCAAACTCTGCGGTGTCGCCAACAGCCCTTATCCTTTTTTCCTGTAACACACGGAGAAGCTTCACCTGTAAATTCGGCGTAAGTTCTGCAATTTCATCCAAAAATATCGTGCCGCCTTCAGCCGCCTTAAACAGACCTATTTTATCCTTGATCGCACCTGTAAAGGAGCCCTTGACATGGCCGAAGAGTTCGCTTTCCAGAAGCCCTTCCACCATTGCACCACAATTGACCGGTATAAACGGCCTTCCCTTGCGATCACTGTTTTGATGTATGACCTTTGCCGCCACCTCCTTTCCGGTCCCACTTTCTCCCTGGATCAAAATTGTAGGAGTGTTGATGCTTATCCTGTCTATAATCTCATAAATCTCCTGCATCTTAGGGCTGACGCCCACCAATTCATCAAATTTATATCTCTCCTTCAACCTTCTTTTGATTAATATATTTTCCTTCTTCAGACTGTTTTTTTCAGAAATCCTATCTATCAATATCTTCAGCCGTTCCAGCTTTATGGGTTTTTGGATATAATCATAGCTTCCCAGCCTCAGTGCCTCGATGGCGGATTCTATGGTCCCGAAACCGGTGACAATGACCACCTCTGTCTCCGGCCAATGCTCTTTTGTTGCGGCGAGAAGCTCCATGCCGCTGCAGCCGGGCATGTTGAGGTCGGTAAAGACGATATCAAAGCCTGTTTCCTTTATCAATTCAAGGGCACCGGCTACATTGTCAACAACCGTCACATTATATCCCCTAAGGGATAGATATTCCTTTACAATGGAGAGGATCTCCCTTTCGTCATCTACAAACAGGATTTTCAGGTCCTCCATAATTACATCTCCGTGGTGATGAACAGGCTTATGTCTTTAAATTGCCTTTCCAATTCTTCTGCAATCGGCTCAATGGAACTTATTTTCAATTGCAGAGAATTCCAGGCATCATTATTTAGCCGCGGGATCTTGTTATCACCCCCGGAGCCAATGTCCATGGCCCTGCAAAGGATATCTGCAAGGTGAACAATTGCCGCCTCTTTTGAAAACCTGCCTGCAAGGGCAGGCTGGTGATGATGGGCGATGACATTAACCAGCTTGGATGACATATTCCATTTTTCTGCCAGCATTTCACCTAGCTGGGCGTGTGTATAGTCCAGAACGCGGCTTTCTGCCTCCGCCATGAGTATGTCTTTTTCCCTGGCAGTGGAAATCACCTTGCCGAAGTCTTCAGGCAAAAACAATAATTCCACAATCTTCCCGATATCATGTAACAACCCTGATACGAAAAGCTCTTCCACCTTATCATACCTCATGTAGTCGCCTATCACCTTTGCACCAATAGCGCAGCCCAGCGAGTGATCCCAGAACAGTTCCATTCGGAAGATGTCTGTTTTGACCTTCTTTGAAAAAAGTCCGAAAACTGAGGTTGTCAGGAGCAGGTTTCTTATGGCGTCAAAGCCCAGCAACACAATAGCCCCTGTAACCGTTGATATCTTCTGAGGAAACCCGTAGAAAGAAGAATTAACGAGTTTCAAAAGCCTTGCAGTCAGGACCTGATCGTCAGTGATAACCCTGGCCAGGTCTTTTGCTGAGGATTTGGGATCATTGACCAGTTCGGTTATTCTCAAAACTGTCCTTGGAAGAGTAGGCAGGTCTTTTACCTTTCCAATAACCCTTTTTATTTTAGGGTCTTTCATCTTGCGCCTTTCCACGGAGAGATCTCTTCTGCAGAATCTTCCCTGCCACTCTCATAATCTCATCCATTACAGGATCATCCAGGACATCAGAGAATTTCTGTTGCAATCCTTTTTTTATGCCACTAATTATCTCATCTTCAGAATCAGCAGCCATGCCCTTTTTGTCTTCGCTTTTTCCATCTATGCTGACCCTGGCCACACCCCAGGATTTCAGTATCCTGATATTCTTATCAGACAGTTCAGAGCCTGCATCAAGCAATAACACACCTTGAAAATTGTATGCCGGCTCAGCCAG
>DIKH01000165.1:11690-21783 GCA_002424495.1 Desulfobacteraceae bacterium UBA5623
AATTCCTGTAATTTAATCCGCATTATACCTGATATGCATTATTGTTCAACCACCTTTTTCAAGAGTCATATATAACCCGGGATTGATTACCGCGAATCAGCAGCTCAAAATGATGCATCTTATTGCAGGCATTGACTATACCCTTTGCTTCTGGTAAGTTCTTTACCCGCAGAACGGGGCGTTAGGGCCGCGACCTAACACCACGGTATGGCCTGTTGCGCCAACCAGAGTTTTCCGACTTTTTTTCACCATAACCACATTGACGATACGGGGGAAAGCGCTTATGAGACCAAGAGGATATCCTGCAGCACTTTGCACAATCATTTCATGTCTTTTGATCCTTTCTTGCGGCAGTCCTGATGAGAGAAAGATGAAATTCTTCAACAAGGGTAAGGCGCTATATGAAAAAAGTGACTTTATAAAGGCCAAACTGGAACTGAGAAACGCCCTGCAGATTGACCCCAAATTTGCTCAGGCCTATTATCTCCTGGGAATGATAGAGCTTAAGGAGAAGAACTGGCGGAATGCCTATGGCGCATTAAATAAGGCAGTGGAACTTGATCCGGACATCTTTGAAGCACAAACGGCAATAGGCAATCTCCTCCTTGCAGGAAAAGAGATTTCAAAGGCCCAGGAAAAGGCGGATTACGTATTGTCCAAGGCACCTGAAGATGAAGAGGCACTTCTCCTGAGAGCATCGTGCCTTATAGCTTCTCAAAGCCCACGGGAAGCTGAAGAGGTTTTACAGTCGCTGATACGGAAAAATCCTAAAAAGGCCAATGCTTATATGCTGCTATCCAAATTGAGGATTGATCAAAAAGATCATGATGGCGCGGCAGAGGTAATTCGAAGCTTGCTTACCCATGACGAAAAAAACCAGCGAGCCAGGTTGACGCTGGCTGATATACTGGAAAAAAACAATGACCTGTCTGGCGCACTTTCTGAATATGAGGCCATTGTAAGACAGAACCCCGAAAACAATGACCTGAAGCTATTGCTTGCCGCATTTTATGCAAGGACAAAAAGAATAGATGAAGCGGAAAAAATTCTCAAGGGAATCATTTCGTCCAATCCCGATGATGAAAGATTCCGGCTCGCGCTCGCCCGCTTTTTCATAGAACAGGGGAAGGAGGAATCAATAAAGGAAATATTGCAACAGGCAATTAAAGATTTTCCCGAAAAATATGGCGCATATCAGATGCTGACCGAGTATTACTCTGGGAAAAAAGATATGGCGGCTGCAGTTGAAGTCCTGGACCAGTTTATGGAAAAAGTCCGCACCGGCCCGGAGTATCTGCAGGCAAAGCTATTCAAGGCCTCCATTCGTATAGAGGAAGAAAAATATGACGAGGCCTTGGGCCTGGCAGAAGAGGTCCTCAAAGAAAACCCAAAAGATGTCAAAGCGCACCAGATAAAAGGAGATATGCTCGCCACAAATCAGGACTACGCCGGCGCTATCAGTGAATATCGCGCAATACTCAATGGAGAACCACAAAATGTCCATGCGGCCATGAATCTTGCCCGCGCCCATCTCTTGAACAACGAACCGCTCCTTGCCGAAGACACTTATAAGAACCTTGTAGCGCAAAATCCTGATGCGTTCCAGGCCCGGGTAGCCCTTGCAGCTATTTACAGGGGCAAAGGCAATTTTGACATGGCAAACGAACAGCTTGAGAAGGTGCTTGATAAAAAACCGGACCACAAACGGGCACTGGAGGCAGTCAGCGAGATCGCCGTCTTACAAGGCAATAAAGACAAAGTAAAAGACTATTCCAATCGTCTCCTGAAGCTTGATCCCAATTCATGGATAGCATTATACTATAAGGGTCTGCTTGAGCTTTCTGAAGGAAAAACCAATGATGCGACAGCCCTCTTTGAAGATGCCCTGTCAAAAAACCCTGATTATTCCCCTGCACTGAAACAGCTGGTAGATATCAGAATCAAAGGAAATGACCTGGATGGGGCAATATCAAGGTGCAAACAGCAGATTACTAAAAGCACCGAAAATTCAAGCTACTATGTTTTATTGGGCCGACTCTTCCTTTCAAAAAATGATATGGAACAGGGCAGGAAGAATCTGGAAATCGCCCTTGACAAGGATCCTGATAATGAGGAGGCCCTCCTGACCCTTGTCAGGCTTGAACAGGTTTCAGGTTCCAATGCAGAGGCCATTAACAAATTAAAAACGCTGAAGGAAAAAAATCCTGAAAACATCGTAATAACTCTGCTGATGGCACAGCTTTATGAAGCCAACAATGAACCGCCAAAGGCAAAGGCCCTTTACGAAGAAGTACTGAGCAGGAGACCCGACTCACCAGTTGCAGGCAACAATCTTGCATTTTACTTTGCAGAGCATGACCCGACAGAGGACAACCTTAAAAAGGCCGATGATCTGATCAGGCCGCTGATAAAGAAACACGAAGGCAATGTCAGCCTGCTGGACACCCAGGCTTGGATCTACTACCGGCAGGGTGATTATGCAAAGGCAAGGGATCTTTTGGTGAGCGTGAAGGCAAAAGGAAAAGACATGGCTGTCTTCAACTACCACCTTGGGATGGCCTATCTCAAATTGGGGGATCACAAACAGGCCAAGGAACATTTGGGACAGGCGGCAAACAGCAAGGAGGCATTTCCAGGAAAGGGGGAGGCTCAAAAGGAGTTTGAGAGTCTGTAATAATGCTGTCCCGGCTCCTGGAATGTTCATATTATTATTGAATCGGTGACCAGCCACTGCGTATATCTTTTCCATATAGTGGCATTAGTTTTCTAAAAAATGGCATTCTTGTTACAGTTTTTTCTTGCTGGTTTTTTTATGTTGCGATAACTATTTGATATTTAAACATTCCATCAATTTATCTGTATATGGCACAATAATTGCTTTGCTATGTAAAAACTTTTCCTTATGATCTTACGTAAGATCCAGGATGGGAAAGTTTTGAAACTACTGCTTACTCGGTTTTAAGTTTTAGTTGAGGAGAACCCCATGAAAACAAAAATCATCTCCACCCTGATTTTTTTGCTTTTGGTCACCGCGGGCAAGGCAACACCGGCAGAAGAAGGCTCTTATCTCATCGGCCCGGCAGATATTCTTGAAATATCCGTATGGAAGGATGAAAACCTCCGAAGGCAGATAGTTGTACCGCCTGATTGCGTCATATCCTTTCCCCTTATCGGCATCATAGATGTGTCCGGCCTAACCGCTGCGGATCTCAAAAAAGTTATCACCGAAAGGCTTGCGGAATATATCCCTGATGCAACTGTCACAGTATTATTTTATCAGGTTAACAGCTCCAGGGCCTATGTCATCGGCAAGGTAAATAAACCAGGGGAGTTTCCAATATCCATGGATACCAATGTAATGCAGGTCTTATCCATGGCAGGCGGTCTTAACGCCTTTGCTTCTGCCGATAAAATTCTGATCCTCAGGCAGCAGGATAAAAAAACAGTAGAAATCCCCTTCAATTACAAGCAGGTGGAAAAAGGGGAAAAACTTGAGCAGAACATTCTCGTTCAGAGGGGAGACGTTGTCGTAGTACCATGAAAAGAATTTTTAATGCTTAATTTTTAATGTTTAATTAAAGGGAGAGTTCCGCGTCATTCATTATACAAGGAACTTTTAACATTCAACTTTTAACTCTTAGCTATGAAAAGATCTTTCATTAATTCAACATTCAACATTCAACATTCAACATTGCTATTTTTGGCGCTTTTATTTGTTGCTGTCCCTGTCACAGCAATGGCCCAGGACGTCACCTTTATCCCTTCCATTGATCTCCGCGGCGAATATGACGATAATGTACTTTATACCAGGACCTATGAAACAGGAGACTTCATCACCAGGGTCAAACCTGCACTTAAAATGGATTATGCCACGGAATTACTTAAAGTTACATCCAATGTCGCCGTTGATATCTTCCGCTATATGGATGAGACCGACCTTGACACGGAAAACCAGGACTATGGACTTGATGGAAGATACCAGATTACGGAACGATGGAGCCTGTCCGGGAACTGCTCCTATGTCAAGGATACGACACTGGAATCAGAACTTGAAACAACAGGCCTTGCAGACATAAGGCAGGAGAGGAAGCGCTATGGCGGCGGCGGAGGGCTTACATACCAGATATCCGAGGTCGCCGATGCGGGGGTTGACTACTCTCACAGCAAGACAGTCTATGAATACGAGCTGAGCACGGACTATGATCTGGATTCAATCGCATTATTCTATAATCGCCGACTGGGGAATCAACTGGATATGTTGACCTTCCAGCCCTATTATTCATGGTATGACTCCACAGCGAGCAAGGTAGACAATTACGGCCTTTCCATAGGCTGGCTTCACCCCTTCAGCGAGACCTTTTCCATCACAGCATTTGGAGGCGCACGCTATACAAAGACGAAGTATATGTATCAAATCCTGTCTTTTGAGATCATAGAGGGCATCATTTATCCTGAATATGTAAAAGTTGATGAAAAAGACGGCAGCTGGGGAGCAACCGCCGACATCGCCATGAAAAAGACCGGCGAAACATACACGACCTCCATTGGTTATAACCGTGACCTCAGCTATACATCCTATGGTGAACCTATTGACTCAGACAGAATATATTTTAGGGGGGATAAGAGACTGACGGAACGACTGAGGGCTAGTCTAGCAGGAAGCCTTTATTTCAACAAATCTCAAGGCGAATCTGAGAACAGAGATGAAAGATATTACAGCATTTCCCCTTCACTTGGCTATAACCTCACCGAATATCATTCCCTGAGACTGGGATACGATTATCAACAGTCGCTCAACAAAATACTTGTAACTGATCGGAGGGCCGATCGCAACAGGGTGTGGCTTGCATTGCAATTTAAATTTCCGTTATAGGTTTTTCAAAGGAACCATCATGGACGAGCAGACGCAGTTAAAAGACTTAAAAGGAATTATCAGAAGAGGAAAGAAGAGTTTTGTAATAATCTGCCTGACAATTTTTGTGCTGGGCCTGGTCATTGCCTTCGCCCTGCCCCCCATATACCGCTCGCAGTCAACCATACTCATCGAAAACCAGCAGATCCCACAGCAGTACGTACAGACCGCCATCACAGGTTTCGTGGAAGAGCGTCTGCAAATGATTACTCAGCAGATCATGAGCCGCACCAGGCTTGTAGAGGTTATTAATAATTTTGGTCTGTACCCTGAGATGAAGGATAAATATACGACAGAAGAGATCGTTGAAGAAATGAGGGACGACATCAAACTTGAAACCATCAGTGCGGAGGTGGTTGATGCAAGGACCGGCCGCCAGATGGTTGCTACCATTGCTTTTACCCTGGCTTACGAAGGTAAGTCCCCCTCTGTTGTTCAAAAGGTGGCCAATGTCCTGGCCTCACTTTATCTTGAGCAGAACCTGAAGACACGAGGACAGCAGGCATCTGACACCACTGTCTTTTTGCAGCAGGAGAGGGATAACCTCAAGGCGCAGATAGATGAGATCCAGGAAAAGCTCAGTGAATTCAAGCAAAAAAATACCGGCGCTTTGCCGGAGTTTACAAACATCAATCTCCAGAACCTGGCAAGGTTTGAGTCAGAGATCAGCCAGGCAGACATGCAGCTACGCTCTTTACAGGAAAGACTGATCTATCTCAAGGGTCAGCTTGCAGGTGTTGATCCCCTGAATCCTATTGTCACCGAAGACGGGAAAGCAATAATGAACCCCAAGGAGCGCCTGAAGTACCTGCGTATGATGCTGGTTTCCCAGCAAGCCAGCCTGTCTGAAAAGCACCCGGACATAATAAGGCTCAAAAACGAAATCAGACAACTGGAGGCGCAGACCGGAGATACGGATGATTCAGTGGAAAAGGCAAGGAGGTTGAATGACCTTAAGGGTCAACTTGCAAAGCTTGAAGGCAGGCTGGGCCCAAAGCATCCCGATGTGGTCAAGACAAAAAATGAGATCGAGCTGCTCTCGAAGCAAATAGAAGAGACGAAGGTAAATGATACAATATCATCTATCTCTGAAAAGCAGCCGGACAACCCCGCATACATTAATCTTATGACCCAGATCGCCTCCGCTGAAATGGATATCAAGACCTATACACAGCAGAAGGCGGAGCTGAAAAAGAAGATTGACGGCTACATGGTGAAGATCGAAAAATCCCCGCTCCTTGAAAAGGAATATAATGATATGGTCCGCGATCTGGATAATGCCAGGATGAAATACAGCGAGGTCGTCAGCAAACTGATGGAGGCAAAGATCGCCCAGGGCATGGAGGAGACAAACAGGGGTGAGCGTTTCACCATAATAGACCCAGGACAGTTGCCTGAAAAGCCCTACAAGCCCAATCGCCTTGCAATAATACTGATCAGCCTTGTGCTGGCCCTGGGGGCAGGGGTAGGGTTCGCCGCTGTACAGGAGACAATGGACACCTCGATAAAGACGGCGGAAAAGGTTATGGAGATAACCGGCGTTCCGGTCTTTTCGACCATATCATTTATTGAAACCGACGAGGAATTAAGGGCGAAGAAAAGAAAGAAGATCATCTGGCTTGCCGACGCCGCAGGCGCCATCATCCTGGCCCTGATCATTATACATAACTTTGTAATGCCGCTTGATATCGCATGGATTAAGGTCCAGCGCCGGCTGATGATACTGTAATTTAATTTTTAATGTCCCTTTCAGGGATGGTTGAAATCCCTCGCCTTTAGGCGAAGCAAGTTTTAGATTGTCGCAGAGCGACTTTTCATCCCGGCCAATGAACCACAATCTGCGCCTCGTCATTCCGGCGAAGGCCGGAATCCAGGAGATAGGACTATTTAGGTCTCTGGATGCCGGATCAAGTCCGGCATGACAAAAAAGTTGATTTTAATCAACTGGTTTTAGAACCCCTCGTCTTATAGACGAGGGTTGTTCAGTTTTGAATATTTAATGTTTAATTATTGGTTGTACTTTCCATAACTCAACATTAAAAATTAAACATTAAATATTCCTTAAAAAGGTATGATATGAGCAAATTGAAAAAGGCCCTTGAAAAGGCAAAAGAGGAAAGACAAGGCGACGTCAGCATTTTTGATAATACCGCCGAATCAGTTTTTAAGGAAAACGCCGTTTCAGGGGTGCAGGCTCAACAGGAAGGCGAGGTCCGGGTCACTTACACTAAGACCAGAATAATCAATATTGACCATAGGATACTCAAACAAAACAAGGTCATTTCTCTTTTTCACGAAGAAAGCATGACCGATCAATTGAAGATTCTCAGGACGCAACTACTTGACAGGCTGGAGCAGATCGGGGGGAACAGCCTGCTGGTGACAAGTGCAAAACCCGGCGAGGGAAAGACATTTACCGCCGTCAATCTTGCTATCAGCATCGCCCAGGAGCTCGACCGCACCGTGCTGCTCGTGGATGCGGATTTAAGACCCCATAGCGCACATCACAAAGATTTCGCCCGTGACTTTCTTGGGGCCAATGTCAGTAGAGGACTGGCGGACTGCCTGCTGAGCGGGGCGGAAATCCCTGAACTGTTGTTCAATCCCGGGATTGGAAAACTGACCATCCTGCCTTCAGGCAGGCCGCTTACAAATTCTGCTGAACTGCTTGGTTCATCCATGATGGAGGCTATGGCCTCTGAAATAAAGGCGCGCTACAGCGGAGACCGCATTATCATCTTTGACAGCCCTGCCGTATTGACATGTTCCGATCCTATGGTGCTTTCAAAATACGCCGACGGAATCCTTTTCGTTGTCGAGGCGGAAAAGACCTCAGCCGAAGACCTCAAACGGGCCATGGAGCTTTTAAAAGACAGACCTGTTTTGGGAACGTTGTTGAATAAGGTAAAAATATAGAAAATGAAGATAGAAATATTTAATTATCTCACACAGAGATCACAGAGGCGCTAAGATCTTATAGCAAAACCATTAAAAATTTAATCCGCGTTAAACTGAGCAATCTGTGGACCTATGTATGAATCTTTTTATGGGCTGAAAGAAAAGCCCTTTGACCTCCACCCAGACCCTGACTACCTGTTCATGAGCCAGGGCCACGACAATGCATACACCCACCTTGAATATGCAATAGCCGAGAACAAGGGCTTTGTTATCATTACAGGCGAAATAGGCTCCGGCAAGACCACGCTTATCAACTACTTCCTGCACAAGATACCACAGGATATAGTCGTAGGACTCATCAACAATACCTTTGCATCCCACAACAATTTTATAAAGATGATATGCCAGGAGTTCGAACTCGACGTGGATGGCAAGGACAAGGTCGAGATGCTGGACCTGCTATACGGATTTTTGATAAAAAGATTTGCTGAAAAAAAGAGGGTGGTGCTGATTATTGACGAGGCACAGCACCTGACACCGGAGGCAATGGAAGAAATCCGCATGATCTCAAACCTTGAGGCGGAAAAACACTACTTGATCCAGATGATACTGGCTGGTCAGCCGGAGCTGAAATACAAACTTCATCGCAAAAATCTTGAACAATTCGCCCAGCGCGTAACAGTACACTGCCATCTTGGGGGCATGGGCCTTGACGAGACAGCCTCATACATCCGGCATCGTTTGAAAATGGCCGGGGCCAAAGACCTTGATATATTTGAAAACCAGGCAATAGAAGCAATACAAGCATATTCCTCCGGCATTCCAAGGCTGATTAACATCCTCTGTGACACTGCCCTTGTATACGGCTATGCCGATGGTATGAAGGTAATAGGCAAAAAGGGCATCGAGGACGTAATACAGGCAAGAGAAGCAGGCGGCATGTTTTCCTCTGCCACTGACGAAAAAGATCCCTTGCCGGCAACCCCTGGTAGATCCATCTCTATAGAACAGGTTGAGGACAGACTCAGATCCATGGAGCAAAGGATCTCTCTCATCGAAAGCATGATTGACAGTATGTCCAGGAGCATAAACATGCTTACAGGGAACAGATCCGAACGTGACGCCATTGTCATTGAGCTCTTTAAAATGCTAAAAGACGGTATTGATAGCCGTATTAACACCCTGGCGGACTTCAGCCGCTTCAAGAAGACAATGGAAGATGGCGGCAAAACATCGCAGGCTGACGAATCTGACAACAGCAGGCCTTTTGTGTTATGGTTCAAGCGAAAAAAGAAAGGAACTTAAGGGTCGCGGCCAAAAAAAAACCGCCGGAAGACAACTCCCCCAAGCGGCTTTTTGAGACCTCAAAAATTAAAAATTAAACATTAACAATTAAAAATTCTCCTAAACCAACCCTCTTACCGCCACAACCCCCATGACCGCGATAACGCCCAGCCACAGTTTATTTGTATTGCCTCTTAACTCTCCTGTCAGCACCTCATAGCCGAAAAAAAGGACTATCATCTTTGTTGCAATCAGGCCCAGATATTGTCTTTCAATCATGATTTCCGGAAGATTCGGGACAACAAGCGCGATGAAGATGATTAAAAAGTGCATAGGTGTTATCTCAAAGCCATGAGTTCTTCTTGTGAATTTCAGCGTCAAAAAAGTAAACAGGGCCAGGACGCCGAAACACAGGTTATATGCGAATAACATACCCTCATTGAACCATGAGGTCATATCAGCTTCACCCGTGTAAATCACAAAAGGAATGAAAAGATAGAGGCTGACACCTATTACAAAGCCTAGCCACTTCTGTCTGATCAGCCGGATAACTAGAAAAAGGACAAGAAAACCCAGGGAAATGAGGGACAGATGCACCGGCACGGTCTTTGGCAAAAAGCAGGCCAACACCAGAAGCAAAGGAACCCCTGCATGGACAACGCGGAAAGGCCATTTGATATGTATGTTAGTCTCTTTTAGTATCTTAATCCTGCTTTTGACGGATCTTTCAAGACCAGGGCGTCTTAATTTCCATCCGGTTTTCTCTGCGACTACAAAACCTAAGATGATGATTCCTGAAAAAATCAGATAATAGATAAGCAGGAACACACTTGAATAGAATCGGAATACAAAGGCCGACGTAACAAGAAAGCACTGGATCACATAAATTGTGAAAACAGACTCCCTATGGACAAGGTTCAGGCCCATGAGCCTGTGGTGAAAGTGTTTTTTGTCGGCGACAAAAGGAGATCTTCCCTCCATTATACGTTCGAACATAAC
>DIKH01000373.1 GCA_002424495.1 Desulfobacteraceae bacterium UBA5623
ATTTTCTAACCGGAAATTACTGAATCTTTGTAGATTTTCCATTTGAGCCAAATTACAGCATCTCCCGCTGCATAGAAATATCATGGCAGCGGTGCTGCTCCACCGGATAAGAGAAGGCCTTGAGACAGCGCTTGAGCAAAAGGGCAATGCTTGACACCTGTAGTGGTTTCAACTAATTTCATAAGGAAGAGGGTCTGAACACGAAAGTTTTTTCCGAGGCATATTGAAGGGGGCAAGCGTATGGAAGAAAACTTGAGGATTGACTCAGGGGTCAGCCAGCTCGATCACATCCTGGGAGGGCTTCGGATCGGCGACAATGTGGTTTGGTATGATGATGTCGGAAGTCTTGCCCCTGTGTTTTGTCTGAATTTCATCAAGGTTTCCCGGGCAGAAAACAAACCCATTATTTATCTCAATTTTGACCGCTCAATCAAAAATCTCCTGGAGCAGTTGGGGCCGCTCGCCGATTATGATCAATTGACCATCCTTGATTGTTTTACCAATGGCAAAGGAGAAGGCGCAGAGGTCTTTCTTAAATTCTACGAGGAGAATGCAGCCAGCAGGGAGTGTAAGATCATCAGGATAGAAGAGCCGCAAAACGCAGACCATGTAACGGGCGGCTTTTACAGCCTCCACAAGACCATGACCGGAGACGTGCGTTTTGTCTTTGACAGCCTTACAGGCATGCAGGAACTGTGGGGCGGTGAAGATCAGATCCTGAAGTTTTATTCACACTCCTGCCCAAGGCTGTATGAGCTCAATACCATCGCCTACTGGATTGTGGAAAAGGGGGCGCATTCCCCCCGGCTGAAGGCACATATCAACAAAATCGCCCAGGTTGCCATTGATCTGTCGCTTAAAAGGGGAAAGACATCCCTGACCGTGGTCAAGGCCCAGAACCGTGATCTGGAGACATTGAATAAATCCTATAATTACTGGATCAAAGACCTGAACATAACATTTGACTCTGAAAGACATACGACCAGTCAGGTTGATCTGGGGACAAGGCTCAAGGACCTTCGCAAAAAAAGGGGCCTGCCGCAGACAGAACTGGCGAAACTGGTAGGTGTAACGTCCAGCACCATTTCACAGATTGAAAGCAACCAGATATACCCGTCCCTGCCGGCGCTCATAAAAATGTCCGAGATCCTCTCTGTCAAGGTAAGCTCATTTTTTGGCGAATTGGACAGGGTCTCTGAGCGGGTGGTGTTCACCCCTGCGCAGGCGATGGACGTACAGTTTCCAGGGTCAACAAGGGAAACTATCGCGGGTAAGGCACTGACACCTTTGGATCTTGAGCCCAAGGCCGAGCCTTATCTTATAGAAATAATGCCCGAAAAGAGTCTCCCTTCCCACTTCTTCATACACAAGGGAGATGAAATCGGGTATGTGCTTTCAGGGATGCTGCAAATGAAATTGGGCAACAGGTTACATACCGCCAAGGCGGGAGATATAATATACCTGTCAACCGAGATGCCTTCCGGATGGAAAAACCCCGGGCCGGAGCCTGCCACAATGCTCTGGATCAAGGTAAAATAATTCATCACTATTCAAAATGGAGGGGCGTTCGAAACAAACTGAGTGCACAGTCTTCATAGAGCAGAAGGGTGGTCGCCCCAATTCCCATGAAAACAGCTTAACTATCATAAACAAGATCATAAACAAGGAAAATACACTTGACTAGTTTTGATCGTTTTAGAGAACTCACGAAGATAAGTCAAAAGCTCGCACGGCAGGCTGAACGGCAATATGGGCTTGAAGTTGAGGCCGTCCTCCAAACTCAAAGCCGTGATCCCCAACATATTGAACGATTTCTTGATGGCAATTACTTGACAATTATATAGATAAAACGTAAAAAGATTGCGGGTTATCGTAACTGTAGTCAAGTCAAAGTTTGGCCAGCCTCAAGAATCAACTTGATAATATATCTTGTTGCACGTAAAATAATAGTGTGTTATTCAAATAAATGTCAAAAGTGATGGATGATGAAGCTGAGGTCTTTTTTCCGTACACATCCTGTTTTTACCGTTGAGGAATTTACCGGCTTTCTGTCTTCCGATGGAACTTATAATGTAAGAACCCGGGAGTCTCTCCTTGCCTACCATGCGAAAGCGGGCAATATTGTCCGGGTCCGCCGTGGGCTCTATGCATCTGTTCCCCCCGGGGCATCGCCGGAAAACTTCCCTGTAGACCCATTTCTCCTTGCCGCCAGAATGGCTAAGAACGCTATTCTGGCCTACCATACGGCGATGGAGGCACATGGGAAGGCCTATTCGGTGTACGAACGCTTCACTTATTTCGCCAGCAAACCCAAGCCCCTTGTTAACTTTCGCTCTCATTTGTTCAAAGGGGTAAGCTTTCCGCAGGCCCTTGTGCGAAACAAGACGGAATCTTTTGATGTGATAAAAGCCGATCGTTCGGGAATGGAGATATGCATGACCGGACTTGAGAGGACCTTGGTAGATGTCCTGAACCGACCTGACTTATCAGGAAGCTGGGAAGAAATATGGCGGTCCTTGGAGACCGTTGAGTATTTTGATCTCGATAAGGTCACGGAATACACAATGCTTTTGGAAAACGCCACCACCGCTGCAAAAGTGGGTTTTTTCCTGGATCAGCACCGGGAATCCCTGATGGTTGAAGACGTCCACTTAAAGGCATTCAATGATCTTCGTCCGCGCCGGCCCCACTACATGGAGCGAAGCCGGCGGAAATCCGGTCAGTTCGTTTCCGCCTGGAACCTGATTGTTCCAGAAGAAATCATCCATCGGTCATGGGAGGAATCGTGGTGAGGATATCCTCTGAAACGCTGATCGCCCAGGAGGAGGCTACGGGTTTCCGAACGGATATCCTGGAAAAAGTCGGCCTTCTGATCCATCTGCTTG
Organism: Desulfobacteraceae bacterium UBA5623; assembly: GCA_002424495.1. GTDB lineage: Bacteria > Desulfobacterota > DSM-4660 > Desulfatiglandales > Desulfatiglandaceae > UBA5623. Next base: position 2,886 of record DIKH01000373.1, read on the forward strand.
AAGCCGTGCGCAGTCATCCTTTTCTGAAAGGGCGGATGGCCCTGAAGGGCGGTACCGCTTTGAATCTTTTTGTCTTTGATGTACCCCGCCTTTCGATCGACATAGACCTGAATTATGTCGGAGCGTCCGACCGAGAGACCATGCTTGCGGAACGTCCCAGGGTCGAAGCGGCGTTGCAGGCGGTATTCTCCCGTGAAGGTTTTATGATCAGGCACATGCCAAACGAGCATGCCGGTGGAAAATGGCAGCTCCGCTATCTGGGTGCAAGCGGGCAGGGAGGCATTCTTGAAGTAGATGTAAACTTCATGTTCCGTGTACCTTTGTGGCCGCTGAAGGTCATGAAATCCCAGAAAGTCGGGGCATGGCAGGCAACTGATATTCAGGTGCTGGATATCCATGAACTTGCGGCGGGTAAACTTGCGGCCCTCCTTTCGCGAAAGCAGGCAAGAGATCTTTTCGATTGCAGTCAACTTTTCCGCACCGGCGCGTTTGAGCCGGGACGGCTGCGTCTGGCGTTTGTCCTTTATGGCGCAATGAATAGACGGGATTGGAGGACTGTCGCCATAGATGAAGTGAGCTTGGAGACCAAAGATTTCGAACAAAAGCTTCTTCCGACGTTGCGGTCAAAAGGTGTAGACACAATGCGCACCTCTTCTTATAAAAACGGACTCATCGAGGACTGTCGTAATGGCCTGGCCGCGCTGCTCCCTTTTACGGCGAAGGAAATGGAATTCCTGGATCTCTTGCTGGGCAAGGGAGAAATCAAACCCGAATTATTGACAGCCGATGAGGAGTTGCAGGATCGTATCAAAAGGCATCCCATGCTTGAATGGAAGGTGTTAAATGCGCGGGAGTTTTTAAAAAATCAATAGTCTGTTAACAAATATATATGAGTGAAGATGTCCCACCTCGCCTCGATGAACTCCAGAAGGTCTCTTCCTCCGTCCGTTTTGTATCTGCCGAGCCTTTACTTGAAGGTCTGGGGATTGTAGATTTTACCGGGATTCATTGGGTCATTGTCGGCGGCGAATCAGGGCCAAAGGCACGGCCTATGAAGCATGAATGGGTATTAAACCTCAAAGACCAATGTGATGCGCAGGCAGTGGCTTTTTTCTTTAAACAATGGGGAGGCTGTGGTGCTGACGGAAAGAAACGGGCAAAGAAGCATAACGGACGGCTTCTGAATGGTCGCACATGGGATGCGGTTCCGGTGCAGAAAATGGGCCTTTGTAAAGAAATTTAAAACGGGTTACGGCAGGAGAGGCATACAGTGGCTGAACGCAGACAAAAACTTGAGATCACCTGGATAGGAAAAGAAAACCGGCCCAAGCTGGAGCCGCGTATTATGCTGGAGGACCAGGAAAAAACTTACCATGCCAAGCACCGGGTGACGAACAAGGATATCTACGACAATCGGCTGATTTTCGGTGATAACCTGCTGGCTTTGAAGGCGCTGGAGCAGGAGTTTGCGGTAAAAGTTAAGTGCGTGTTTATCGATCCGCCTTATAACACTGGCAGCGCATTTGAACATTACGACGACGGCATTGAACATTCTCTTTGGCTTTCACTAATGCGTGATCGGCTTGAAATCATTCGGAGACTGTTATCTGATGATGGCTCGCTATGGATTACTATCGACGATAATGAGGCGCATTATCTCAAGGTGTTGTGTGATGAGGTGTTTGGTAGAAAAAATTTTGTAGCAAATGTGTTGTGGCAGAAACGCACGTCACCAGAGGCACGTCTACAATTAGGTGCCGCACATGACCATGTTCTTGTTTATGGACAGTCAGCCGCCAATATCAAATTCAATAAGCTTTCACTGTCTGATGAACAGGCGAAGAACTTTAAGAATCCCGATAACGACAATCGTGGCCCCTGGGCATCAACGGATTTCACCGCCCAAGGCTGGCGCCCAAATCAAATGTATAAGTTGGTTACGCCCGCTGGCACAGAATACGAGCCTCCACCCGGCCGTTGCTGGGCAAACATCGAACGTGAGTTCAATCGTCTACGCTTTGAGGGGCGTATGTGGTTCGGGAAAGATGGGACTGCAAGACCCCGTGTAAAGAACTATCTGAATGAGGCGAATGGAGTTAGCGCGTGGAGTTGGTGGCCGAATTCCGAAGTTGGGCACAATCAAGAAGCAAAGAAGGAAATCAATCGTCTGTTTGGAGCTGATGATGCTTTCGATACACCCAAGCCCGAAAGGCTTTTGAAGCGTGTTCTTGAAATCGCCACCAACCCCGGTGACCTAGTCCTCGACTCCTTCGCAGGTTCCGGCACCACCGGCGCAGTTGCCCACAAAATGGGCAGGCGCTGGATCATGGTGGAACTGGGCGAGCACTGCCACACCCACATCATCCCGCGGCTGAAAAAGGTGATTGACGGAGAGGACCCTGGCGGCATCACCAAGGCGGTCAACTGGAAAGGCGGGGGCGGCTTTCGCTATTACCGTCTGGCTCCGTCACTTCTGGAAAAGGACAATTGGGAAAACTGGGTCATCAACAAGACCTATAATGCGGCCATGCTGGCAGAGGCCCTGTGCAAGCTGGAGGGCTTTACCTATGCGCCCAGTGATTCCGTCTATTGGCAGCACGGCTATTCCACGGAGCAGGATTTCATTTATGTGACCACGGCCAATCTCACCCACGACCAGCTCCAGCAGATCTCGGACGAGGTTGGACCGGAGCGTTCCCTGCTGGTGCTCTGCACGGCCTTTCGCGCCCGGGCCGACCGGTATTCCAACCTGACCGTGAAAAAGATCCCCAAACAGGTGCTCTCCCGTTGCGAGTGGGGCCACGACGACTACAGCCTTCGAGTGGAAAACCTGCCCAAGGCGCAGCCTCCCAAGGGTCAGTTGAATCTTTTTGATGAGGACGAGTCATGACACCCCAAGAAAGCCTTTTAGCCGCCGACAAGGCATTGATCTACGATGTCCGGCAGATGATAGAGGAGGCGCGCGCTTCGGTTGCTGTTGCGGTCAATGCCGGTCTGACCATACTCTATTGGCGGATCGGCCGGAGGATAAATGAGGAATTTTTTAGAAACGGCCGGGCCGAATACGGCATGGATATTGTCTCTACCCTGTCGAGACAATTGGAGATTGAGTATGGACGCGGATTTTCAGCTAAAAATTTGCATCATATGATCCGTTTTGCCGAAGTTTTTTCGGATGAGGCAATTGTCTCTACGCTGTGGAGACAATTGAGTTGGTCCCATTTTAAGGAGATTATCTATCTTAAGGATGACTTGCAGCGTGATTTCTACGCGGAAATGTGTCGGGTCGAACGATGGCCCGTACGTACACTTCGTCAAAAAATCAATTCCATGCTTTTCGAACGCACCGCTATTTCCAAAAAGCCGGAGGATCTCATTCGCCATGAAATTGATTCCCTTCGCAATGAGGACCAATTGACGCCGGATCTTGTTTTTAAAGATCCCTATTTTCTGGATTTCCTGGGGCTGCGGGATCGCTATCTGGAAAAGGACCTGGAAGACGCCATTTTGCGCGATCTGGAGCAGTTTCTCCTGGACCTGGGAGCCGGTTTTTCATTCATTGCCCGGCAGAAGCGAATCCAGATAGACAGTGACGACTACTATATAGATCTTCTATTTTTCAACCGTAAGCTTAAACGCCTTTTGGCGATTGATCTGAAGCTGGGTGATTTCAAACCCGCCGACAAGGGCCAGATGGAACTTTATTTGCGCTGGCTGGACAAATACGAGCGTCAGGAAGACGAACAGTCTCCTATCGGACTTGTGCTGTGCGCGGGTAAAAAGCGGGAAACCGTGGAACTGCTGGCCTTGGAAAACAGCGGCATCCGCGTAGCCGAGTATATGACCGAACTTCCACCCCGCAATGTGCTTGAGCAAAAGCTTCACAAAGCGATCGAACAGGCCAAAAGAGAATTTCAAAACCGAATTGAACCCCCAGCAGGAATAGAAAACGATGAACCGACACGTTAACGCCATTGCGGGCCGATTGAGCCCGCGGCCTCCCCAGCGCATTTCGCTGGAAATTCTTCACCGCATTACCGAGATCGCACCGCCCGCTAAAGATGCGGACGTTGGTGCTCAGCTTGCCGCCATCCAAAACGAGTTTTCTTCTGTAACGGATTTTGAGCGTGAGTTCCCGTCATTGTGTTTTGCGTTGGCTACCGGCGTGGGAAAGACGCGGTTAATGGGGGCCTTCATCAGCTATCTGCACCTTGCCCATGGGTTCAGCAATTTTTTCGTGCTGGCGCCCAATCTCACCATCTACAACAAGCTGATTACGGACTTTACGCCCAATACTACTAAGTACGTGTTTAAGGGTGTTGCGGAATTCGCCGTCAATTCGCCCACGGTGATCACGGGCGATACCTATGAAAGCGGTGTGGGCGTGCGGGAGGAGGGGCGTCGGCAGGCGACCATGTTTCCAGAGCTGGATGGCGTTCATGTCAATATTTTCAATATCTCCAAGATCAACTCCGAGGTGCGCGGGGGTAAGGCCATGAGCGACGGATTTGTCAAGGAACCGGCGGTGGTGACCCGGAAAAATTTCAACCCGGCAGGCATGTCGGCGGAAGAGATCGAGCGGATGAAGCTGGAGGATGGCGTCCGTCTTCACGAAAGTGTCAAGGTGGAACTTGAAACCTATGCCCGGGAAAGCAATAACCCCATTGTTAAGCCCTTCCTTCTGGTGATAGCCCGCGATACCACCCATGCGGGTCAACTGATAGGTCTTGTCCAATCGGATGCCTTTTTTGAAGGGGCCTATCGCGACAAAGTGATCCAGGTGGATTCAAGCCGGACCGGCAAGGATGAAGAGGAGATGATTGAGCGTCTGCTAAAAGTAGAGCATACGGACGAGCCGACCGAGATCGTCATTCATGTCAATATGCTCAAGGAGGGTTGGGATGTGACCAACCTTTACACCATTGTGCCGCTCAGGGCAGCCAATGCCCGCATCCTCATTGAGCAGTCCATAGGCTGCGGTCTGCGTCTGCCCTTTGGCAGGCGCACAGGGGTTATGGCCGTGGACCGGCTGAATATCGTGGCCCATGATAAATTCCAGGAGATCATTGATGAGGCCAACCGGCCGGATTCCGCCATTAAGATGCAGGCGGTGATGCTGGATGAGACCGAACTCAACCGGAAGACGGCTACAATGGTGTCGCAACCCACACTTGCCGCAAAACTGGGCCTGAAGCCGAACCGCTTGACCGGCAGCACACAATTGGCCGGGCAGGACCAGCAGCCGGTTTTTACCAAGCCCGAAGAACAGAAGGTGGCGCAGGCTGTCTGGGACGAGATCCGCAAGCTGGAAAACCAGCCTCAAAAACTGGCCTCCGTAACCCAGTTGCAGAGGCCTGAGATTCAAGCCGCTATTGTTAAGGCGGTGGAAGAACAACAGCAGCCCGTGCAACTGGAGCTGGAAGGCTTTACGGAAAAGGCTGATATCGCCGATGTGGTGGCCAGGACCGTTCAAGTGGTGACACAGCAGACCATTGACATCCCTCGCATCCTGGTGATTCCCAAAGGTGAGGTAAAGACGGGGTTCAGCCCTTTTACCCTGAAGCTGGAATCACTCAGATATCCCCCTGTTTCAGACGAGCTGTGGATTCAGCATTTGAGGACCAGTGAATACGAAGTAGTGTCACTCAGTCGCGGCGGCATTGAAGAGGCCCGTTTGGAAGATTACATAGTAAGCGGTCTGGTGGACTTCGACGATATCTCCTACGATGATCACGCCGATCTTCTCTACGGCCTTGCCGGCCAGGCCGTGCAACATTTTAATGGCTATCTTTCAGAAGACGAAGCACGAAAAGTGCTCAGGTGCTATCAGCGGGACATCGCCCGTTTCATACACGCACAAGTGCAGGATCACTATTGGGAGGATACGATGGGCTACAAAGTCAAGGTGAGCAAGGGCTTCACCGAGTTAAAGGAATCCGCGTATTCTTATTCCGTTGCAGAGCCTCCGGCGACTATCGCATATCCCCTCCTGACAAGAGCAACATGGCCCAGTACCTGTTCGGCGGGTTTGAACGCTGTCTATACCCGGTTCAGAAATTCGACTCTGAGGCGGAACGAAAGCTTGCCGTAATTCTCGAACGGGAGGCCATAAAGTGGTTCAAACCCGCCAAAGGCCAGTTCCAGCTTTTCTATAGACACGGCGCGGAACATCTTGAGTATCAGCCGGATTTTGCTGCAGAAACAGATAAGGCCATTTACATGCTCGAACCAAAGGCCGCCAACCAAATGAATGACCCGATCGTTCTTGCAAAAAAAGAGGCCGCGATTCAGTGGTGCGCCAATGCAACAAACTACGCGCAGAGCTATGGCGGAAAACCCTGGCGATATCTGCTGATCCCCCATAATGAAATTGCGACGAACATAACACTTAAGGCTTTGGCGGATAGGTTTGGCATACGATCTTAATGGAAATTGGATTTAATTTGCCCTCCCCCCGCTGGGGAGAGGGCTCGGCAAAGGGGTTGGAATTCTCTATGAATTTAAGATCTTCTTTGCGCTTTCATCATTGACGTCCGCCATGTGCGGAATGCCTGTTTCTTTGGCGGTCTCTCTGTTTCCGGACATAAGATCTCCGCGCGCAATGGTGTTTACGGAGAATTTTCTCGCGCCTGCCATCAATTGCTGCAGGCCGCAGGCAAGTTTATCTGCCAGGGTGTAAAATGCAATTGCGCCGTATGGGATATTTTTCATCTCATTTTTCCCCACCTTCTTCTCTACATCAAAATATGATGCAAAGATTTCTTTCGCGCTGCTTCCCACCTCTCTGACCGTCTTGGGCAATTCAGACCAATGGCCATTGACGGCGGCCTTTCTTTCCGGATCAAGGGCGCCTTCGATGTTTGAGCCCACAAAACCCGGTATCATGATTGCTCTGCCCATGCAGACCAGCTTTGTAAAGGGAGCGCCCAACGCCAGGGCCTTGAAGATATTGTCTTCCAGGGCAAAACCTCCGGCAAAGGACATGTCAACAACCTTCTGTCCCTTGGCGGCCAGAATGCTTGCATATTCATAGGCCTTTGAATGAAGTATTATGGATGGCACGCCCCAGCTCTGCATCATGTTCCACGGGCTCATTCCTGTGCCGCCGCCGGAACCGTCAATGGTAAGCAGATCCATCTTTGCATCAGAGGCGAATTTGATCGCCATGGCCAGCTCCTCCATCCCATAGGAACCGGTCTTCAGGGTGATCCGTTTAAACCCTATGCTGCGCAGGTAATTAACGCTGCTCATGAAATCATCACGCACCTGCGACACTGTATCCAGATTGGTGCCGCCAAGACGGCTGTGACGGGCGAATGATTTGATTGAGCCCTCTTTGAATGCGGTCTGAACCTCGGGCAGTGTGGGGTCGGGATCAACCACATAACCACGGTTCTTGAGGAAAAGCGCGTAATCCAGACTGGTCACCTGGATCTCACCGCCTATATCCTTGGCGCCCTGACCCCATTTGAGTTCAATGATGCACTTGTCGCCGTATTTGTCTACAACGTATTCCGCAACGCCGTTTCTGGTGTCTTCCACGTTGAGCTGCACGATTATCGCGCCATATCCCTCGTAATAGCGCAGATAGGTATTGATTCGGCGGTCAAGCTCAGGGGAGATCTCAATCTTTCCCTTTCTTGTGGCGCCTGGATTAATCTTTGATTCACGGTCAACGCCGACGACATTCTCACCGATCACAACAGGGATGCCTACCAGTGAGCCTCCTATTGCAAAAGAATCCCAGTACCTTGCTGCAACGAATGTCGAACCTAATGCGCCTGTCATCAGGGGCATCTTGATCTTTGTCTTTACTTCATTGCCAAACTCGGTCTCCAGCTTTACGTTGGGGAAGATACAGTCGTCTGGGTCATTGGTCATCACCCCGTTCAGGCCCTGTGCGCCATAGGCATAACCCTGGACTCTCAGTGAATTATATGAAACCCCCATGTGCGTCGTGTTATTGGCGCCTGCTGTTACGATACCATAGCTCCTCGGATAGAGCAGCTTTCGTCCCACCAGACTGGAAAGCCAAGTCTCGCATCTTCCCTGACAGTCCGCCCTGCAGAGCGTGCAAAGGCTGGATTCCGCCGGATTGCCCCTGTTGGTTGTCCCCAGGACATCATTGCTTTTTTCAAATCTCATTTTAAATACCTCCAGAAAAATAGATTTATAATATGTCTGCTGGGTCAATGGCTTAAGAGCGTCTTTGGTCTTTTCCTCACACCCGCCAACATCCAAAAACAAAAAGGCGCCTTCCCCCGTAAGGGAAAAGACGCCTTTGTCAGTAAACTCGATACTGCACGTCCTTGTGCAGTATTAAGACACGAATTTCTCCGTGAATGTTAGTAATTTTAGCTGTACTGAAAATTATGTCAAGATATTTCTTTAAAAAAGGTGTGAGGCCTTAAGTTATACTGAATTTGTAATTTCATAAAATTCTAGTAACTTCTCAAAAATTCCGGGTGCGAGCGGGCAGGGGATGGGTGTCTGTTTTGAA
>DIKH01000435.1 GCA_002424495.1 Desulfobacteraceae bacterium UBA5623
CGGGTTCCTTCCCATTCCACCCATGGCTCGCCCTGGCGGGCCATTCTGCACGGATCATGGTAGGCGGCCCTTATGTTCATGGGCTTGGTGAGTGTAAATTTGCCTTCATTCACAAGCTTTGATACCACTTCCACCGAATGAACCACTTCGTAGCCCATCTCCGCGGTATTCTTGGAAAGCATCTTCGGGTATATCACCTTCCAGGTGTTGTAGCACTCGGCGCAACTGGTCACCAGTGTCTTGGCCCCCGTCGCCTTAAGTATTTCAATATTTTTCCTGGCAATGGCCTTGGCCTCATCCAGCATACCGGCTGTAGCCACGGGATGACCGCAGCAACTGTCCTTGTCGCCAAGTGTCATGAAATTGATGCCAGCCTTGTTGAGGATCTTAGCGGTTGCCTGGGCAATGCCTTTTTCCACATAGGATGCAGAGCAACCCGGAAAATAGACTATATCTGCCTTGTCGCTGATTTTGATATCTTTGGTCACCCAGCCTGATCTATTTTCCGCAGCGCCGTAACGGTTCCCCTTGTCCGCAATATTTGCCGCCACCTTTTTGTGGGCTGGCATTGGGCCTTTGCCGTCTTTTACCGCCTTTACCCTCAAGGATTCCAGCACGGTCAGGGGCTCAAGGTCCAGGTTTCTCTTACATCCCGCATCGCAGGCGCCGCAGTGCTGGCACATGTACATAATATCCAGATACTCCGGGGTGTAGTCTATCCTTCCCTCCAACAAAGCCTTTCCGATCTTCTCCCTTCCCATGGGGGCATAGCCGTCAAACAGCTTGTAGGCGTTACTGGGGCACTTTACACCGTATCTGACGCCGGGCATATACACATGGTCAACCCAAACACAGCCTTTACAACCTATGCATCGGTCCATGTCATAGGTGTAGTTGTTGATATCGTAATTATCCTTCATAACAGAAATCCTCCTATAAGTGGCTCTTTACCGGATCATAATCGTTTAGAAACACAGGTTGCCCGGGTTCATGATGTTGTTTTCATCAAAGATCTTTTTCACCCTCTTCAGTGTCGCGGTGTAACTTGCAGCCCTTTCATAGACCATATCCGATAGTGATCCGTAAGGTCTTGTGAACAGCGCCCCCTGAGCGAGCATGGCCTTGGCCGCCGCATCATGGAGCCGTCGAACTTTTGCCTTTTCACCCTCGTCATTGGGATCATAGAACATGTTAAATTCCACATGACATGCGCGCGCCCCTTCAATGGGCTGTAAATAGGTGCCGATGTTGCCGACCGGGAAGTTTTCTTCAACAGCAGCCTTTGTCATCATCGCGGTAAACTCCGGGACTTGGCTCAGCTTTGTTATAAACATCAGGTCATGGCTGTTGCCGGTCAGTCTGTGCTTCCAGTAAGGGCCTTTGCCGGGCCAGGGCTGCCGCAGGATCTCGGTCAGCCTGATCGCTGCATGGCCGCTTCCGGGCAGGGAGTTTAAGTACTGCATGCCGTTAAACTTTCTGCAGATATCGTTGATGGCGTTTGTTTCATATTGGATTTTCTCATCCGGTCTGCGCCTGGAGGCCCTTAGGGCCAGCACCAGCATCCACTCGGGAAGCTTCTTCATGATCACTTCAAAGTCATTGGGATAGTCTTCTGCGCAGATCAGGGCCAAATCCAGTTTGTTCATGATAAAACAGTCATAGCCGAGTTTTTTTCTTAAGAGGGCATAGGCGGGTTTGACTGCGTCTTCTATGCTGTTGAATGGGAAGAAGAAAAATTTATTCATGGGCGAGACATACTCTGTCTTGATAATCGCCCATGTGACGATCCCCATGGTCCCCTGGGCGCCCTGGAGTAGACGGTAAAAGTCCATTGTTCCAGGTCCTTCCGGGTTAACACCTTCTACGAATGATTTCGGGAAGGTGGGTGCGCTGGCTGATCCTGTCCTGAACAGAGTCCCGTTTGGCCATACAACCTCCATGGACAACAGGGGCTCGGCATATTCATAAAGGGGGATGACCAAGGGCGCTCTTTCCAGAAAAGTGGTGATGACGGACTGCTCGCCGTGGGGCAGCATGGGCGGGCAGACCATAAGGTTCTTTTCCGCAAGCACCGGATAGAGTTGATTCCAGGTAACGCCAGGCTCCACGGTGATCTTTCTGTTCCGTTCGTCCAGGTTCCAGATCTTGTTCATGTTTTTCATGTCAACAACAACGCCGCCCTGCTTGGCAATGGCAGCGCCTGTGAAGTGTACCCTTGAGCTTACGGGGATAACCGGCGTGCCGGTTTCGTTTGCAAGGGCGACGATTGCCATGATCTCCTTGTTGTCATTGGGATAGGCTACACACGCAGGCGTCCCGGGGGAGGCAAGGCTGTAGTCTGTGCGATAGGCATCAAGGTCGGCAGGTGCGTCCGATACCCGATTGGTTCCTAATAGGTCAGTAAGTTTGTTTTTAATGCTCATAAATAACCTCCCAAATTGATTTGCGCAGCAGATCGCGGACAATGCAATTTGGAACGATCATCAGTCCCGGCGCGTTATTATCCACGATCCGCCAAAAAAAATTCCTTGCTAAATAAAGCGAACAAGCGGACAGCAGTATTCCCGCTGACCGCTTGATTATCTTGCTGCCTGTTCTAGTCGGGTTTTCCCAGGATAACCACTGCCCCTGTGCTGGAGTCAATTGGCGTTCCTCCGACACCGTGGGCAAGACCTAGCTTGACATTATCCAGCTGTCTTTTTCCCGCTCTTCCCATCAGCTGGTTGTACACCTCATAAAGCATCCGGATGCCGCTGGCACCCACCGGATGGCCAAAGCATTTTAGCCCGCCATCCGTATTCACAGGCACTTCGCCTTTGAGCTCAAACGTACCCTTATGAACGTCTTCCATTGCTTTTCCATGTTCGCTGAAGCCCAAATCCTCACAGATGATCAGCTCAGTGATTGTAAAACAGTCATGGACAATGGCAACATCTATTTCTTTTCTGGGATTGGTTACGCCTGCCATTTTGTATGCCATTTGGGCTGCTCGGACGTTTTCTTCAAAATAGATAAAGGGCCAGTCATCTTCGATCGAAGCCTGATAATGTCCGATGCTGAAACCAAAGCCCTTCAGGACGGCAAAGTCCTTTTTCATTTTTCTGGCCTTTTCCACTGTCGTAATAATCGCGGCGGCGCAGCCGTCGCTGACCCCGCAGCAGTCGAACAGACCAAGGGGAGGGGCGATCATGGGCGCCTTTAAAACCTGCTCAATTGTGATAGCCTTCTGGAACTGGGCCTTGGGGGTAAGGCTGCCATGATAATGGTTTTTGACGGCAATCTTTGCCAGTGCTTCTTTTCCTTCTTTAGGGTCAATACCATAATGATGAAAATATCTCTGGGCGATCTGGGCAAAGGCGCCGGGTGGAACAAACATAATGTCGCCTCGGTGGGTATAAGGCGTTGTCGGGTCAATACCCGCTGCTGAAATACCTGAGTCTTTCAGCTTTTCCGCGCCACAGACCAGGACAGTTTCATAGGCGCCTGCTGCAACGGAAAAACAGGCGTTGATAAAGGCATCCTGGCCGCCTGAGCAGCGATTTTCCACCCTTGTTACCGGTATGTAATCGAGTTTCAAAGGATAAGCCAATGACCTTCCCATTTCACCGGAATACATGGTTGACCACCAGGCCGCATCCAGATCGGTTGACTGTATGCCCGCGTCATCAAATGCCTCATAACAGGCATCCACGACCAGGTCTTTTACATCTTTATCCCAAAGTTCACCAAACTTGGTGCACCCCATTCCAATAACTGCTACTTCATTTTTTAGTCCCATATCATTCCTCCTCAACCGTTCACACGCAGTGGAACAGCTTTCCACGTATAACTGATCATGGTATCCCACGACACAAGGACTATCTTTCTGAAGCTCATCTCCACCGGGGTGTCAATCTGTACGGTCTTCATGGTACAGTCTGCCATATTGCAGTATACCCTGCCTCCGCCGTCAAGGTTGATGAGCCCTTCCATCTGGCCGGTCAGTGGGTCTTGCATGCAGGTAAAAACCTTGCCCTGTTTGTCCGACAGGGTGACTGATTCAAATTCATCCTTGGCCCGGCACTTGGCGCAGACCCTCTGCGGCGGAAATTCAATGGCCCCGCATTGCTTGCACTTTGTTCCGTGAAAGGCATAGAGTCTTTCCCTTTCCCTGTAAGTGGGCGGCGCGGATGCATAGGTAAGCACATAGGGCATCTTGGCGTCTTTCAGGTCCACCAGGCCGTTCCACTTGAGATAGGTAAAATAATCGGAGACATTGAGCTTTGATTGAATCTGCGCCTTCACGCTTACGCGGCCTTTTGCCTCAATTGCCTTGTTAACCTTCATGCGTATGACGTCACTTCCGTTTCCGTATCCTGCAAGAAGTATGTTGTCGTCCGCCTTTGCCTCATCCAGGGTCGCCGCCAGTAAGAGCAATGGGGATGCCGTACCGGTGTTTCCAATGGTGCCCATGTAGCCGTCCTGGACCTGCTTCATCGGGTCAAAACCCAGTCCCTGGGCCATGCCTATGGTGGTGCGTGCATCAGGGCAATAAAAAACTGCCTTGGCGATATCCTTTGCAGTCAATCCGTCTTTTTTCATCAGCCCGCCTACAGCCTCACCCATTGACTTTGTGTAGCCGAAGGCCAGATCAAATCTGGACTCCCATGAGTTCAGATAGGTGTCTTTTTTTCGCTGCCAGACGTCAAAGATCTCATTGGCCACTGACATGCTTGATTCAATGCTGACCGCAACGTTATCGGCCCCGACAAGGACTGCGCCTGCCCCTGCTCCGCAGTTTCTTTCGTGTTCAGAGCCGGGCTCGCCCATGCGGCAGTCAGAGGCGACCACGATGATCTGTCTGGCGGAACCCGCCTTTACCGCGTCCGCAGCAAGCCTCAGGGCAGTTGTGCCCCCCTTTGTGCTGCTGCCAAAGTCGGCGGTCATAATGTCTTCACGCAGATCCGCCGCCTTGGCGATCAGGGTAGACATCTGTTTTTCCGTATAGGGTGAAGAGGCGGACGCGAAGAACAGACCATCCACCTTGCTCCGGTCAACACCCTTCAGACACTGCATAACAGCGGCAACCGCCATGGTTACACTGTCTTCATCAGGGCCGGTAATTGACCTTTCGCCCCGCGCACCTGCCAACCCAAGGTCCATTCTCCACCTGGGTATGTATGCTCCGTAAGATATTAGACCAACCACTTCTTCCTCCTTAACTGCTTGAATGTCAAAAGCCTCTTGTTAATATGCCTTTCGTTTATAAATCTCCACGTGATAGTCGTTGGAATAGCCAGCTGGATCATCAAAGACAAACAAGCTGGACCCAAGGCATAAAACAAATGATATCAATTTGTTAGCACAATACACCCTTATCATTTCATAAATTGTGAAAACTAATACAAACTATCTGCCTTGTCAAGGACTGTTTTTCGGTGTAAATTTGATCACTTTAAGGCAAAAATAAAACGATCCTTCAGTTTCTTGCTCCAATAGTTTGTTTCGGAAGCCGATTAATTAAGGGTTCAAGGATTCAAGGGGCCGAGGGGTCCAGTGGTAAGGCCACGAATTCGCAAACACTTGACCCCTGGAACCCTTGTATCCTCGAACCCTTGATATAACCCTCAGACTACAGGCTGGAGTTTTTCTCCATCCCCGAGGGGTATAATTAGAGGTTATTTGCCATGTCTCTGCGATCAAAGATTTTTCTCATCCTTTTTACAATGGTCATTTTTTATGCGGGTTTCAATTATGCCATACAGCGTCTTATTATCTTTCCAAGCTATTTATCTCTGGAACGATCAGAAGCAAAAAAGGATGCAGAGCGGTGTATTGAGGCACTGCACAGGGAACTATATTACCTCAAAAAATTAAACGATGATTGGTCTGCATGGGATGATACCTACCGGTTTGTTGAGGATCGAAACAGGGAATATATCAGTTCCAACCTGGGCATCAGCACCATGAAAAATAACAAGCTCAATCTCTTTTATGTCTGCAACACCGAGGGCAAGGCGGTGTGGGGGAAGATTTATGACCTGGAGACGGAGAAAAAAATCATACTGAATGAATTTCCTGCGACGGCTATGTCAAAAACAGATCCTCTGCTTCAACATAATACCATTGAAAGTTCTATCGCCGGAGTGCTGATGACAGGGCATGGACCAATGCTCATCGCTTCTGAACCTATTATTACCAGTGAAGGGAAGGGTCCAATCATAGGGACTCTGATCATGGGACGATTTTTGGGAGGGGATCTGATCAAAACCCTGGTTGATCAGACGCGCGTTGATTTTCACGTATGGCCGGTCATAAAGGATTCCATCCCCGCGAGGCAGATGGATGCCCTGACCCATATCACCTCTGATCAGCCTGTGCATATTCTTGACGACAGCAAGGATCTTCTCGAGGTGTACACGACCTTCCCTGATATCAACGGGGCTCCGGCCCTCCTGGTCCAGGCGAACATTTCAAAAGAGATCAGCGCGGCCGGCCTTGCCGCTTCCCGTTACGCCCTTTTTTCGGTTATGGTTGCAGGAACGGTGATGATTCTGGTCTTTGTGCTGTTTTTTCAGGTAAACATTGTAGCGCCAATACTGCAATTAAGCAGACACGCGGTCGCGGTTCGTCAATCCAATGACTTAACAAGGCGCGCGGCCATGAATCGCGAGGATGAAATAGGGACCCTTTCCATAGAGTTTGACCGGATGCTTACACAGGTTCAGGAAACTACTGAGGGACTGGAACAGGCCAAAGAAGCGGCAGAGATCGCCAACAAGGCCAAAAGCCAGTTTCTGGCCAATATGAGTCATGAGATAAGAACTCCATTGAACGGGATCATCGGCATGTCAGAACTGGCCATGGAAACCGAACTCAACGATAACCAGAAAAACATAATGCATGCCCTGAGCACAGAGGCAAATTCACTGCTGACCATCATCAATGAAGTTCTTGATTTTTCCAAGATAGAGGCTGGCAAAATTGAACTTGAAGAGATCCCATTTGACCTGCGGACAATGGTCGAGGATATCTCCAACTCCATGTTCTTCAGGGCGGAACAAAAAGGCCTGGAGTTTCTCTCCTTCCTTGCACCGGACATTCCATTTCGACTTATCGGCGACCCAGGCCGTTTGAGGCAGATTATAGTAAACCTTCTTGGAAACGCCATCAAGTTTACCGATAAGGGTGAAATATTGTTGAAGGGGGAAATAGCCGGGGACCTGGGTGACAGGGTGGAACTGCGTTTCTCTGTCAGTGATACAGGCATCGGGATACCAAAAGACAAGCTGGGTGTGATCTTTGAAAGCTTCACCCAGGCAGATGGATCAACAACGAGAAAATACGGGGGCACTGGCCTGGGGACGACTATCTCCAAGCAATTGGTGGAAATGATGGGTGGAATGATTGGAGTCGAAAGCGAAGAGGGCAAGGGGAGCAGCTTCTGGTTTACAGCCTTCCTCTCCAAACAGACCGGACCCGGCATTGCCGGACCTGGGAAAGAAACCGACCTCAGTCACCTAAAGGTCCTGGTGGTGGATGATAACCAGACCAGCAGGTTTATCCTTAAAGAATACCTTAGATCATGGGGCTGTCAGTCAATGGAGGCAGCAGGCTCAATGGAAGGATTATCCATGCTTCTGGACCACCATTCTTCAAGCACACCATTCAACCTGGTCCTGACGGACATGCAAATGCCCGGAATGGACGGCTTTGACCTGGCAAGGGAGATCAGAAAGCTTGAGGCATTCAAAGAGGTCCCGATTATTGTCCTTACTTCTGTTGGCAGGATAGGTGACGGAAAGAAGTGTAGAGACATAGGTATCGAAGGCTATCTGGCCAAGCCGGTCAGGCGAGGAGATTTGTTTAAGGCGATCAAATCTGTTTTTGGCCTGTCGTCAGAAGGCGAACCTGTTCCAAGGCTGGTGACCCGGCACAGCCTTTCTGAAGATTCTAGGAAAGAGGTCCAAATACTCTTGGTCGAGGATTATCCGACCAACCAGCAGGTGGCGATGCGAAACCTTCAAAACGCCGGTTATCAGGTGGATCTGTCTGAAAACGGGCAGCAGGCGGTGGAGGCATGCAAGCGCAAGCGCTACGACCTCATCCTGATGGATATTGAGATGCCGGTAATGGACGGTTATGAGGCCACCAAGGCTATAAGGCGACTGGAATCCCAGTTTACCAATATAGGGGAGAAAATTGAAGGAAGTGATGTTATTGCGGAAAGGACCCCGATTGTAGCCATGACCGCTCATGCCATAGAAGAGCATAGACAGATGTGTATTGAAAGCGGGATGGATGACTTCCTTACCAAGCCGCTGAGGAAAAAAGAACTCCTGGACATGGTGGAAGAGTGGGTTTCTTTAAGGGCTGGTTCAGTCCGTGAATCCCGCCTGTCAACAGACGGGGCAAGACAACATGGCCCGATATCGGAGGCATTGGCAGAAAAAAAAGGCGATAAACAAACCCCGAGACCCAACCCATCTGCAGAGCCAATGGATTTTGAAAAGGCACTGGGGGAATTCGAGGGAGACAAGCCGTTTCTAATGGATGTCTTAAGTGGTTTCATCAGCAACGTCAAAGGACAGATCACCACCATGAAAAAGGCCATATCCGATGGGGATCATGAGTTACTCGCCAGAGAGGCCCACTCAATCAAGGGAGGCGCGGCCAATTTATGTGCCCATGCTCTGTCACAAATCGCCTCTCAATTGGAGACCATAGGCAGCTCAGGGACAGCAGCAGGAGGGGCCGAGGTCATGGATAGGATCGAGGGGGAGCTTTTGCGTCTTGAAAAGTACGCTGCTGAGCTTCTTCTGTAACTGCCTATAAAATCAGCTACCATTGGCTAAAGCAGATGAATTGAGGGTTCAAGGATTCAAGGGGCCGAGGGGTCCAGTGATAATGACGAATTATTAGTTTTACTCCTTTCATTCAAAATTAAAAATTAACAACTCAAAATTTGCCCTAAGCCTGCCGTCCGGAGATAAAATCCGCCGCCGTTGTGAGCTCGAAATCATCGAGCAGCCGTTCAAGCCTTTTTTCCGTGCTTTCCAGCGAGGCGTTGAGGACAAACCTTTTTATTAATGGCAGTCTTACCCTTGGGCAATTGATGTCAAACTCCCTTGGGTGAAGAAATATCACCGACGGCATGCCCTTTTGATTATTTTTAACAATGGCGGAACGGATAAGGCTGTAAGGAAATGTCCTTAACCCCCAACCGCCGCCAAAGGGCAGACTGATCAGGGGTGTAACACCCACAAGCGGTGGGATCTCCCACATCTCGCCCCCTGAAAGTCTGTGTTTCCAGGGAATAGCGGGGTAGTTGGGATTGCCGATAATTGGAAGGGGCGCCATACTGGAATCGTACTGGAAGCCCTCCTCCAGCAAGATATCGAGCGCCCACATGGACCCATCTTTTATTGACCATTCAGGCGCCCTGTACCCTTTTACCTTATCCCCGGTTATGCCCGTCAAGATGTCCGCAGACTTTCTGAGATCGTCCCTGAATAGATCAGGCGTTATTGTATATACCCGCCTGTGTGCGTAGCCGTGAGAGGCGATCTCATGACCGGAGCCGCTTATTTTCCTGATAAGTTCAGGATTTTTTTCCGCCACTGATCCGAGGACAAAAAAGGTCGCCAGGGTCTTGGCCCTGCCCAGTATGTCGAGTAATTTTGTTGTATTTTCTACGACCCGGCTTTCAAGGCTGTCCCAGCTTTCCCTTGGTATGAAACTGCCAACCCCGCAGATGTGGAACCAGTCCTCCAGATCCACGGTAAGGATGTTCTTGACTGTCATTTAAAGACTCAATAAGGCTGTCCGAGGTATAAGGGGCAAAAAGAGATTCTATACCTCGTATCCTCTCGATCCAAGTTGTTTTGGAACCGACGTCTTACCATGTACCCCCTGAAAAAAGCCGGCAGGATTCAATCGGAGATAATTCTCGCCAAGTCTTTCAGCGGAATTACAAAGGTATCTTTCCCTATGGGGTATGAGTCCTCTCCCGGATACACTACAAACCCTTTCCGGCACGATAAATCATTATAGGCTGTCCGGAACCCCTTTGACGGCTTGGGGCTGAAAGAATACTTTATTTCAATGGCGATAAGGTGATGACCGCCGTCTGCTAGCAATAAGTCTATTTCCGCACCGGCGCTGGTGCGGAAAAAATAATATTGCCGGCCCGCTGGCGTCGCTCTGAGGATTTGTTCAATAACAAACCCCTCCCAGGAAGAACCGACGGAAGGGTGCGCCTGCAATTGATCAAAAGCAGGTTTTCCCAAGAGCGCGTGAAGGATGCCTGAATCCCTTATATAGATTTTCGGCGACTTCGTAATTCGTTTTTTAATATTCGCATAATATGGCGGTAATTGCCGAGTGATGAAGGTGTCATCGAGAATATCAAGGTAGTGCCGAACCGTTGGGGCCGTAATTCCTAGACTGTTCGCAATCTGACTCGCATTCCATAACTGGCCGTGGGAATGTGCGAGCATACCCCAGAATCTTCTCAATTGGGAAGCCGGTACCCGTATCCCAAGCTGTGGGATATCCATTTCAAGGTATGTTTTTATAAAGGACTCTCTCCATGAAAAACTTTTCATATCAGTTGCTGCAAGATAACTTTCCGGATATCCTCCACGCAGCCACAATTGTTGTGTTTTTTCATATCCTCCTTCAGCAGGAGTAAGCGGCGATAATTCGTGGTAGATAATGCGACCCGCCAGGCTTTCAGAAGACTGCCGGATAATATCGGGCGAGGCCGATCCCAGTATGAGAAACCTGCCGGAATGTCTTTTTCTGTCAACAAGCGCCCTTATAAGCGGGAAGAGAGAAGGCATCCGCTGAACTTCATCTATTATAACGAGCGATTCCGTGAATTGACCGAGATATAACTCAGCATCCTGAAGCTTATTGAGATCTGAGGGTAATTCCAGGTCGAGGTAGATGACCTCTTTTGACGATGACTGCGCTATCATCCTCGCAAGAGTAGTTTTTCCAACCTGACGCGACCCTAAAATACCGACGACAGGGTATTCATCAAGAGACGACTCAATGGTTTGTTTCAAGGCTCTGTCAATCATTCTTGCATATTAAAAGGCTATCTTTCAATTTGCAAGGAAAATAAAACATTCTTTCCGGAAACCAAAACCATTCAGGGTAAAACTGCGGGTATCTTACATAAATTCTCAATAATGTCCGGTTAAGGAAGTA
>DIKH01000455.1 GCA_002424495.1 Desulfobacteraceae bacterium UBA5623
GGAAAAGAGAAATACCTGGCTTGGCCGGCTGGAAAAACTGCCTGCCCTGTCCAAGGTAGAGGCCCTGAATATGGCCCTTGAGTGTGCGGAGGAGGACAGGAAAAAGGGAATTGATTTACCTTCAAGTGGAGAGGCAGGCATGCTCGATATGCTTTCGGCCTGGACCAACTGGTACAGGGATCTGCTGCTCTTGAAAGTCGGCGGGCCTGCCGATTTATTGATAAATGGCGATTTTGCCAAGAGTTTGAAGAAGTTGGCTGAAAATTATAAAATAGACGCCTTAGTTGACAGTATCCTTCTGGTGGACCAGGCGCAATCGGATATCCGCAGAATGCGCAACCCCATACTTGCAATGGAACATGCGGTATTGGGTCTTAGGGGACTGTGCGGTTAGGCATTTTAAGGCGAAATTAAGCAGCACTGGGAAAAAATGAATAAGGTTGTCGGTATACAATTCAGGAAAGGCGGCAAGGTCTACGATTTTGACCCGGGGCCATTTGTCCTTAACAGGGGCGACAAGGTGATGGTGATAACTGATGAGGGGCCTGCAATCGGCTGCGTATATGCTGAACCGCAGACCAGGGGCGATGACATGCCAAAGAGGTCTCTTAAAAAGCTATTCCGTCTGGCCACCCGCGAGGAAATAGACAGGTTTGAGCAGAATTGCCGCCAGGAGGAGGGTGTATATCAGTATTGCTACAAAAAGATTAATGAAAGCCTGCTTCCAATGAGCCTTGTGTCAGTGGAAAGACGCTTCGATGGCAGCAAGATTGTTGTATATTTTACCGCGGACGGCAGGGTTGACTTCAGGGCGCTTGTAAAGGATCTGGTCCAGGAATTTCGGACGAGGATAGAGATGAGGCAGATCGGTGTCCGTCAGCAGGCAAAGATTGTCGGGGGTTTGGGGCCATGCGGGAGGCCGCTTTGTTGCTCTACATTTCTGGACAACTTTGCACCCGTCACAATAAAGATGGCCAAGGCACAGAATATCTCACTTAACCCGAGCAAGATATCCGGTATGTGCAGCAGGCTGATGTGCTGCCTCAATTTTGAACATGAATACTATGAAAAGGTCAGCAAAGAGCTTCCCAAGGTCGGAAAAAAGGTGATGACAAAGGAGGGGGAGGGAAAAATCATCCGTCAAAATGCCCTTAAAGAGTCTGTGACTGTGATGCTCGAATCCGGAGGCGAAGTTGAGGTTAAGGTCCAGGAGCTTGTCCGGGATGGCTTTTTCAGGAAAAAGTCCAAAAAAGACGATGCGCGGGAGGCCTCGGACACACCTCAGGGCCGGGAATAGCCCTATTTTTCTATATACAAGGAGCAGTAAGATCCGTGACCAATCGTTTCTATGTTACAACCCCAATATATTATGTCAATGCGGAGCCTCACCTGGGGCATGCCTATTCAACCATAGTGGCGGATGTCTTAACACGTTTTCATATACTGGCGGGCTATGATACCTATTTTCTGACCGGCACTGATGAGCATGGCGACAAGATCGTCGCAGCAGCCGAAAAGGCGGGACAGACTCCCAAGGAATATGTCGACAAGATAAGCGCTATGTTCAGGAATCTGTGGCCCAGGCTGAATATTACAAACAACTATTTCATCCGCACAACAGATCATTATCATATCGAAACGGTCAAAGATGTCCTCAACCAGGTGAACGAAAAAGGGGATATCTATTTCAGTGAATACGAAGGCCTCTATTGTTTCGGCTGCGAGCGCTTTTATACGGAACGTGAACTGATAGACGGAAAATGCCCTGATCATCTGACAGAGCCGCAGGTAATAAAGGAATCCAACTATTTTTTTCGGATGGGCAAATACCAGCAGTGGCTGATTGATCATATAAATCAGCACCCGGATTTCATCAGACCCTCAAGATACAGAAATGAGGTGTTATCTTTCCTGAAAGAACCCCTGGAAGACCTGTGTATATCACGGCCCAAGTCCAGGCTGACATGGGGCGTGACCCTGCCCTTTGATCAGAATTTTGTCACCTATGTCTGGTTTGACGCCCTCCTGAATTATGTCTCGGCCCTGGGATACCCGGCAGGCGACAATTACGGCAGATTCTGGCCTTGCGCGCAGCACATCATAGCAAAGGACATCTTGAAGCCTCATGGAATATACTGGCCATGTATGCTGAAATCCGCCGGCATTGAACCCTATCAACACTTGAACGTTCACGGATACTGGAATATTGCCGAAGGCAAGATGTCAAAAAGCCTGGGTAATGTAGTCCGGCCCCTTGACCTGGTGGACGTTTACGGTCTTGATGCATTCAGGTATTTCCTGATGCGGGAGATGGCCTTTGGCCTTGATTCGGAGTTCAGTGAAAAGGCCTTTGTAGACAGGATCAACGCTGATCTGGCAAATGACCTTGGAAACCTGGTCAGTAGAAGTGTCACCATGGTGCTGAAGTTCTTTTTGGGTGAGCCGCCGGAGCCGGGAGTCTTGAGTGAGGATGACAAGATCCTTAAGGAGCAGACCATAAGGGTTGTAGACAACTACGAAATATTCATGAAAGGTCTTGAATTCCACAAGGCCCTTGTGGGTGTGTGGGAGGTAATCAACCACGTAAACAAATACATTGACGCCATGGCCCCCTGGGTCCTGGCCAAGTCTGATCCTGAACGGCTTAAGACAGTCATCTCCAATATTGTAGATGTGTTAAAGATCATCTCCGGACTGATATGGCCCTTTATGCCTCAGTCAGCCGAAAATATACAGGAACAATTGGGACTTGAGAAAAAGGGAAAGGATTATACCCTTGATCAGTTGCGTGACTGGGGATCTATTAGGCCAATAAGGGCAATGATAAAGGCCCCATCACTTTTTCCACGAATTGATACAAAAAAACCGCCCGCAAAACCAGAAAAAGAAAAGAAGGTCGAGAAAACCGAACTCCCCTTAATCTCCTTTGAGGATTTTCAGAAGATGGACCTGAGGGTGGGCGAGATCAAGAACGCGCAGGCCATTGCAGGCGCCAAAAAGCTATTAAAACTTACCGTGGACATAGGCGAAGAAAGGATTGTTGTAGCAGGTATTGCAGGGCATTATCCTCTACAGGATCTTATCGGAAAACAGGTTGTAGTAGTGGTGAACCTTGCGCCTGCAAAGCTTATGGGTGTTGAATCCCACGGGATGATCCTGGCGGCAGGCGATGCCTCCGGCCTTCATATCGTCTGCCCCGACAGACCTGCTGCACCAGGCAGCAAGGTCAAATAAAGAGATGAAGTTTGCAACCTTTAACACCAACTCCGTCCGCCTGAGGCTGCCGATCATCCTGGAATGGCTTCACCGGGAACAACCTGATATCCTCTGCCTTCAGGAAATCAAGGCCCAGGACAAGGACTTTCCCGCGGCAGATTTTGAAGAGGCGGGCTTTCATCCGGTGTTTAAGGGGCAGAAATCATATAACGGCGTGGCCATTATAAGCAGGCAAAGGCCTCAAGAGGTTAAGACATCACTGACCGAAATTGAGGATCAGGAGGCGCGGTTTGTCAGCGCCACCATCCTGGATGTGCCAATAATAAATGTCTATGTCCCCCAGGGGGTCGCCCCTGGAACTGACAAATTTGCCTACAAGCTCCGCTGGCTAAGGGGGCTCTTAGCCCATATCAGAGATAATTATAATCCAAAATTGCCGCTCCTGATTGCTGGCGATTTTAACGTCGCCCTTGAGGAGATTGATGTATTTGACCCGGAATCATTCAGGGGCGAGGCAGGCTTTCATCCTGAGGAGCAGGCCATAATGCATGAGCTTCTTGCATGGGGATTGGTTGATATCTTTAGAAAGCATCAACCGGATGGAGGGCATTACACCTTCTGGGATTACAGGATACCCAATGCCCTGAAGCGAAAAATGGGCTGGCGTATTGATTACATCCTGGCCACACAGCCCATTGCCGATAGGTCTGTCGGCTCATGGATTGACACCGGGCCAAGGGCGCTTCCAAAACCATCAGACCACACCTTTTTGATTGCAGAGTTTGATATGAGCGGAGCCCCACCCCTGCCCACTTGATCCCTCACTTTCTGAGAAGTTGCGAATTCAGGAGACTTATCGAAGCTTAAGATTTTCTGACTGCCACAATCAATTCATAACTCAAAATATTACTTGACACAAGTTTGACTATATTATAAATGCAATTATTCAAATAATATCTGAACAATTGCATTTTTAATATATCATGAAATCGCTTGCCGGAATAGGAAAAACAGATCGTGAACGCATGGCCGCCATCCTGCGTGCCACCAAAGGGACCATTTCTGTGGATGAAGCGGCTGTTATTTTAAGTGCTTCCAGCTCTGACGCGGCCAAGATGCTGGCGCGTTGGACCAAAAGCGGTTGGATGACACGGGTTCGGCGGGGGCTTTATATTCCGTTGCCTTTGGAGTCCCGCACCGTGGATGTAATGCTGGAGGATAGCTGGCTGGTAGCAGAACGCTTGTTTGATCCCTGCTATATCGGCGGATGGAGCGCGGCTGAGTATCTTGATCTCACAGAGCAGATTTTCAGCACCGTAGTGGTAATGACGGTCCAAAAACCGCGGGACCGGCGTCCTACGATCAAAGGGACGACCTTTTGGCTGCGAACCGTGCCGGAAAAGGCCCTGTTCGGCCTAAAAGCAGTTTGGCGGGGACAGGTCAAGGTCCAGGTCTCGGATCCCGCTCGCACACTGGTGGATATGCTCAGTGACCCGGCATTGGGTGGTGGTATCCGATCTGCTTCCGATATGTTCTCAGCTTATTTGCGATCAGGGGACAAAGATCTGGAGTTGATGATCCAGTATGGAAAGATGCTCGGAAACGGCGCTGTGTTTAAACGGTTAGGGTTTTTATTGGAGATTCTGGCCCCGAATGAAACCACGGCAATGGACCTCTGCCGCGAAAACATTACCACTGGCAATTCCCGGCTTGATCCCGGACTGAAAGCGGATAAATTGATCACCCGCTGGCGATTATGGGTGCCGGAGTCCTGGGGTCAAAAAAGGAATAACGTACGGGATAGGGGACGCACCTCAAAATATAAGTTGACTTTTTAGACACAGAAAGTTAAAAGAAATTCATGCCCAGAAAATCACGCATAGACGCCCCAGATGCCCTGCACCATATTATGGTTAGAGGTATTGATCGCAAGAATATATTTGACGATCAAAAGGACTATTCAACATTTATGGATCGCCTCAGCGATCTGCTTACTGAAACCAAGACTTCATGCTACGCATGGGCTCTAATCCCCAATCACTTTCATCTTCTGTTGAGAACAAGAAATGTCCCGATATCGGTTTTGATGAAGAGGCTTCTAACGGGCTATGCAGTTAATTTTAACAGACGACATAATCGTTGTGGACATCTTTTTCAAAATCGTTACAAATCAATCCTGTGCCAGGAGGACACTTACCTTTTAGAACTTGTCCGCTATATCCACCTTAATCCGATAAGAGCAGGACTTGTTAAGGAATATAAAGAGTTGTCAGGTTATTCATATTGCGGGCACGGGACCATTATGGGGCGAAGACAAATCAAATGGCAGGATACGCAATACGTTCTGGGGCTTTTTGGAAAGATAGAATCAGGCGCTAGAGGTGAATATAGCCGGTTTGTCCGTAGCGGGATTGGGCAAGGGAGTCGTCCTGATTTAACCGGAGGAGGTTTATTGCGAAGTCATGGGGGATGGACGGGAGTCAAATTGCTTCGAGAGACCGGAAATTATCAGAAAGGTGATGAACGCATTCTTGGGGATGGGCAATTTGTGGATGAAGTTTTGAAAAAAGCTGAAGAGGGGTTTAAGGAAAAGTATCGCCTCAAAGCCAAAGGTTACAATTTGGACAAGTTGATCAAACGTGTAGCAGAAATAAGTCATTTAACGCCGGAGCAGATTACAGATGGGATAAGAGATGCGAAAAGGACAAGGGCAAGAAGTATTTTGTGCTACTGGGCTACTGAAAAGTTAGGAACGACTCAAAGTCAGTTGGCACAACTGTTGAACCGGACGCAAACGGCTATTGTTTATGCAGTGAGAAGGGGAAGAGAGATAGTTGAAAACAACTCATACTTGATTGAATAAGACTTCGATTGATATTTTTAGGTGCGTTATATATTCCAACATCTACAG
>DIKH01000338.1 GCA_002424495.1 Desulfobacteraceae bacterium UBA5623
GGTACGGCTGGATTAAATCCAGCGGACGAAGCGCTCCATAAAGCCCGGAAAGAATCCGCAGGTGAGCCTGGGCATAGGCAAGATCGTTTTCATCGTATCTTTCTTTTCCCATGGCTGAATAGACATCGCCCTTAAAGGCAAACAGGGCTGCTTTTGCATTATCGGCAGTAAAGGGGATATGCCATTTCTTGAAGCGTTGAAGGGTTAAAATGGCAATGTTTTCAGTGATATCCATCAGGGTGCAAAGATCTTTTGTGTCAAGCCTTCTTGCTTCATTGATAAGGATTTGTGAGTCTTCGAGCTGGTCAGGAAGAGTATAGATGCTTGCAGGCGTTGGTGTTTCAAAGTCCTGCCCTTTTGAGGGAGACAGCGTAATGATCATGAGGTTTTTCTGCTCTCCGCCAGTTAAAAGGTGACGCCGATAAGCAGTTTAGCGGAGTTCAGAGGGTCGTTGGGCTCCTCACTGCCTCCATTGGAGATGTGATGGTAGCGCAGTTCAAGCAAAACGTTGTGGCTCTGGCTTGTTGCATATTCAAGCCCGATTCCGAACTGATAATTACCGTTCAAGTCGTCTCCCATTCCGGGAATATCGGCAAAACTGTAAACAGGGCCACCGCCGCCAAACAGATAGGGGCGCATTTCCTGAGCGGCTGTAAAGGTATAACAGGCCAGAAAATTCATCCCAATCATGCTGGAGACATCGGGACTGATGACAAGGTGCAGGGGAACTTCCAGCAGGATCGAGTGAAAGCCGCGATACCATCCGGAACCGATGTCGTCAAAGATGAGATGATTGTAACGCGGGACAAGGTCAATGGTTTTGACCCGTTGGCTGGTCTGGCCCCAACCGGGAAAACTCTGACCATAGCCGCCCAGCACTCCCCAACTGTCTTTTGACGTATCAATGAAAGCTGCGTCAGAAGTATCGGGGCGGAAGGAAGAACTCAAAAGCAGGAAAAACAAGAAGGTGGTATGCCTGCCAACCGAAATTTTTTTCCAAACAGGTTGATTTGTTCTCATGATTCTTTGCTCTCTGGCAGACAGCGCGGACCATTTGCCGAAAAATTTGATGAAAAGCTGGTGGGTAGTGGTCCAGAAAAAGGTGTGAAGGACCATTGCTGAGTGGAGACTTTGTCATAATACAGCAGGTGGATGCCCAATAGCAAGGGGCTTTACTTGAACCGTGCCCATGCTTTAAGGCTATCTTGTAAAAGAGTCTTTTTGCCCAAACTCTGCGTTAGGCAAAAAAAATTATCCTCGGAATATTAACTAGATGTTGCAGTGAAAATTTTCGCATGCCTTGACCTTGAACTAAGATCCTTCTTTTTCAAGGTACACTTATGTGATCCTGCATTAGCCTTGCAAGGCATGCGGGAACAGTTTACCATGCAGTAATCTTAACTATTGACAATGAGGTTTTATGTTTCAAGGTCTTGATACGTTTTTACTGCAGTCTGCTTTTCCCCCCTCGCTGATACAGGTGACACATCTGCTTGTTTTGTTGTCACTGCTGGCCATAACTGTCTTGTTTGCCTACTGGTTCTCCCGAACGTATCTTGTAGCGCTTCTTGAGAAGATTTCCCACAAAAGTACATTTAAATGGGATGATATCTTTATCCATAATCATTTTTTCAAACGCCTGGCCACACTGGTTCCGCTCATTCTGATCCATGCCTCTGCTGATCTGGTTTTCACGGACTTTCCCGGGACAGCTGAGTTTTTGCGCCGGGCCTCGCTTATCTGTCTTGTCTTTGCCGGTCTCCGTATTCTTGGCGCAGTGTTACGTTCAGGCAAGGATATTTATCACTCCAGCTGGATTGCCGGCGACTGGCCCGTTCAAAGTTATCTCGACGCCTTTAAGATAATTTCGTATGTCCTGGCCTTCATTTTCATCATCTCGATTCTTACCAATCAATCGCCATGGGGGATTATCAGTGTCTTTGGTGGTCTGACAGCTATCCTCCTTCTTATTTTCAAGGATACGATCATGGGGTGTGTGGCCAATCTGCAACTGACGGCCAATGATATGATTCATGTTGGTGACTGGATTGAAATGGAAAAATTTGGTGCCGACGGAGATGTGATAGATATTTCACTGCATACCGTGAAGGTCCAGAACTGGGATAAAACCATCACCACCATCCCGACACATCAGATGGTGAATGATGCCTTTAAGAACTGGCGGGGGATGTCCGAGTCAGGGGGACGGCGTATCAAGCGCGCCCTCTATATCGATACGAACTCCATTCATTTCTGCACCGATGGTATTCTGGAGGAATTTAAAAAATATACTCATCTGGAAGGCTACCTTAAGGAAAAAGAGGAAGAAATAGAAGAATATAACAGAACATATCCTCAGGAGGCGGGAAAGATCGGCGGCAGGCGCCAGACCAATATCGGTGTGTTTCGCGCCTACATCAAAGCGTATCTGCGTAATAATCCCAAGATCAACAAAGACCTGACGTTTCTGGTGCGACATCTTGCCCCCACTCCTCAGGGACTGCCTCTGGAGATATATGTCTTCAGTTCCGACAAGGTCTGGGCGAATTATGAAGAGATTCAGGCTGATATTTTTGATCATCTCCTGGCAATCGCCCCTGAATTCGGTCTGCGGATATTCCAGTACCCGTCGGGCTATGATCTGCATGGAATCCCGCATGTTGCCAGGTTGTGAGATAGCCGTTCAAAAAGAAACTGAACCTGGATTGTAATGTGTTCCGCAGTAGATATGACAAATTATAATCCCCTGGGATGAGAACGTATCTGTGCAGGTGACGGGGTCAGGCTGCGCCATTTCGGGACAGCTCAAGGGTTGTTACCAGGGTAAATTGTAACTGTTTGACAATGAAGAGGTTCGTGGTAAAGTAAGAACGTTTGATGACTGATAATAAGAAAAGTACGCTCGTTCATATGCTCACCATAGTCTCTGGAGAGTACGCGGAATCAATACGTGCGTGGAAGAAAAATATATTTTTTGCTATTTAATCGTAAGGAACAATCATGGTAACAGCACAGAAAAAATGGACGAAATCGAGCTGGCACAATTTTACTGCCCTGCAGCAGCCAAAATGGCCGGATATGGAGGTCTATGATAAGGTCCTCGCGGATCTCTCCCGTTTGCCGCCCTTGGTTTTTGCCGGTGAGATCCGTGACTTGAAGGCGATGCTGGCCAAGGCTGCGGTGGGGGATGCCTTTCTCCTCCAGGGTGGTGACTGTTCGGAGGATTTTTCCCAGGTTACGGCCCCCAAGATCAGGGAGACCCTGAAGGTGCTCCTGCAGATGGCCGTGGTCCTCACCTATGCCGGCGGCAAGCCGGTCATCAAGCTTGGCCGTATCGCCGGTCAGTTTGCCAAGCCGCGTTCGGCCGACACCGAGATGGTGAACGGCGTGGAGTTGTCCTCCTATCGAGGAGATATGGTCAACAGTCCGGAGGCCATTGCCGCTGCCCGTATTCCCGATCCCCAGCGGATGCTACAGGGCTACAATATGGCCGCCGCCACCTTGAATCTGCTGCGTGCCTATACCCGCGGTGGATTTGCCGCCCTGCACCGGGTCCAAGCCTGGAACCAGGAATTTGTGGTGCAGTCGCCCATGGGCCGCTCCTATGATCGTCTGGCCAAACAGATCAGTCAGGCCATCCAGTTTATGGAGACCATCGGTATTCCCACCCATAGCCCCCAGATCAATGAGGCCAATTTTTTCACCTCGCACGAGGCCCTGCTCCTTGGCTATGAGGAGGCCTTGACCCGTGAGGACTCAACGCGTGGCGGCTGGTACGACTGTTCTGCCCATATGCTGTGGATCGGTGAACGGACCCGACAGCTGGATAGTGCCCATGTGGAGTTTCTGCGCGGAGTCCTGAACCCGATCGGGGTCAAGATCGGGCCTGAGTATGATCTTGAGAATGTGAAGCGACTGATCGAGACCCTGAACCCTGATAATGAGGCGGGCAGGCTTACCCTGATTACCCGTCTAGGGATGAAGAAGATTGAAAAAGTGCTGCCTCCTCTGCTTCGTGAGGCGAAGAAAGAGGGCTATAATATTGTGTGGAGCTGTGACCCCATGCATGCTAACACCTACACGGCAGAGTCAGGCCACAAGACCCGAAATTTCAATGATATCCTTTCAGAGATCACCTGCTTTTTCGAGACCCACTGGGCCGAGGGGACCATCCCCGGCGGTATCCATCTGGAGATGACCGGTGAGAATGTGACCGAGTGTACGGGCGGTGCCCGGAATATCATTGATGCCGAACTTGCCAACAACTACCTGACCACCTGTGATCCCCGTCTGAACGCGGAGCAGAGCCTGGAGGTTGCCTTTCAGATTGCGGAGATGATCCGAAGCTGAGCAAGATAATTATTATTCCTGAATAGTGACGGGATTTTGCTGGTAGGCCGTTACTCCAGCAGCTATTGGTTGATCGCTCTGCTGTTGTCTATGGAAGTTGATGATCGATCATGGAAATCATTGCAACAGTGTAAAGAAAGACTCATTGTTCTGCATCAAAAAAAAAGGCAAGATCCCCAATTAAACGGGGATCTTGCCTTTTTTATAGTCAGCCATTCCGGAGGATCACGGAGGGGCTGGGAATGGATTTAGTGCAAAGACACTCTAGTTGTAAAATCTGTGTTTCCATCTGGCGAGACAGTTATCTCGACATGCATGTAGCTGGCGGGGGAGACCTTGGTGGCAGAGGTGTCAAAGGTGGTTGAGGTCCACGTCTCTCCCCAGGCTGGATTGTCCTTGTCCATGTTCGTCCAATCCGAGCCGTTACCCCATCCGATATTGCACCAATCGGCTGCGGCCGTCTGGGCGGTGGGCATGCTCCAGCTCACAGTGACGGTCCCGGGAATGGTTACATTGCTGAGACTGGTGGGGGCGGTTATGGTGGCAAAGTGTCCGGGCGTCAGGTTGGCGGCTGGCAGTGGAACAGATCCAAGTCGATTGATCCAGACACGTTTCGGCGTTCCGTCCATGGCTGCTCCAATAAAGACAAACTCATCACCGGCCTTGAGCCCGGCGAGGTTCAGCCCGTCATCTTCACTAAACAGCCAAAAGTCATGGGCCATTTGTGGGACGCTGACAATTGGGAAATAAGGCTCAACGGTAGCGGGATCATTGACTAACAGCAGCCCGTGCAGCCCGGCCAAACGAGGATCCGTATCAGCCGTCATCTCAGGCAGAGCCGGGTGCAGAATGACAACGGCATCGATTCCATAGGTGTCCTTGGCCACATTGCCATCATCTTCCGCCCACAAATCAAGACCTGATAATCATCTAAAAG
>DIKH01000078.1 GCA_002424495.1 Desulfobacteraceae bacterium UBA5623
TTGTATGTTTTTTTTGACAGCGCTATATACCATTAATAATAGAGTGTTTGTCAAGAATAAACAATAACCGGCCAGCAAGTTATTGTCTTGACAATACTGACCATTTCTGTTAGAGAAATTTCTCCTTAATTTATTGATATGATAAGGACGAACTTGTAAATAGATTTGAGACTAAAGCAGTTGTTGATAAATAGCGCTCTAACACCTATTGTCGCCTGCTGATAATATTAAACAGAGTTTAAAGGAAGAAATGCCAAAATGATACCTTATGAATTGAATGAAGATCAAAAGATGTTTCAGGAAACTATCAGGAGAATGGTCAAAGAAAGACTGGCGCCAAAGGCGCAACAGGTAGACGAGAGCAGTGAATTTCCTTGGGATTCATTTGAGCTTTTTAGAGAATATGGCCTCCCTGGGATCAATATCCCTGAAGAATTGGGCGGGGTTGGCGCAGATTGTCTTACTTGTGCTATTGTTCTCGAAGAAATCGGCAAGACATGTAATACCTCTGCCCTGGTATTGGGTTCGTGCTTTCTTGCAAATCTGGTCCTGGTGTTTGCAGGCAATAAAGAGCAAAAGAACCGGTTCCTACCCAAAATCGCCGAAGGTGAAGCCATCAGCGCTATTTCATTGATTGAGCCGGGAATGCCTTTTAACATTGACGAGATCAATGTCACGGCCTCCCCAACTGATGACGGTTATATCTTGAACGGGAGGACAGCCGTCATTTCAAATGCAGATGTGGCCGATTTTATCATACTACTTGCCAAAAAAGAAAATTCCAGCGATCCCAAAGACGTTGATGTCTTTGTGGTTGAAAAGGAATCTTCCGGGTATGCGTGCGAGAAAAAGGGAGAGGTCCTTGGTGAGGGATCACGTCAGGCCTGCGAGGTGGTCTTTAATGGTTGCAGAGTGCCCAGTCAAAACAGGCTTGATCCTGACGGTGGCGGATACAAAAAAGTCATCCAGATCCTTGAAGAGAACAATTACATTACTGCCGCAAGGGCGCTTGGCCTGAGTCAGGGAGCGTTCGAGCATGCACTGGATTATTCAAAGACAAGGGTCCAGTTTGGAAAGGCCATTATCAAGTTCCAGGGCATTCAGTTTATCATAGCAGAGATGGCGGTCAAGATAGAGTCGGTGCGTCAGATGCTTTACAAGACCTGTACTGAGATATCAAAGGGGAGCAGCGAGGCAATAAGACTTGGTGCAATGGTAAAATCTCTTGCAGGTGATGTTGTAATGGATGTTGCGATAAACGCCATTCAGGTCTTTGGCGGATACGGCGTCACCACAGAATATCCAGTTGCTAGATATTACAGAAATGCAAAACCCATCTCTTTTGTGGAAGGATCAAAAGACACTCAAAGAAAGGTGATAGCCAGGGAGTTGTACGGAATTTAACCCTGCCCCATCATTAGTTCGGTTTACAAAAAATGGCAGCGCATATTCTTGCGCTGCCATTTTTTTTAGATTTTTCTTAAAATCTATAGCTAGCCTGAAACCATCCATCGAAAGTATGTTAAAAATTACCACTACAAGGAATTACATTTCTTAAAAAAGTGGTATTTTTTTCCATGATCAACGCCGCAGTATTTTATACAGACGTAACATATTGATATATAAGAATTAAACATATTTTCACCTCCCATCCCGATCCGGCATGGCATTTGCTGACAATATGATTATAGATTTTGAATTTCAGTTCATTCTGAGGTCTACGGATATTGAACAACGCATACGAATTGGAAAACGAGCTTGCTTATTTGGGGTTACTGGAGAAGGCCCAGGAGATTTATTCTGAATTGGGGGAAGGGGCGGTTCTTTCTTATATCAAATCCAGCTATCGCCTGCTCAGCAAGGTCTATCATCCGGACCTTAATCCCAGAAACAGAGAAAAGGCAGAAGCAACACAACAAAGGCTAAACAGGCTCAGCCAGATTCTGGACCAGATGCAGGATGAGGAACTGGTTGAGTTAATAAGGAAGGGGAGACCAAGGCAAGTCGGGAGAAAGAAGAGGATACTGATTGTTGAAGACGAGGTTTCACTCAGGGAGCTCTTCAGGGATATTCTTCTTATCGAGGGCTATGATGTAAGGACTGCCGAAGATGGGATCACGGGATATGAGCAATATTATCAATTCAGACCAGATCTGCTATTCGCAGATATAGTTATTCCCAAGATAAGTGGCCTTGCCTTGGTGAGAAAACTCAGGCGGACAGAGCCCAGGATCAAGGTAATTTTTGTCAGTGGATTTTTTGGGATAGAGACTCTGAAAAGAGAACTTGATGAAGAA
Organism: Desulfobacteraceae bacterium UBA5623; assembly: GCA_002424495.1. Taxonomy (GTDB): domain Bacteria; phylum Desulfobacterota; class DSM-4660; order Desulfatiglandales; family Desulfatiglandaceae; genus UBA5623. The sequence goes on from DIKH01000078.1 coordinate 2,298, forward strand.
ATTTTAAAATACGGATATGGTGTCCTTTCAAAACCTTTTAAAATCAGTAAAATGCTTGATCTTGTCAGGAGCTTTGTACAAGACTTCCGGGAGGAAACAGTCAGAATCAACGTATATATTTGATATTAATAGATAATTTTTCTTTTTCGTCCTGTCATATAGCCGGATAAGGTTTTTGGCTGTCTGTAGTGCTTGACATGATACTGAAGTTTTGGCATTCTTCAATATCAAAGCCCTGATTGTTTATTTATAGTAAAAGAGAAGTAAGCAATGAAATGTTGTTCAAAATGTGGAAGATTGAAGGATGAAAGCTTTTTCCCAAAGGATAAGACCAGAAAGGACGGCCTTCATCAACGTTGTAAAGAGTGCAAAAATAACTACAATCGAAAGCGCTACACAAACACGCAGACTGGCAAAGAAAAAAATACGGAAGAAGACATACAGAAACGATGTTCAAGCTGCGGTGAGCTAAAGCATGTGAGTGAATTTTCCAGGGACAGGACCAAGAAAGACGGTTATTATCACCTCTGCAAGGTTTGCAGAAGCTCTTACAGACGAAAAGGTAAAGAGGCCGGGAAGGGCCTTGAGGATAGCAGTTTGAATAACGAGGCAGAAAAAATTGAAAGCAAAGATGTCGGTGTGCTGGCTATAGTATATACCGGCGATGAATATTTAGAATGCAGCCTATGCGGCAAAGGCCTGTTAGGCTATGTACCAGGCTATATCCACGGTCAGCCTGTTTGCAAGGAATGCGTAGTTTTTAATTTGAAGACCATGTTCGTGAACAACCGCAAATAGTTGTTGGTCAATTTCAAGGCTGCCGCCTTTACCCATTATCTCCAACCATCTATTTATAGACTTTATACCAAGTCGCATTCAAATTCCAGCTGCGTTGGCTACGCCTTTTCTGTCATTGGCGTATTACATATACGCCTGAGGTAAAACCTTTTCGCGGCCTTGCTACCTTTTTGAATGCAATCTGGTATTAAAAGAAGTTTTTGGATCGCCTTATCGGTCGAAATCCCTTGTGCCCAGACTTAAGCGGGATACGCATCCTGGCGGATTTCTCCCTTTTGCTTTGCCTAAATCATTTTCATAAACTCTATAAATCAATGAACGGGTCGGTGCATATAATGCTAGAGAGCGGCAACCTTCAAACTGGCTTTTATTCCTACCGGTCAAAAAGCGAGTAAGGACTATTAGGCCTTTTCGTAAACGCCCTTGCGCACGCTCTTAATTTCCCCCCGCTTTTTCAGCCTGTAGACAATCATCCGAATGTTGTTATCTTTGAATTTTGTCTTTTTCTTAAGCATGATGGTGTCAACCGGGACACTACTGCTCTTGATGAAGTTTAGAATCGTATCACTTGCGGTCATTTTTTTGGCCCTTCTTGAGGCCACCTTATCGCCGGCCGCAACTTTTTTTACACGCACAGCCTTGGTTTTGGTCTTAGCCTTTGCCTTGGTCATTGCCTTGGTTTTTGCCTTGGTTTTTGCGGCAGGCTTTGCCTTTTGGGCAGTCTCAAGCTTCTCTAATTTTGCGCCAAGTTTTTCGGCCTTTTTTGTCAATTGCTTGAGATCTCTCATTACGGCTTTCATTTCCTTTTTCAATTCTTTCATGTCTGTATACCTCCTAAAAAAATAAGTTGATTTATATAATCAGACACCATTTATTAAATGTCAAGAATATTTATGTGTTATGGACAACAAGTAGACTGTCGTTAGCAACATAGTTATGTAATGAAATAATTACACAGGAGGATATGCGTGACAGATGATCCCGATGTCGTTTATCAATAGACTTTTTTAAATTCTACAGCTGTTGCGTGCTGTGCTGTGTGAAAGATGAAAAAAGTCATGTCAGGATTTGCTGGATGCAATCCACTTGAAAAAGAGTTCCACACAATCAGGACAGAGTTGAGTACCTTTTGCATCCTTTACAATTTCAAGAGCCTTTTCTTGAGGCATTCCTTTTCGGTAAGGCCTGTCGCTTGTCAGGGCATTGTATGTATCAGCAACAGCGGTCATACGGGCAGGTTGCGGTATGTCTTTGCTTTTCAGCCCATTAGGGTAACCTTTTCCGTCCAGGCGTTCGTGGTGACACAGTACAATTGAGACTATATCCGTCAGGCTGGGAATGGATTCAAGGATCTTTGCGCCTACAACCGGATGTACTTTGATTTGTGAAAACTCCTCATCAGTGAGCGCGCCCGGTTTTAGAAGTACACTGTCTCTGACCCCAATTTTTCCTATATCATGGAGCTTTCCGCCTATTGTAAGCCTATCAACCTCTTCATGATTGGCCCCCATAAGGGTGGCCATGCCTGAAACTATTGTTGCAACGCTCTCTGAGTGGCCCCTGGTGTAAGAATCCCGGGCCTCCAGTGCAGATACGAGGCTTGTAATGCTTGCAATCATCAGGCTCTGTTCTGAATCAAGACGTTCCTTTTCCTTGAGCAAGAGGAGAAATTGATCAGACAGTAGCTTTTCTACCAGGATAACCAGCTGATCAGTATTAAAGGGCTTGATTATATAGGCTTCGGCACCGTATTGAAGCATCCGTTTCATGTGGGCACGATCATTGTTTGAACTCATCACCACAAAGGGGATGGATGCAAGATCGGCACTGGAGTGGACTGCATTACAAAACTCAAATCCATTCATCACTGGCATGTCAATATCGCTTAGGATAAGATCGGGCTTGGTATATTTGATGATATTCAGGGCCTCTTTGCCGTTAATGGCGGTCGCAACCTGGAAACCGGACTGAGCCAAACCTTCCTCGACTATCTTGCGGATGGTTCTTGAATCATCTACAACCAATATGGTCTGCCTGCTGTGAAGTGTTGACTTTGACATTATTTTTGCAATAGTTTCAAATAGATATGTCTGAGCCTCTTTTTTTGAAATATATGCAGCCGCACCTACCTGAAAGCCTTTTTCAATGTCTGTCTCAGAGTCGAAAGAACTTACCATCACCACCGGAATTCCACGCGTGGATGGTTGCCTCTTTAGCCTTTGACATAATTCAACGCCATCCATATTCGGCATATTTACATCGGTCACGATCAGATCAAATTTATTTTCAAAGGCCATTTCCAGACCCATCTGCCCGTCAACCGCTTCATAAACATCAACGTTCAGAGGTTCAAGGATTGTTCTTAGCGCCCTGCGCATCATTGAACTGTCATCAACAACCAAGATACGGCCAACGGCCATTGCGGACTCCTTATTGCCTGATAACTGACGATTGGTAATTGGAAGACAACGTTTTTTTCTGAGTGTTGCAGTAGATATAACCTTTCATAAATATATTTCGGAATGCATTATCGGTCGGAATCCGTTGTGTCCCGCCGCAGAAGGGATAGCCTCTAGCAGGATTACTCCCTCTTGCCCTGTCAAAATTATTTTCTGAAAGCCTATAGTTTGAACGAAATGCAATCTAAAATTATACGGAAAATGCGGTTGTGTGTCAATGAAAAAGGGCGGAACTGGATAATGAGAGATCTTTTCAATAACAGATTCCAACCTATAGAGCAGTCCAAGAGCTTTTTATGAAAGTCTACCGCATCAACCTGTTCATAAGATATGTGTATCTTTTTTCCATCTTGTTATTCCTGATCCCTATCGTCAGAGCCTTCCTGGTCCCCACTATCACCACCAGTTTTTTGCCCCTGGTCACTGCGGTATAAATCAGATTGCGCTGCAAAAGCATATAATGCTGGGTGACAACTGGGATAATAACCGCTGGATATTCTGATCCCTGGGACTTATGTACTGAGATGGCATAAGCCAGGACAATCTCTTCCAGATCAGAAAAATCATAAACAACATCTCGTCCTTCAAAAGAGATTGTCATCTCCTGACCCTCAACATCAATATCCTTAATCCTTCCGAGGTCGCCGTTAAAGACTTCCTTGTCATAGTTGTTTCTTATCTGCATCACTTTGTCATTTAATCTGAAATCTCTGTTACCGCGTACTATCCCCTGGGATGTGGGATTCAGCGCCTTCTGCAATTCAATGTTGAGATTTCCGGCGCCAACAACGCCCCTGTGCATGGGCGAAAGCACCTGGATGTCCTCAACAGGATCAAGACCAAAACGCCTGGGGATGCGCTCCTTTGTGATCTCCAATATTATTTTCAGGATTTCCTGAGGGTCTTCCTGTTCTATAAAATAAAAATCATCCAATTTGTCCTGAGAGGCACTTAGCAACGGCACCATGCCGGAATTGATCTTGTGGGCGTTGGAGATAATCTGGCTTTGCTTTGCCTGACGGAAGATCTGGTTCAGTTCAACAACCTTGATTCGCCCTGATGCAATGATATCTTTAAGAACATTTCCTGCGCCGACCGAAGGAAGTTGGTTCACATCCCCCACAAGGATTAATGTAGCCTCGCAAGGAATAGGCTTTAAAAGATGATGCATAAGAGTGGCGTCAACCATCGAGGCCTCGTCTACAACCAACAGATCGCAGTCCAGGGGATCTTGCTCGTCTTTCTGAAATCCGCCCTTTTTTACACTGTATTCCAGCATACGATGGATGGTCTTTGCCTCGCAGCCTGTAGTCTCGATCATGCGCTTTGCGGCCCTGCCAGTGGGCGCTGCGAGCAGGATTTTTGCCTCGAGCCTTGAAAATATCCTTATAATGGCATGAATAATTGTGGTCTTGCCGGTGCCGGGTCCGCCCGTNNTCTTGGACGCATCGGCCAGGACTTTTAGCCTTGCGGCGATCCCTGTCTCGCAGACATGATTTTTGGCAAGATAAACCGCCTTGATATTTTCTTTGCATTCCTCGATCCTTTCATCCAAGTCTTCAATAACAATCCTCTTTTCAAAAGCAATCGTACCAAGCGCCTTCGTAATGATTTCGAAATCCACATTGAGAACCTCCTTGCACTTTTCCACAAGCAGGTCATAAGGATAATAGACATGGCCGTCATCTTCGAGTTCATGCAGAACATAGATGATGCCTGCCTCAGCCCTCAATTCAGAGTCTTTTGCAAAACCCAGTTTCTCTGCGATGCCGTCGGCTGTAATGAAGCCGATACCGAAAACATCCATTGCCAGGCGATAGGGGTTTTCCCTGACAATGGTAATGGAACGGTCACCGTATTGCTTGAATATCTTGGTGGCATACCCTGAGCTTACACCATGAGACTGGAGAAAAAGCATGACATTGCGGATTTCTTTCTGATCATCCCAGGCATTCTTGATCATCCTGATGCGTTTGTTTCCAATGCCGTTGACATCTGAAAGCATATCAACATTATTTTCTATGACATCCAGGGTCTCTTTACCGAACTTTTTTACAATCCGTTTGGCCATGACTGGGCCGATGCCTTTGATAAGACCGCTGCCCAGGTATTTCTGGATACCATAGACTGTGGCAGGCACCGAGGTCTCGCAATGTATAATCTTGAACTGCTCACCGTATGTCGGATGATTGACCCATTCGCCCCTCATCCTGATAACTTCGCCGGGCACCGGGTCTATCAGATTGCCAACAACCGTAACAAGGTCATGATTCCCGTATGTCTTCACCCTTGCAATCGTAAAACCGTTTTCATGATTGGTGTAGGTGATTCTTTCTATCTGGCCTTGCAGTTCAGCCAACATGTCTTGATCCTGGCTATGAAATGGGAAGGGGCGTGAGGATCTTTGTTCGCCGGACGCTCCGAAAATAATGGGTGTAACCGACATCCCGGGCCAATTTCAGGGCAAGGTCAAAATTGCGTCCAACCTCTTCCGGGCTGTGGGAGTCAGAGCCAAAGCAGATGGGGATTTCTCTTTCAAATGCCAATGAAAGAATCAGCGCGGAGGGATAAATCTCTGCCACGGGTCTATCAAGACCGGATGTGTTAATCTCTATTCCCATTTGAGCCACTGAAATGCGATCGAGCGCAGGCTGCACCATGTCCTTCAAGTCCTTGTCTGAAGGGCGATGACCAAATTTTTTTGGCAGATCAATATGTGCTACAGCGTCATAGAGACCTGAATCCGCAAGCCTGCTCACAATCTCAAAATAATTTCGCCAGGTGGAGGTAACATCAACCGAATCCCAGACCTGTCGCTGGTCGGGGTTGTCAAAGCCCCAGTCATCAATAAAATGGACCGAGCCAAGGACAAAATCAAAGCCCTGGGCCGGGAGCCATTGCCCCAAAAATTCCTCACAGCCCTCATAGCAATCCGCCTCGATTCCGAATCTAACGCTGGGCAACGTGTTATCTTTAACGCCTAAGACCATTGACCTGTAAAGAGCGATCTGTGAAAAATCCATCCTGTGGGCAGGGTCGTAGCCATTATGACTGGGGATATGATCTGTAAAACAGATTTCAGGGATCTTTTTTTCCCGTGCGGCGGATTTATAATCAGCCGTTTCTCCATTTGCGTGCTTACACAGGACAGTGTGGATATGATAGTCAGGCAACATATTGGAATCCATTTTTAAAAGATGAATCTTACTGGAGACTGAGATAACAGGATTTGGTGTTTTATGTCAATATAAGTTTAGCTGTCAGCTGTCAGCCATTAGCTATTAGCTGAATGATTACAAATTGTTACGTCAGACCGTTTATCGGACCAGTGCAAGCCTTACATCCATTACGTTTGTATTGGTCGGTCCTGTAATCATCAGGTCTTCCGTTTGTTTAAGAAAGTGATAAGCATCATTGTTGTTCAGATAATCAACGGCATTCAGTCCCGCATCTTTTCCCCGTTTTACGGTTAAAGGGTCCACAATGGCCCCTGCCGCATCGGTCGGGCCGTCATTTCCGTCCGTACCGCAGCTTAAAATAACCACCCGGTGAGGTAGCCCTGATATTGCAATAGCGGCGGCCAGACAGAATTCCTGATTTCTGCCGCCAAGGCCTTTTCCGCGAATGGTGACAGTGGTTTCACCACCTGAAATAATACACGCGGGCGGGGAAATGGGCCTTCCCGTCTTCAAAATTTCCTTGGTTATTGCAGTATGGACCAGGGCAACGTGTCTTGTTTCACCCTCTATCATGGATGAGAGAATAAGTGTATTGTACCCCAGAACTGCTGCCTTCTTCTCAGCGGCCTTTAAGGCCAGGATATTGCTGCCGACAATAAGGTTATGGACCCGTTCAAATATTGGATCATTTTCCTTGGGCGTCTCCTTGATATCCCCATTAACGCCTGCCCGAATATGACGTCGAATGTTCTCGGGAATATCCTTCAAATTATATTTTTCAAATATCCCCAGTGTGTCACTGAACGTAGACGGATCAGGGGTAAACGGCCCGGAGGCAATGACATCCATCCTGTCTCCCGCAACATCGGAGAGCATCAGGTTTATGATGGTTGCCGGGAACGCTGCCCTTGCCGTCTGCCCGCCCTTACATACAGATATGTGCTTTCTGATTGTATTGATTTCATCAATTGTTGCGCCACAGGCAAGGAGCATCCTGGTAACAGTCTGCTTTTCCTCAAGGGTGATATCTCCAAAAGGCTGACAGAGCAAGGCCGAGCCCCCGCCTGATATCAGGGAAATGATCAAGTCCTTTAGTCCGGCCTTTTGAAGAAGATCAAGGATCAAACGGCTCCCCATCACGCCGTTATGGTCAGGCACGGGATGGGCCGCTTCAATGGTCTGCGTATACGAAAGGTCCGCGGTAAAGCCGTACTTTACGACAATAAGGCCCTTGTGGATTTTTTCCCCCAACAGTTCTTCAATAGCCTTGGCCATAGGCGCTGTAGCCTTGCCGGCGCCGACAACAAAGATACGATCATATTTGCTGAGATCAAACGTAACAGGCCCTGCGTCCTCTGCTCCCAGAATCAGCAGATTTCTTTCCACCCGGACAAGGCGTTTTACTGCCTGATAAGGATCAACAGCCTCAACAGCGGCTGCGAATATCTCTCTTGCCTCAGAACGTATGGAATGCAGAGCCATCATATTATTATTCCTCGCGCGGAGACGCTGAGGCGCAGAGACAATTATTTGAATTTTTCTCTTCCCTCCGCGTCACAGCGTCTCCGCGCGAGTCATTTTTCCTCTTTTCTTGACCGTCAGCCTTTATATTCCCTGAAGCCTTCAACCAATTGCCGGAATGAAGTCGGCTTATACTTCTCAAAACCCTCTTCGTCCACATAAACAAAGTCATATATCACATCCGACTGGACCCGGTTGATATCTTCACACCACTGTCGCAGCCGCGCCATCTTAAGCGGCGCATCCAAATCATCCTGACCCTTCGTTTCAACAATCACAATCCGTTTATCAGACAGTTTGACCAGAAAATCCGGGTAATAATTGGAAATGTCGCCATAAGCGTTCACATAGTCCAAATTAAAATGCACAGCCAGATAGTTTTTTGCAAAAGAGGCCACGTCGCTGCAATCCTCCAGAAAGGCTGCAAACCGAAGCTCCAATTGGCTGTCGCCGATGATCCGGTTGAAGACGCTTTTTTTCGGCACAAGGTAGCCTTGGTCCTTGGCGACAAATGGCCGTGTCCGGCGCAACTTGATCGTATCCCGTATTTCAGCGTCGCCCTTATCCTTCACGGTCATGGCGTTGATAGCCTTTTTGAATGTCTCAAACAAGACCTTAGTGGCCGCCGGTTCCGACAGGTTTCGCATGGTATTGGGGCTTTCAAGTTCAACAGGGTGGTCAAACAACTGCTCTTGAATGAACGCCTTGACCTTGCCATACAGAACATCGTAGCCGCTGACCAGACGCAATTCCTTCATGATGGTCTGCGCAAAAAAGCCGATCACGCTGCGGTAATCGGCAACGCCTGTCGAGTCGAGAATAGTGGTATGAGTGATTTCACCGTTGGCGATGTCCTTAAATACAATCTCACGTTGCTCTTCCTCGCTGAACTGCAAATAGAACACTCTCTGATGCCCCAGCGCGCTTATATCCAGACCGGCAAGGTTCTTGTACTCCCTGTAGACACGCGGGGTCAGCACCAGTATTTCGATGTCAAGGGCGGCAATGTCCTTTTTCTCGTTTTCCCTGTCAACCTCGATCACCAGCGGGGTCTTTGGCCCTGTCCCTTCACCCATCGCCTTTCGCTCCAGGATCACGCCTTCGGCCTGGATGGATTCCACAAAGTCCATGAAGGCATTAGTGCCCACCACGCTGACGTATTCTTCCACATCGCCTGCATACATCCTGCGCAGACCCCGGCCAAGGGTCTGTTCGGGCAGGATATTGCTCTTTGCGGAATAGGCGCGCAGTCCCACTATGGTGGTTACATTTTTCACGTCCCAGCCCTCTTTCAGCATCATCACCGAAACGATGGCCTTATATGGGCTTTCCATACCGTCAATCTCATTGGCCTGTTTGCGGAGTTTTTCCAGTTCATCCTTGTCCTTGCCCGATGCCGCTTCTGAAATCTCACCGTTGTTTTTGGTGTGAATAACAAGCACCGCGTCTTTCAGCTCCGGGTAGCGCCCCTCCAGATATGCGGCCACATCGTCACAGTTTCTGGTATCGTCGGTCATAACAAACAGGATGGCCTTCTTTCCCATCTTTTCATGTTCTTCATATGCCTTACGCCATTCAATCACTCCCAGATGGATATAGTCTGCGTATTTTTCGGTGTACTTTGCGCTCTGCCTCTCACTCAACTTCGCGCGGCTGGCGGCGTCGGGAAGCACCGGGTGCTTGACGACATTCTGCGAGATGGCCTCCACCAGAGGGTAATCGGCCACGGTCTGAACGAAAATCGCCCCGTTGTTGTGCCTGGGAGTGGCCGTCGTGTCCACCTGCATGGAAAGGGCCGACCCCTTTTGCTTCAGCCGGTTGTGGATATCCTCAATGGATTTGAACCAGGCCATGCGCGGATCATGAATATGATGGGCTTCGTCATTCAACACCATCAGTTCCTCAATATCCCTGACGATCATGCCCAGGTCCACCTTGGAATCGGTGGTAGCGCCCGTAGGCCGCCTGCCCAGAAAATAGTCCATCGTGTTTTCATCATCGGGCGAAGGCAGGGTGTCATCTCCCGAATACACCCGGTGTATATTGGTCAGGAAGATATTGCCCGTGCGGCGCGTGACACGCACCTGGTCCTGAACATGCAGCGTCAACTGAAAATCATCACGCCAGTTGCGGCCGTCCACACCGTTTTCCGGGATCACAGGGTCTTCAAAGAAGATCCTCAGCCCCTGAAAGTCCTTGTAGATGCGGTCCAGAACGATGATGTTAGGAGTAATGATCAGAAAGTTACGCGAAAGTGTGGATTCCGGCTCGTACAGTTTGTGATAAAAACTCCATGCCAAGGCCAGGCTCAAGACCTTGGTCTTGCCGCTGCCTGTAGCCATCTTGATCACAAACCGCCGCCATGTCTCGTCGAACTTATCGCCTGATACAAGGCCGCTCGCGTCAAAACGCATCAGATCGTACTTATCCCGCACCCCCGCTGCATCGTAGAGGTAGACGATAGTTTCCAGGGACTCACGCTGGGCGAAGTAATATTCAAACGCCGTTATTGTCCCGTCGCTCTTCGGCAACAGGTGCGGCGTGTTAAACCACCATTTGAGCAAGCTCCGGCTGGTGTCCGCGGCACCCGCGTAGCCGCTTTCCCGGAAATCCTTTACCTTTTTGCGCAGCTCAGCTACCAGCGGCGGCATGAGCTTTTCCATACTGGTATCGCGCAAGGCCTCATCAGCGGGGAACCACCGGATTGCCGGGCCGAGGATCGCATGGGGGGATTGTGGAAAATTAGGATGCAGGGCCATCTTCGGTTACTCGCTATTCTTTTTTGCAGCCGTCTTATCGTTACCGAGCTGCTTGCGCTGTTTGGTTTCGATCTTCTTGATGCTTTCGGCTGCCGGTAAATTTTCGGGCATTGTGCCCCCCAATTCCTTGATGGTTTGCCGCACCTTTGAGCCTACTTCACGATGTGTCCGGTTCGCCGCGTCTTTCCCTCTAACCTCATCCCGGCGCAGTTTTTCCTCCGCCTGGGTCGCCCGGAACAGATTGGCCGCCAATTCCGTGCTGCCCATATGATCCAGAATCTTCTGGCTCTTTTTCAAGCCCTTCCGCCGGTGAATGTCTTCCTGTTTTAGTCCGCCATAAAGCCCCATGTACCCGTGATTTTGAAAAATGGCGTAGTCTATGGGTTGGATGACGCCCGCACCTTTGGCGGCGTCTGCCAGTTGCACATTGTGACGGCGCATCTCCTCGCGTAAAAGTATTCGCCTTTCTTCCTCAATGCACTCATCCTTCAGTTCCTGCCGTCTCGTTTGAATCGCGAAATATGTTTGACCATGCGCCACGAGTTCTTTTTTAGGATCAGCATTTTGTATGACTAGGTAGCAAGCATAACGAGAAAGCAATGTAACCTTGATATCGCGCTTGCCACCTTTTCCAATTTCGATCATTTTGCTGACGTCAGCAAAATGATCATCAATACGGCGCCCGCTGTTGAAACACGCCAGCTTAGCCTTCTCAATTACTGCCTCGAAGTTGCGGTATTGGGTATATTCCAGAACCTCCGCCAAGTCACGGCTAGACCAAAACTCCACACCCGCATCGTTGGTGCGCTTGATCCGCTCGAAGGGCGACACATGCCCCCCGGTTGTCATTACAATTTTCTTCGTCATTATCTCTTCCCTCCGATGTTCACATCCACAATTGTCATTGTGTCATTACCGAAGATGTCCACCACCTTCACAGCGATTTTCCGCCTGCCAGGCGCGCATTCGTGGAAGACGCTCTTCAGTTCCAGAGAGCGGTCCTTTTTGGTGCGGAAGCTCTGCCATTCATTCTCGAAGATATAGTCTCCCGTCCAGATCTCTTCCCACTCCGCTTCATTCCCGCGCGGAGACGCGGAGGCGCTGAGAGAACCTTTCACATTTTTTTCTTTCCTCTGCGTCACAGCGTCTCCGCGCGAGTCATCTTTTTTTACCCGCACAATTTCACGCTTGCTCTCGAAGTTGAAGTCCACGGCCCAGTAATCAATCCACTCCGTCCAGTTCTTGGTGAGCACCTCGCGGGTGACAACGCCGTGCGCGTCCTTGCTCACCTTTACGATTTGCCCCTTTTCCACCACAATACGGCTTGCCTTGTTCTTGATCGCAGCCTCGGCATTCGCGATGGAATCCTGCGAGTAGAAGACCGAGAAGTCCGTCAGTTCCACCGCTACAGCAGGGGCCACGCCTTTCCTGCCTTCCCGGACATGGGGTTTAACCTCGATGGCCGCCACATCGTGAAACACCACCTGGTTCTTTTCCACCGCCCGTTTGTCGAAGACTTCGGCGGGGATATACTTGGGGGCAATGTCAATGCCCTTGGCCCGGGCCTCGTCCAGCACATTGGGGAAGAGGCCCATCTCAAACTCAAAGCCCAGGATGTCCACGCGGGTGATGTGCTTTTTGCGGCACTCAAGGATTATCTCTTCAACAAAGAGCCGAGTAACGGGCAGATTGACCGGTCCCACCGCCACAAGACGCCCGGCCTTTTTCCCATGAAATGCGGTAAATCCGGTTGTCTTTTCCGCCCGGTAGGCACGCAGGATCAGGTCGAGAAAGGCCGCCTCCTTTTCCTCTATCTGTTTACGCTGCTCCTCCTCCCGCAGGTTGGGGTTGACGCCGATATAGTGCTGCCGCTCGTATTTTCCCAGGTTTAGAATCTCAAAGGCGCGGTAGTCCCTGCCTTCGGCCTTGAGCGCGCGCTGCACGCCGATCATGCGCTTGCGCGTGGTGTGGATGGCGAATTTTCCCAGGTCGCTTACGATCCATTTGCGGCCAAGCTTTTCTGCTACAGCCGCGGTGGTGCCTGAGCCGCAGAAGAAATCGGCTATGAGGTCGCCTTCGTTGGAGGAAAGAAGAAGAATACGCTCTAACAATCTTTCTGGTTTTTGTGTAGCATAACCCAATCGCTCGCTGCTTTGGCTTTGTAAAGGGGAAATATCAAGCCAAAGATCCTGAATAGGTACACCCAGCATTTCATCAAGATAGCGTTTATACCCCCAATCTCCACCGGTCTTGGTCTGAATCAGACGGCCCTCATTAAATAGTCTGTCTATAGTTTCGCGTGAATACCGCCAAAACTTTGATACCCCTTTGAATTCATAATACGGGTTCCCTTTGCTAGCACCACCAGGGCCACTGGTATTGTCAATTCGATATAAACGGCCTGTACCTTCTTCAACATGCTTATACGCAGATGTAGAATATTCTTCAGAATAGGGTTCATATTGCATGAAAAGGGGTGTCTTTTCGGAGCGACGACAGTAATAAATCGTGTCGTGAAGACGCCCTAAATGTGTAGCACCTTGCCGTGTATCGCTATGTGCACCTGACCTCTTCCAAATAATCTCGTTTACGAAATTTTTCTCACTAAATACCTCATCAAGGATTTGTCGTATGTGTGCGGTTACCCGCCAATCACAATGCACATAAATACTCCCATCCTCGGCCAGCAACTCCCGCATCAACACCAGCCGCTCGTAGATCATGGCGATGAAGGAATCAGCGCCTTTACCCCAGGTATCGCGGTATGCGATCTCTTCAAGGATGTTGGGCTTCTTGGTGAAGGTGTCGCCGCCGATCTCGATGTCCATGGAAAAATCCGCGCCCACGTCAAAGGGCGGGTCAATGTAGATCAGCTTCAGGCCTCCCTGCTTTTCGATCTCCTCGCGCAGCGGGCCGTTTTTGAGACTTGCCAGGATCAGCTTGTTATCGCCCCAGATAAGCTTATTGGTCCAGCCCTTGAGCTGACGGCCCCGGCTGTCGGTATCAAACAAGCCAAGTTGCAGGGAGGCGGGTTTCTCGGCGCGGGGTTCGTCCACCTGTTCGATCACCTGGAAGGGCAGGACCACATTGCAGACCTCGCTGGTCTTGCCGTTCCAGACCAGCTCCACCTCCCGCTTGTCCTCGAAGAGCAGAAAGCGGTACTTGTCCGGCAAGGGCTTGCCCGCCTCGATGTAGCGGATGATCTCCTGCTGTTCCTGTTCGGTCAGCCTGGCCATGCAACTTCTCCTTGCGGAAGTATGAATGATGGACTCGCAAAAATTCGAATCTTCGATTTTTCGTCATTCCGGCGAAGGCCGGAATCCAGTGTCTTCGGATAATTGCAGTAAGACTGGACCCCGGCCTTCGCCGGGGTGACGAGTTGTTGCGATTGCATCACTAACAGACGATGATTTCTTCTATCTCCTTCCCCACTGAGGCCACACACGGCACTCACGGCGCTGACCAAGGAGAATCAAACAGAACCGATTATAGCATTGCTCCATCTGTCATACAAGCGACACGCCGGAGAGGCAAGAGAATAGAGTTGCGCCCCCTTGCCTGTCATGCTATAAATGCCGTTTTTTCGTGGAGATACCCCACCGGACATCCGTCCTTTTTCCTTTTTACGAGACCACCAATGATTCACCTCACCAACATCAGCAAACAGCATGGCTCCCAGATTCTTTTTGCCAATGCCAGCTTTCAGATCCTCCCCGGCGTGCGCACCGGCCTGGTCGGCCCCAACGGCGCGGGCAAGTCCACCATCTTCCG
>DIKH01000146.1 GCA_002424495.1 Desulfobacteraceae bacterium UBA5623
TTTTTCAGGCGGTGCATGTGTCGGGGGAATAGGGCGATGCTGATCTGCTTGTTTTTTTCCCTGATGTGACATATCAGTTTGATGAGATCCGCTTCTTCTTCCTCTCTGACCGAACCGAGGACAATCAGTTTGCTGTCAGGAGGAAAGAGGTGGGCCAGCGGATTGTCCGCAACAGTTGGGACGCCTTGACTGCTGATGCGGTCAAACTTGATGTTGGCCACGGTGGCCACGCCATCCCTGCCAAAGAGGGTGGCAAAACGCGCCGCATCATCACTGGACATGGCGAGAACCCTCTCCGGCCTGAGAGAGCGCCACAAGGTGGGCCAGAGGCGATAGCGGGCCAGGCTGCGGGCGGTCATCCTGCCGTTGGCGACCAGGACCTGTATCCGCTGTTGTTTGCAGCCGCGCAGGAGTCCCGGCCATAATTCACTTTCCAGCAGCAGCACGAGCTTTGGCTGGATAGCGGTCACGGCCCTCGTCATGATCTCGGGATGATCAAAGGGGAAATAGGCGGTGTCAATGGTCAGTCTGCTGTCTTGCTGCCGGACCTCTTGCCGGGCCTTTTCCAGGATCTCCATGCCTTGACTGGTAGAGGTGGTCAGAAGCAGCCGGATTGGTCGGGGCGGAGCCAGTTTTCTGATGATTTCCCAGACCAGAAATGATTCTCCCACGGAGGCCGCCTGGATCCAGAGATCAGCGGCAGCAGGGACCTCCTGCAGGATGCGTTGGCCGAATCCGTGCCGCAGTCGATGGTTGCGACGCAGCAGAGGAAGAGCAATGGTCCATGCCAGTTGATAGAGCAGAAAGGCAATTCGGATGGATAGCGGCGTTCTGCTCTCCGCAAGAGGCCTGTTGCTGGATGGTTGAGTGGAAATTTGCTTGTCTCCAAACTGGTGTTGTTTGACAGCTCTTTAATCTTGACAATCTCGCAAAAAGTATTTTTTTTATAATTTTGCACCATGTAACCAACTGAAATCATTCGTACACAATTCGTGTCGCCTGACTTTTTGCGAGAACAACATTATGCAGATATCGTTTTATTAGCCACCAAGTAAGCCTCCATTTGATGGCCTTTATTAAAAAACCTAGATGGGATATTGAGTATTTCTGAAAATATTTTCGTTATCCGATATAAAAAATACGGAACATCTTTTTTTTCATAAAATTTTACTGATGATGTTCTAATTTTATTTACTACAAAACCTGTTCGTGAGCTAAGAACACCTAGAGATTTTGGTGAAAAGAAGCTTATGTGCCCTCCGTGTTCCTTCATATTGAAGAAATCCCATTTTCCTTTCCGTATCCACCGAGTCCAACTATCTATGTTTCCAGTCCCAATGAGAAGAATTCCATTAGGCCTTAATATTCGGTGGCATTCTTTTAATAAGGCCTGTGGCTCGTCAATATGTTCAATTACTTCGTAAAGCGTTATGGCATCAAAAGAAGCATCTTGAAAGGCTGCTTCATGCAAATAGCCTAAATGAATTTTTAGGCCTCTGTCTGTACCATTTCTAACTGCTTTCTCTGATGGATCCACGCCTTCTGCATGTATGCCCAAGCTTTTGGCAAAAGATACGAAAGCACCATTAGAAGAGCCAACATCCAAGAGATGTATTTCGGTCTTTTTTTTTAGTAAGTCAGATATTGTCTTGATGTCTCTAGTCTTTCGCTTTATTAATCTTTTCATGTCTATTTCTGACGGCCATGTTCCTTCTTCAGTATTCCAATCCTGATTCGATAATTCATAGTAATCTTTAGTGCAAGAGCTAACCAAGTGTCCACATGTTGGGCACTCTCTTAGAGCTCCCTCAGTTACAACTATATTAGTTTTAGATAGTTCGCCAGCACAACCATTGGGGCAAGTTGGCAGGAGTAGATTGTTACTCATAGGAATTACATAGCCTTTATATTTTATTTAACTTTTGCAGATAGATGCTAAAAAAACATGGAAAAGCTAAACTGTTTAAAGGGTTAACGATCAAGAAAACAACTTTGAGGAGTCACCTTTTCCATGAGTGTCCAGAGTAACAAACGTAGTGCTCGAGTGTCATCAAGAAAGTTAATGAGCCTCTTGCAAAATGGTCTTTTCGCCCAAACTCTGCGTTATGCTCAAAAATTTATCCTCGGAATATTAACTCGATGCCTGTGGTAAAATTTTTCGCATGCCTTGATTTTGAACGAAAATCCTCATTTTGCAAGAGGCTAAAATGTAACATCTTTGCTGTAAACCCTCATAAAAAAGGAGCCGTGTTATGGAGAAGTCAATGTTCAACTTTCAGGTTGATGAGGAGCGTTGTATCGAGTGTGGAGAGTGTGCCCTGGAATGCCCGGCCGGGGTTATCACCATGATGGATGGCCTCCCCAAATTCAATGAGGAGGGTGGTTGCTTCCGCTGCCAGCACTGTCTTGCCGTTTGCCCGACCGGCGCCGTGTCGATTCTCGGCAGGAATCCGGATGAGAGCGAAGCGCTGGCTGGCGCTTTTCCCTCTCCGGGCCAGATGACCGCCCTGATCAAGGGGCGCCGGTCTGTTCGGCGTTACCGCGACGAGGAGGTCGCCGCCGCCCTGATCGACCAACTCCTGGACATTGCCGGCCATGCCCCCACCGGGG
>DIKH01000207.1 GCA_002424495.1 Desulfobacteraceae bacterium UBA5623
CACCTATCTATTGCTCGCCATTTATTGCCGTGAGCATCATAACGAGAAAGTTTCCATCAAAAGAGTTCGCGAGCTCCGCATAAAAATTCAAAATGAAATGCTTGATGCTGAAAATCACTCTCTTGATTCTGAATTTGACAGCAACATAATTCCTTCAACAAATTCAACCTATGCAAATACTTAACCGGAAATTACTGTATTCAACCAGACAAATCGCTAAAGCCGAAATCATAAACTCGATGGCCGAACTCAGTGCTGCGACAAAAAGGGGGCACAAAAAGGACATAGGCACAGCCTCTTGGACGCTACCAGTCTGCTTCAAAAAAACCAGGCCTGGTCCATGTCAAGACGGCCTCCCTCCCGGTAAACCACCTCTTAAGGGAAGAGATCAGTTTTTTTTGATCCCGTATTTTTTCAGTTTATACCGCAACATCCGTTCGCTGATTCCCAACATTTGAGCGGCCCGGGTTTGATGACCTGCTGTTTTTGCCATGGCATCCCGGATCATTTCCCTTTCCAGATTTTCAATGGCCACATTCAGACCCTGGGCGCCGAATTCTTGGTTATTGCCCGATAATTCCACTGCATCGTGAAAAGGAAGGTCCTTGCTGGTGATCAGATTTCCACGGCAGATCACCACGGCACGTTCAATAATGTTCTCCAGTTCCCTGACATTTCCGGGATAGGAATACTTCATTAAGAGATCGCGGGCCTCAGCTGAAAAACCAGTGACGGGCTTTCCATTCCGTTCGGCAAAATGTTTGAGGAAATGCGCCATCAGCAGGGGCACATCCTCGATCCTTTCCCGCAAAGGCGGCAACTGAATCGTCACCACGTTCAGCCGGTAATAGAGGTCCTCCCGAAACAATCCGGCCTTGACCTCTTCCATAAGATTGCGGTTGGTTGCGGCAATAATTCTTACGTCGGAGCGCAGGGTGCGATTTCCACCCACTCGTTGAAATTCCCTTTCCTGTAGGAATCGCAGGAGCTTGACCTGGATGGCCGGCGGGATCTCACCGATCTCATCCAAAAACAGCGTGCCTTGGTCAGCCTCTTCAAAGCGTCCTATCCTCTGCTGGGAGGCGCCTGTAAACGCCCCCTTTTCGTGTCCGAAAAGCTCGCTTTCCAGAAGCGATTCCGAAAGGGCCATGCAGTTGACGGTTATCATGGGACGGCCCGACCTGGGGCTCAGATGGTGGATAAGCCGGGCCAGAAGTTCCTTGCCCGTACCGCTTTTTCCTTCCAGCAAAATGGTAGCCTTGCTCCCGGCCACCCTTCCTGCCAGGTTGACCACCTCTTCCATGGCCGCGCTATTATAGATGATCTGATCCGTTGTAACGCCTTTGGCCCGCAGTTGCTCCCGCAGCATCTGATTTTCTTTCCGGAGGATCCGCCGCTCGGAAATCATTTCTATCTGTATCAGCAGTTCCTCAAGTTCAACGGGCTTTACGATATAATCCGCTGCCCCGGCCTTCATGGCGTTTACCGCGGTCTCTATGGTGCCGAAGGCTGTCATCATGATGATATCTATTTCCGGATTGATGGCCTTGACCGCCTCGATCAACTGTATCCCGTCCATTTCCGGCATCTTATAGTCTACAAGCAATAGATCAAAGTAGCCTGTTTTCACCTTCTCAAGTGCTGTTTTTCCGTTTTCCGCTTCAAAAACCCTAAAGCCCTCGTCCCGCAAGAAATCGCGCAGCAGCTCCCTCTGGCTCCGGCCGTCCTCCACCACCAGGATGTCTAAATTTTTCATGGCATGATTCCTATTCCATAAAGCGGCAGGACGATTTCAAACACCGATCCCGCGCCTGGTTGACTGCTTACATGGATTGTACCGCCATGACCCTTTATGATTTCATGGGCAAGCGGGAGCCCTAAACCCAGTCCCTTGTCCTTGGTTGTGTAGTCCAGGTCAAAGATATGCCGGATTTCTTCCGGATCAAGCCCGTTACCCGTATCTGCGATCTTTACTCTGGCCCATTCCTTACCCCTGGATTCCAGGGTAACATTGACCGTACACCGGTCCCGGCCGGATTCCATGGCGTTGTTGATGATATTTAAAAAGGCCTGTTTTATCTTGTCGCGATCCACGGAAGCGATCAGATCTTGCTCCGGCCACTGGGTTTCGATCCGTATCCCTTTGGATTCCGCTTCCTCCCCCACAAGAAGGATGATCTGTTCTAAAATCCGCCTGAGGCTGCACGGCTGGAATTCCAGGTCTCGCGTTTTGGCAATACCTATAAAATCCGCAATGATTCGATTGACTCGCCCGATCTCATCGCGAATGACCTGGGTCAGTTTATGGGGGGCGTCTTTATGTATCCTTTGAACGCCCATGCTGATGGCGTTTAACGGGTTTCGGATCTCATGGGCCACCCCGGCAGCAAGCCTTCCCAGTGCGGAGAGCCTTTCCGCCTGATGCACCCGCTGTTGCATCTCCTGCATTTCCTTCAGGTACCTGCTCTGATTTCTGTGGAGAAGCCACATTGAGAGCAGGGTAATGAGGATCATAAATCCCATCGAAATAAAAAAGTTCTGCCTGTTCTTGGAAAGAATGAGAAAAATATCGTCCGCCTCCAGCCCCAGCCGCACAACACCTGCCGGTTGATTTGCGATGGAAAGGGGGGCTGAGGTTTCCAGCAGACGGCGCCCTCCGACCGAAATTTTCCTGGTCTTCAGATCCGGCTTCTCCGAAGGCATGACCTCTTTGCCCTCTTCTTCGAAGGCAGTTCCAATACTTCCCAGGATTCTCCCTTTCGGATCATTGGCCATGAGATAGGTATAGGCCTTGTTCGGAGAGCTGGACATGTCCCGAAGCACAGTCTCAAGACAAAACTTTATGCGTCGGAAACGAAAGTCGTCTTCATCCAGCCCCAGTAAGACCGTTCCTCTTCCCGAGTTTCGTGCCAGGGCAATGAAGCGCAAAGGCGCTTGGTCAGGGATAGGGGAAAAGATGTTAGTCTTGAAAATTTTTCTACCCCGGATAACCGGTTCCGCGGCCTTTTGGATCTGCACGGGAACCGCCCTGTTCGAAAGGACCGGCTGCCCCTGTTCGTTCAGAAAGGAGATCCATGTCAGTCCCTCGGCCGATAGCAGCGATTCAAAGTCATCCTGACTAAGCCCTCCTGCTTCCATGCTTACGTCCATTTCCCGGACAAGATCAATCAAACCGTTGATGAACTCCTCTTCCATAGATAAAACGTCCTCGTCACGGAGCGAGCCGGTCATGGGGTCATAGCCCCCCGAATGGGCCGATCCCAGATATTGGAACAGATCCCCCGTGGTTTGCTGGACCGCATTCACCATGATGAGGCAGTTTTTCTCCATATATCCGGCCAGGGCCTTATCCAATGCCCGCATATTCATCCTTCCAGTGATAAGGAAAAACCCGATGAAGATCAGACAAATCAGGGCCACGGCCAACGGCTGCCGGAAGACCATCCTTTCTGGTTTGGAAGGCACTTTTGACACCGGATTTCTGTTGTCAATTTCCATAATAATGTCCTCTAAGGAGGCTTTAGGTTCTTCTTAACTTAAAAATTCACAATAGTGTCTGAATGACCTTGTCGTTCAGACACTATATAACCACTATCCGACCATTTTGTCGAATATGGTGTTTTATTTTCGACAAACATTGCCGCATGCAAGCGCGATTCTTTCAGAATATTTTTAAACTATTATAAATAATTACTTTTAATTTCAAATTGTTATGCTGGTAGATGTTTTTTGGCATGTGGCTTGCTCTATGATGGTGATAATGGTGATTGTATTGCAATT
This sequence comes from Desulfobacteraceae bacterium UBA5623, assembly GCA_002424495.1. Lineage (GTDB taxonomy): Bacteria > Desulfobacterota > DSM-4660 > Desulfatiglandales > Desulfatiglandaceae > UBA5623. Next base: position 3,781 of record DIKH01000207.1, read on the forward strand.
CTAAAACCAATAAAAGGAGATTTAAGACTATGAAAAAGAAGATTATAATCGTATCCGTATTTATGATGTTTGCATTCAGTGGATTGGCCTTGGCCCAACAATCAGGAAAAATGGGCTGCCCCAGGGGAGGAGGGGACGGGGCAATGAAACAGATGATGACTTGCGATCTTAACCTGACGCCGGAACAAACGGAAAAAATTCAGGCTCTGACAGAGTCATTTCATAAGGATATCGCACCGCTGCAAAACCGCAAATTTCAATGCAGGACTGAACTGAAGCTGTTGTGGATGCAGGAAAAACCGGATGTCGAAAAGATCAGGGCCAAACAGAAAGAACTCCACGATCTCAAATGGCAGATTATGGAGAAAGTAATGGAACACCGGCTTTCATTTCGCAGCATACTGACCCAGGAACAACTCTCGAAATACCTTATCCGGAATTCCGATGGATGTTTTGGACACCATGGGAAAAAAGAGCGCCACGGTTATCATAATTGAAAAAGAGCATTCTAGGACAGCCTGCTAGTCTAGCGTTTCGCAAAAATTCCTACAATCAGTTGACCACCCCTGCCCTTCCCCTCTCCCCATCAATGGGGAGGGGATCATTAATAAGATTCAAATAGTTCCCCTCCCCTTGTGGGAGGAGACCGAGGGGAGGGGTAACTTATTAACTGTAAAGGAAATTATGAAACGATAGGCTAGTATTGTGTTGGCCGTGGTAATTTTCGAGCGGCTTTTGCGCCCAAGTCAAAAGTTACTGCGAATATATCGTGGAGTGAAAGGAGGGGATATGATGAGGATACCAAAATCTATTTTTTTTGGGCTCATATTGTTGCTTGCGGCAAGCGGCGGCTTTCATGTCGCCTTGGCGGATCATGATGAACACGGTGAAAAAAGGCAGCATCGTGAAAGGCACAGGGGGAATCACTCTGAGCATGGCGGCAAGAGCTGCTTTACACCGGTCTCCAATACGGCATATGCGGAAAGCTGCGGAGACTGCCATTTTGCCTATCAGCCCGAGTTGCTGCCTTCCGGTTCATGGGAAAAGATTCTTGCCGGGCTTGAAGATCACTTCGGCGAGGCTGTGGAACTTGATTCAGAGGCAAAAAAAGATATTTCTAAATATCTTAATGACAATGCCGCAGAGCGTTCTTCAGCAAAAAGGGCAGTGAAGATCATGAGAAGCCTTGGAAGCAAAACCCCGTTAAGAATAACCGAGATCCCTTATATTCAGGAAAAGCACCATGATATCAGCCCGGATGTATTGAAGCGGGAGTCAATCGGTTCATTATCCAACTGTTCCGCCTGCCACACAACTGCTGAAAATGGGGTTTACAATGATGATAATGTCAAAATCCCAAAATAAAATGTAAAACAGGTCAATAAGACTTTTGGAAACCTAAAACTAAAATGAGGAGTAAAAAGTATGAATTGTCCAATTTGCAATGTTCAACTGGTGATGAGCGAAAGACAGGGGATTGAAATAGACTATTGCCCCAAATGCCGAGGCGTTTGGCTCGACCGAGGGGAACTGGATAAGATCATTGAGCGGTCGGCTGCAGAGTTGCCTCAACCTCAATCCAGAGAAAGTGGTTATGCCCATCATGGGAAATACCATGGCAAGAGCCAATACAAAAAAAGGAGCTTCCTTCTTGATTTGTTCGATTAAACCAAGGAAGGGCAAAAGGTCATAAAACTCAGGAGGCTGTCCGGGTGAGGTAGGAAAGTGCAAGCGGCCATTTACAAATTGGGCGAGTACAAAATAATTGAATACGATGCCGGTCAGTTGAGGTGGGAAGCACATTTTGGGTTAGGTGCGCTCCAAGAGGGGAGGTGTTTTACGAAAGGGACGATCCTGTTCATTGGTCCGGCAGATAATAACCGCCCTGGATTTTTAAAAGGAGAGTTTCTTGATCATCTTAAACAGTTCCCGGAGTGGCTGAAGGCGAAATATTACTGCAGAGGCCTTGATGTATACAATTGCAAGACCGGCAAAAGGGTTACGAAAGAAGAAATGCTGTTGTGGATGCTAGATCGAGGTATTGATGAAGAAGGCAGAATTTTTTTGGAAAAATCCGGACAGCGTTCGAAGAATATCTCCATCAGGAGGAAAGCAGGCGATCTTGCATTCAGGCTTCAGGAATATCAAATTACCATAAAAACAAATTGCCAAGTCCTTTGGAAAACCTATGCAGGCCCGAACACCAGCAGTGGTGGTAACTGTATAATTTTAGAAGATATTTTATTCATTGGATCACGGCAAAACGAGCAATCCGACTTGATCAAACAACAATTTCTTGCGAATTTACAGCAACTGCCGAAATGGGATCAAACAAGATATTTCTGTCCTAAACTTTCGCTCCATGAATGTAATACCGGAAACCTGGTACAGGAAGAAAGGGAAATGTGGCAGCATGAGGAAATGGCGGCGGAAACACATGCTGCCAAAAAGGGGTATAAAAGCAGCACCGAATTTGAATTCAAAAAATCAGAGGCATCGAAACACTGGACAAAAAAATGCGTAATCTATGCAGCCGCTTTGATCCTACTGATAATCTCATTATTTTTCGATTACCTTATCCGATTCTGGAAAAGGCTTAACGTTTGGATGTGATGCCAAAATGGCAAGTATCATCCCTTAGGCAGATGAATCGAGAAGGTGCTCCCTTTTCCAGGGCTACTGTCCACTGTTACGTGCCCACCATGGGCATGAGCGATGTGCTTTACAATAGACAACCCCAGCCCGGTTCCCCCCAGCTTTCTGCTCCTTGCCTTATCCACGCGATAAAACCGTTCAAAAATACGATCAAGATGTTTCTTTTCAATTCCGCTTCCACAGTCAATGACATCTATGACTATTTCATCTCCCTCCGCCCTTGCTTGAACGCGGATCGCGCCTGACTCCTCACTGTACTTGATGGCGTTATCCAACAGATTAATCAGGGCCTGTTCAAGAAGGGCGGGATTTATTTTACCCTTTATATCATGATCGCAGAGGACTTCAATCCCGATTTTTCTTTGAGAGGCCTTCCTTTCGCACAACTGGCCGGCTGACTGAAGAACATCCCCTATGTATCCTGACTGTAGAGAGATCTCCCCTTTTTCAGCGCCCTCCTCGACCCTGGAAAGGCTCAGTAGGTCGTCAATGATTGTGATGAGGCGATCAGTGTGTTTTTCGATTATTTCCAGAAAACGCTCCCTGCTGTCTTCATCTTTCACGCCGTCTCTGAGGGTCTGCGCAAAGCCCTTGATCGCTGTGATAGGGGTTTTGATTTCATGAGATACGTTGGCCACAAAATCTCTCCGGATATTTTCAAGCATTCTTAGACGTGTGACGTCATTTAAGACTATCAGCGCGCCGTTACATTTACCCTGGCCGTCGCACATGGCGGTTCCGTGGCAGTTGATAATCCTCTCGTCAAATGAAAAATGAAAAAGGATGTCCTGCTCAACCATATCCTGGTTGTTAATAACGCCCTTTATAAACTCCTGAAGATCTGCGTTTCTTATTAATTCCTGAATACTGCGGCCCTGAACATTATTTTGATTGCACTCAACCAAAAGTGTTGCTGAATGATTCATGCTTATGATGCGCTCTTCCGAATCTACTGCAAGCACGCCCTCAACCATGCTGGAAAACACCTGCTCCAGTTCGTTTCTCTGCCGTGTTATTATGTTGATCCGGTTAGTTAATTCCTTTGCCATCCGGGTTATGGCCTCTGCCAGGCTTGCCATCTCCTTTGAATCAAAGTAGGGCAACCTATAGGTCAAGTCACCGCGCGCAAGACTCTCAGCCCCTTTTTTGATCTCTTCAATGGGCCTGCTTATGCGGCGCGAAAGCAGGAGGCAGATGATTGCGGACAGGATGGAAATAATGATCCCGCTGATAATGATTTTCTCACGTATATTTTTTATTGCTCCATCTACAGATTCTGAAAATATGCCTGTTCGTAATACGCCCAGGATATCAGGGCCGTGTTTGAGAAGCACTGCCAGGTATATCATATTTTTCCTTAGTGTCAGGCTGAACCTCGTTGAAACACCCAGCCCCCCTTTAACCGCCTGAACAACCTCTTGCCGATCCAAATGGCTGTCCATTTTTTTCGGATCTTCATCAGAATCCCCGGCCACCTGACCGGATGGGAGAATAATGGTGAGACGCATCTTGCCCTTTTCACCGATGCTCTTGCATAACCGGTCAATCTGGGGCATATCAGGCGGTGAAAGAAGCCCTCTGAATTGCGCCTCGAATATGTGGGCCAGAGTCTCAAGATCCGAGGTATTGTGTTCAATAACGAACGTTTTGAGTGTCCTTGAGGCAAACCAGATGGTGGCGGTCAGGGATAAAAGGATTACCAAAAAAAAAGATGGATAGATCTGCCAGAGAAGCCGTCTTTTTTTGATCATGGGCTACTCCTTGAAGCGGTATCCGACCCCGCGGACTGTTTCAATGTATTGGCCTGCCTGCCCGAGTTTTTTTCTGAGCCCGAATATCTGGACATCAACAGAACGGTCTGTAACCGGATATTCATCACCTCTTACCGCATCAACGATCTTGTAGCGCGTGAAGACCCAACCGGGCCGTCTTGCCAGACAATAGAGTATTCCGAATTCCGTGAAGGTCAGTTCCACCCTCTCCCCGTCTACAAGGACCTCCCTGCGACCAGGGTGGATCAACAGATTATGTATTTTCAGATACTCGGCCTCATCAGTTTGTTCCTCGTATTTTCTGCGCAAGACCGCTTTAACTCTGGCGGTCATGATCCTGGGGCTAAAAGGCTTGGCAATATAGTCATCGGCCCCCAGTTCCAGGCCTGTCACAATATCGGCCTCTTCACCCTTGGCGGTCAGCATAATGATGGGAATGGACCTTGTCATGGCATCGGCTTTGAACAACCTTGTTATCTCCAGGCCATCCATGTCAGGGAGCATAAGATCCAGCAATATCAGGTCCGGAATAGACTTGCGGACAGATTTTAAGGCATCATCACCGTTGGTGGCGCATGTAATCTGATAACCTTCCCTTTCCAGGTTGTACCTCACCAGTTCAAGGATATCTTCTTCATCGTCTACTGCCAGTATCTGTTCTTTAGCCATCATCAGACTCCGGTTTGAGCAACAGTTTCTTAATGCTAATTTTACAATATTGTTGATACGTTAGTATGGTATTAGGATCATGTAAAGATTTTATTATATGGTTCAGGGAATGGGAGAAAAACCCTCGGCCTTAGCCCAGCGCCTTTTTCAGAAACTCACCTGTATATGAGCCCTTAATCCTGGAGATCTCCTCCGGCGTCCCCGTCCCCACCAAGTAACCTCCCCCGTCTCCTCCCTCCGGGCCAAGATCAATAATATGATCTGCGGTCTTTATTACATCAAGGTTGTGCTCAATCACCAGGACCGTATTTTTCAGCTCAACCAGGTAATCCAGGACCTCCAGGAGTTTTTGGATGTCGGCAAAATGGAGCCCTGTGGTGGGCTCATCAAGCAGGTATAAGGTCCGGCCGGTGTTTCTCTTGCTCAGCTCCTTGGACAGCTTTATCCTCTGGGCCTCACCACCCGAGAGTGTGGTGGCCTGCTGGCCTAGCTTGATATAGCCCAGGCCAACGTCAATAAGGGTCTTAAGACTATTCTTGATCACCGGCACAGAATCAAAAAAGGTGTAGGCCTGAGTGATGGTCATGTCCAGAATATCTGCAATGGTAAAGCCCCTGTATTTTATCTCCAGAGTGTCCCTGTTATAGCGCAGCCCCTTGCAGACCTCACACCTGACATATACATCCGGAAGAAAATGCATCTCTATCTTTATGATGCCGTCACCCTTGCATGCCTCACATCTGCCGCCTTTTACGTTAAAACTGAACCTGCCGGGCTTGTATCCCCTGATCCTGGATTCAGGCAGCATGGAAAACATTTCGCGGATATGTGTAAAGATGCCTGTGTATGTGGCTGGATTGGAGCGGGGCGTCCTGCCGATGGGGCTTTGATCAATGTTGATCGCCTTGTCAATATTGTTAATCCCCTTCACTGATCCAACGCTGCCCACCCGGCTTTTTGAACGGTAGAGTCGCTGGGCCAGGGCAGGGTAAAGTATGGCATTTACAAGGCTGCTCTTCCCGGAACCGGAAACTCCGGTTACGCAGGTAAAGGCGCCAAGGGGTATTTTCACTGAGATGTCTTTGAGGTTATTTTCCCTTGCACCCTCTATCATGATTGACTTCCCGTTTCCCTTCCTCCTGGTCCCTGGCATGGGAATCGTCTTTTTGCCTGCCAGATACTGGCCGGTCAACGATTCCTCGCTTTTAATCAAGGCCTCTGATGAGCCCTGAAAAACGACATGTCCGCCGTTTCGGCCAGCCCCCGGCCCCATGTCAATGACGTGATCCGCGGACATAATGGTCTCTGCGTCATGCTCCACTACAAGGACGGAGTTTCCCAGGTCTCTTAGGTGCTTGAGGTTCTTGAGCAGCCTGATGTTGTCTCTCTGGTGAAGGCCGATGCTTGGCTCATCAAGCACGTAGAGCACACCTGCCAGCCCCGAGCTTATCTGGGTGGCCAGTCTGATCCTCTGTGCCTCGCCGCCTGAAAGGGTTGCAGAGGCCCGATCAATGGTCAGGTAATCAAGCCCCACGCTTTTTAAAAATCCCAGGCGATCTCGTATCTCTTTCAATATCCTCTGTGCAATGGTCCTTTCCTTGGGGTCCAGCTCCAGGCAGTCAAAAAACCCATAGGCCTGTTCAATGGAAAGGCCTGTTATCTCATTTATGGCCTTTTCTCCCACGCGGACGGCCAGACTGACGGGGTTTAACCTTGCTCCGTTGCAGGAAGGGCACGGCATGACGCTCATATAATTTATGATCTCATCCAGGATTTGATAGGAGTCTGTGGCTTGAAATCTTTTTTCAAGGTTCGGAATAATCCCCTCAAAGGGACGGGCGTGAAAGTATCTTCTGTCATCCCTTTCAAAATAAAACTTGATCTCATCCTTGCCGGAGCCGAACAGTAAAGCGTCCTGCACATCTTTGGGTATATCTTTAAAGGGCGTGTGGGAATTTATTCCATAATGCCTGCACAGGGATTCAAGCATCTGCTGAAAATACACAGGGTGCCTGTTTGCCCATGGGGCGATTGCGCCATCCCTGATGGACAGATTCCGGTCCGGCACGATCAGCTCCGGGTCAATATATCTCCTGGTGCCAAGCCCGCTGCACTCCTTGCAGGCCCCTTGCGGATTGTTAAAGGAAAACATCTGTGGAGTGAGTTCCGGGAGGCTCAACCCGCAACTGGGGCAGGCGGACTTCTGACTGAAGAGGATCTCTTTTGAACCTATCACATCAAGGATCAGCTTGCCTTCCGAAACAGATAGCGTCAGCTCCACTGAGTCTGTCAGACGTCGCTTGATATCTTCCTTGATGACCAGTCTGTCCACTACAACGCTTATCGTGTGTTTCTGGTTCTTGTTTAAGGCAATATCATCCTCAAGGGGCATAATACTGCCGTCTATGTTTACACGGGTAAAGCCATCTTTTCTCAGCCTCTGGAGCAGCTGGATATGTTCACCCTTTTTGCCTTCAATCAGAGGGGCGAGGATCTGTATCCTGGTTCCCTCTGAAATCCCCATGATCTGATCCACGATCTGCTGTGTGGTCTGGGAACTGATGGCCAGGTTGCAGTTTGGACAATGGGGTCGTCCGATCCTTGCGAACAGGACCCTGAAATAATCGTATATCTCGGTCACAGTCCCCACAGTGGAGCGGGGGTTTTTGCTCGATGTCCGCTGTTCAATGGCAATGGCTGGAGACAGGCCCTCGATTGAATCAACGTCGGGCTTGTCCATCTGTTCAAGAAACTGCCTCGCATAGGCGGAAAGTGATTCCACATATCTGCGCTGACCCTCTGCATAAATGGTGTCAAAGGCGAGAGAAGACTTGCCGGAGCCGGAAAGCCCGGTTATTACAACAAGGCTGTTTCTTGGGATGTCGAGGGAGAGATCCTTCAGATTGTGTTCCCTGGCTCCCCTTATCCTTATAAACTCACTTGCCATGTCTTTTTGTCTTCCTGTTTGAGGCCATTGTCACGGCAAGTCTTATGGCCTCCACAAGGCTCATTTCATCCGCCTTTCCGGTCCCTGCAATGTCATAGGCAGTGCCATGATCAACAGATGTTCTGATAATCGGAAGCCCCAGGGTCACATTTACTGCGTCTGAAAAATGCATAAGCTTAAGAGGAATAAGCCCCTGATCATGATACATGGCGACAACCGCATCGAATTGACCGGAGATCGCCTTGAAAAACAGTGTGTCAGCAGGAAGTGGACCCACCAGATTATAGCCATCTTCGACGGCCCGGTTTACCGCCGGCCTTATGATGAGGTCTTCTTCGTCTCCAAAAAGCCCTCCCTCTCCTGCATGGGGATTAAGGGCCGCCACGGCAAGTCTGGCATCTTTTATGCCGAAGTCGTCTCTAAGCGCCCTGGCCGTTATTTCTATGGTTTTGTAGACCATATCCACAGTCAAAGCATCAGGGACCTCCCTTAGCGCACAATGGATGGTCACAAGCGCCACCCGCAACCTTTCTCCTGCGAGCATCATGACATATTGGCTGGAACCTGTAAGATAGGCGATAAGCTCTGTATGGCCATCATATCTAAAGCCTGCCTGATGCATCAATGCCTTGTTGATCGGGCAGGTTACCATGGCCGCAAGACTTCCTTTTTGGATCATTTCCACGGCCCTGCGTATATATTCAACCATTGCCCTGCCGCCTGCAACCACCGGTATTCCCGGCCTAATGTCGTCCGTATCGAGCTTTGATATTGCCACAAGATCTATCATTCCAGGGACTGCCCCGGCATCAGAAGGATCTTTGATGATATTTAATGATACGTCGCCTGAGGTCACAGCAAAGGCAGAGGAAAGGGAGCCCTGGTCCCCAAGGACAACAGGCCTGCAAAGCGAATAGATGCTGTCATCCGCCAGTGCCTTGACAATGATCTCGGGACCAACCCCTGCCGGATCTCCCATGGTGATGCCGATTAGAGGCCTTTCAGCCATGCCAAATACCTCACAAAATATAGATGATGGAGATTGAAAAAATATGAAACCGACGATGATAAGTCAAGCATTCAACAAAAAAGCTATCAGAGGTTAGCTATCGGCTATAAGGGAGAAAATTTTGAAAAGGAGTGGAGAGATAGAACCCTGGAGTTTTGAAACTGTTCCTACGAAAGGTATCGCCGTTCTTCTCCTCCCCTTCGATCAGCCCCATTTCTGCGGCCCGGGCTGTAATACCCGATCGGGTGGCCTTCCTTGTCAATAATGGGGATAAAATCACGGTCCGGGGTCCGGAAAGGAAAGCTTTCGAATTTCCCCTCAGACCTTCTATCCAGCCACAGCCTTCGATCAAGGCCAGAGCGTTTTTCAACATAGCCTCGGATATATGAATTATCTTCCTCCTGGGGGCCAGCAAATAGAACAGTTGATCTCTTTATTACAAAAAAACTGGCTTTACACCTGCTGCATTTTGCAGTCCGCCGTTTGTTAAGAGGAATCCTGGAATTATCAACATTGTACACTTTTTTACAGCTTGGACACACAATACTCACTTTGTTCTTCCTAATATTCAGAAATATCTTATTGCGAATGAATGGCAAAGGCATTCAAATCCGGCAAGTGAAGATAAGGGCATCTGAATTGTGTGTCAAGCCTAAAAAAAATACAATATCTTGAGTGAGTTGTTGGCTTTAAAATTTTTCGAGCCATGCGAACGGTATGCGGATGCGGCAGTATTCGGTAAGAGTTTGATCCTCTCTTTCTATGTAACACCAGGCAGGTCTTTTATTCCGGCAGACCCAGCGGACGACAAATTCATATGGTGTGCTCTTACAGGCAGGGCAAAAGCGATTGCTTCCCGGGATGAACATCTAAGCACTTGACATCAGCGCTACAGGGCCTTAAAATCATATTATCAGAGGAGGCTGCACATGGAAGAGCACATTGCCGCGACTCAGGCTGCAAGGTCATTTTCAGAGCTTTTAAACAGAGTCAAGTTCAAGGGAGAAAAATTTATCGTTGAAAGAGGCGGAAAACCCATCGCTCAAATAGAGCCCATCCGAACTGCAGAAGGGGTACAGCCCCTAAAAGTGCTGATGCTTTTACTGGAGAAACTCCCTGAACTGGGAGACGAGCTGGAGAGCTTTGCAGCGGACCTGGATATTCTAGCCGCGAATCAACCTCCCTTACCGGAGGACGGCCAATGGGAGTAATACTGGATTCCAGCATTTTGATCGAATCTGAAAGAGGGCGTCTTGATATGGCCGCATTTATTGCCGGACGTGAAAATGAGCCTTTCGGGATCAGTGTTATATCAGTTTCCGAACTTCTCCATGGCGTTCATCGGGCCGATTCATCCAAGAGGCGGTTAAAAAGAAGCGCCTTTGTAGAAAAAGTCATCGAATTATTTCCCATATATTCCTTTGAAATTGCAGCCGCCAGAATATATGCGGAAATTTGGGCTGACCTGCTTCAAAAAGGCTCCCGCATCGGCGCTCACGATCTTATGATCGGCGCCACTGCTATTTCCCTCGGGTATTCAGTAGCCACATTTAACAGTCGTCATTTTGAAAGGATAGAGGGACTCACAGTCGAACTGCTGGGTTCATAAGGCAGGAAAGGGTTTATGCGAGGAGGCAGTTGGTTTATAGGGTCGAAACTGCACTTGACGCATGTGCTCAATATTTTCAGGCGGTAAGAGTGGAACATGAGTCAAGAGCAGATTTTCACTCATGGGTAACAATCAATCGCGACCAGCCAGCAATTGACTACTGTAAAACCAGGCCAGTCTTTTGTTCCGGCAGACCCAGCGGACGACAAATTCATATGGTGTGCTCTTACAGGCAGGGCAAAAGCGATTGTTTCCGGGGATGAACATCTCCTGAAACTTACCAACTGCCCCGTGCATGTTCTCACCGTAGTCTGAAATTCAAAACCTTTCGTGTAGTTCGTGGTCAAAGAAATAGCTCCTTTAGTTTCCCCTTATCCTTCAGCTCTTCCGGTTTCCCCTGAAAAAATACTTGCCCCAGTTTAAGTGAATAAACCCTGTTGCAGATATCCAGCACCTCCTGACCTTTTGTTCAACGATCAAAATACTCGCGCATTCATCACTGCTGACAAACTTGTAAGAGTCCGAATTTCTCTTAGAATCTTGACATGCCTACCCATACCTTCTATAGTTCCTAGCAGCTATTCTTATGCAAGCTCGGAACATCCGTCTTTCACATAACTCTTTATTATGACACAACAAGTTATTAAAAATCGAGGGATATGGACCCCGGACCATGTGGTTGAACCCGGCATAGTGGAAAGAATCGTGTATTCGACCCAACTGGGCGTCCTTTATAAGGGGGACTTGCTGAAAGTGCTTCCATATATAAGCACCGAATCCGTTGATATGGTATTTGCCGACCCCCCTTTTAATCTTTCAAAAATTTACGGTGCTAGGGTGAACGACTGCCTTTCAGAGGAAAAGTATGTCTCATGGTGCAAGGCGTGGCTGGACCAATGCATTCGTGTGGTAAGGCCGGGCGGGGCCGTCTTTGTCTACAACTTGCCAAAATGGAATATCATATTGGGCAATCACCTGACTGAGGCGGGAATGATGTTCCGTCACTGGATAGCCGTAAACATAAAGCTATCCCTTCCTATCCCTGGACGTCTGTATCCTTCTCATTACAGCCTGCTCTATTATACAAAGGGAAAGCCGAGGACCTTCAGACGAATCCGAACTCCTATCGAGGTATGCCGGCATTGCGGAAGGGAACTCAAGGACTACGGAGGACACCGGGGAGCAATGAATCCTAACGGCGTTAATCTGACTGATGTGTGGAACGACATTACACCCGTAAGGCATTGGAAATTTAAGAGCCGAAAGAGGTCTGCCAATCAATTATCCACCAAACTGCTGGAACGGGTCGTTCAGATGTCCACCCAGGAATGTGATGTGGTTCTCGATCCTTTTGGGGGTAGCGGTACCACTTACGACGTCTGTGAAAGGCTGGACCGGCACTGGATCGGGATAGAGATCGAAAGTTGTGATGTCATTATTGAGCGTCTGCAAACCGAAGACCTGAGCCCCCACAAATCCGAGGATTATGTGGAGGATTGAATCGAGGAAAGAACTTGAATCCGCATAACATCGTCGTGGCATTCAATCAAGACCTGTTTGAAAAACTCTTTCCCGCCAAATATAAGCTCATACCGAACCTGAACGATCTTTATGAATTAGAGCTTGCTTTTTACGAGCAACAAATCCTGTCCGATAGTGCCCTCGTCAGAAACGGCGCCTACTTCGCCAGTGTGGGGGGTAAGTTCACACGTCATTTCCTTATATGCACAGGCAAGTCATTGAAGCTCCCGGAACATTCCTCATCAAGGCTGAAATCCTTTTTTGAAAAAAATTTCTTCAGAACCGGATACGGCACCCACGGACTCTTTCCCTATCGGGGTAAGTTCCATCCTCAAATGATAAAAGGGCTCATGAATATCATGGGTCTCAAACCAGGTGATACGGTCTTGGATCCCATGATGGGTTCAGGCACGGTACTGGTTGAAGCCTCCTTGATGGGAATAAGATCAATCGGTATGGACGCGAGCCCTTTTTGCAGGTTCATGACCCAGACCAAGCTTGACGCCCTGACAATGTCGTTGAATCGAGCCAGAAATGCGCTGAACAATTATGAAGAGGTGTTTGATTATTTTGCAAAACGTGTGGGAAAACCCGTTGTGGGCATCAAAATCCGCGGAAAAAAGACGCCTAACGGCGCGATGTCTGTTATGGAGCCTGCTGCAGAATATGTTACCAAGGCGGACCGTACCCAGCTCACCAAAAAGCAGAAAGAGACTTCCGACACTTACAATTTCCTTTTGCTGGCCTATCTGGACAGCGTGGGATATTCCGAAAGAAGCAGCCGTAAGCCGCCCATTGAACAGTTCAAGGCGATCCTGGAAAGGTACCTGTTTGTTGCTGAAAAAATTCAGAAGGTGTTAAACGGCACCCAATTGGTGGTCTCACAGGCAAGGGCAATGGAAGCCGATGCAAGGGATATCCCCCTTGAAAGCAAAACCGTAGATGGCATCATTTTTTCCCCACCTTACAGTTTTGCCATTGACTACTTGGATAATGACGCATTCCATCTGAACTATCTAGGTGTGGAAACCGAGAGCCTTAGAAATTCAATGATCGGACTGAGGGGAAAGAAACTATCTGAGAAGTTTGAACTTTACCAGGAAGATATGGAAAGAGTCCTCTCGGAATGTGCCCGAGTCTTGCGTCCGGAAAGGATTTGCACCATTATCGTGGGCACCAACAACAACCAACTCGGAAAGGCCTTAGGCGTAAATCCAGAGGAGGTTAAGGGCATTCACGAAATCCTGATCCAGATGGGGGAAAAACACGGGCTTAAATTGATAAAAATGATGAGCCGTCCAATCACAGGGATCTCAAATACCATGCGGCTTGAATATATCCTAATGCTTCAACGAAATTAAAGTAGGGCTCTCCCGTCTGTCCCTTTGGGGATTCTTTCAACTTCTTTGCTGACTGCGTCATGTTCGATGGCAATTACCGCAAGTAACCCGTCATCAACAATCAATGATTTCCATAAAGGGAAGTAGCCCAACTTCGCCAGTTTTCTGA